>JAZKRQ010000028.1:0-21775 GCA_036628575.1 Halapricum sp.
AAAGATATTAACTCGATACTGAATAAAGACTTATACCTGTGCGTCAACTACGTTCGAACGCAATCATGGCAGTTACAACTCAGTCACAGCACGCAGCACCGTTCACCATTACGGAGGCGGAGAGCGACGCGCTCCCGGAGACAGCAGTGGTCGCGCGGACCAAGCGCTACGCCTTCTACTGGCTGGTCGGCGAAGAGCCGATCCTGCTGACGGTGAAAGACTACGACGGGACTACCGTCACCGACGAAGTCGAGCCGCCCGACAGCATGGTCGAGCGGCTCGCGCATGGCCATTAATAACAGATGTTTTCAGCGCGAATCAATTACGAAAGACGTTTTCAGCCTGAATCAATCCGCGGGCTGATCGATCTCGGCTCTTTCTGACAAGGCGTCAGCCTCGTCGCTGGGCAATCGTTCGCGGAGGCGATTGAGTATTCGGTTCCCGTCGCCGCGGTCGTTCTCGATGGTCCGGACCAGTGCCAGCGCCCGCCGGACTCTCGTTTTGCGCCAGGATTCCTCCCGGGATTCATAGGTCCGGATCGCCCGCAAGAGGTCGATCTTGCGGAACTGCGGCCAGTAGGGGGCACAGAAGTAAACGGCAGCCTCGTTGCCGTTGGCGTGCCACGGCAGGAAGTTCGAAGTTCGCTCGTCACCGCCCGTGCGGATGATGAGATCGACGTCACGAGTCGGCCCCTCATAGAGCCGCCGTTCGATCGCTTCGACGTCGACCTCGTCCGGCTGGAGATTACCCTTGTCGACCTCGGTTGCAATGTCGCGGGCCGCACCGAGCAGTTCCGCGCGGCCGCCGTACGCGAGTGCGACGTTGAGATGGAACTGATCGTACGACCGCGTCCGCTGATGGGCGTACTCGACGGCGTCTTGGACGCGTTCGGGGAGGCGGTCGATCTCACCGATAGCGCGAATACGGACGCCTTCACGGTGGACGCGATCGGCGTCAGCGAACTCTCGGAGCTTCTGTTCCAGCAGATCGAACAGTGCCGCCTGTTCGTCCGCAGGGCGGTTGAAATTCTCCGTCGAGAAGGCATACAGCGTGAGTTCGTCGATCCCGAGTTCCGCACACCAGTCGAGAACCTGTTCGGTCGTTTCGGCCCCTTCGCGGTGCCCGTCGGTCGCGTCGTCGCCTTGCTTTCGGGCGTAGCGGCGGTTACCGTCCTGGATGACGGCCACGTGGTTCGGTGTCCCCGACAGTTCCCGCCGGAGCAACCGCTCGTAAAGGCGGTCAGCGACGCTCCGAAGACGTGACAGCATTCGGGTGAACAGTTCTCCCCGAATGGTATGAGTCTTGTCGTTCAACGCCGGAACAGGGATCGTCCGGTGTCGGACGGTTCACGCTGATTGTCTTCGAAACGCAGTCACAGTGGCAATGGGATCGCTGGCGACCACGTGTTCAGACTGCCGATTAAAAATCGGCACAGTGTTTTGCCGCACCGGGGTCGCGAATCATTTCGAAATGTCACAGCCGGGAGTATCATAGTGATTACTGTAACGATTTACCGGTGCGACCGCACGACGCTGGCGGTCGACCCGGGACAAACTTACAGTAATCAGTATCAGTCCTCCCGTTCAGTCTTTGCCGGGGATGGCCCGCTCCCAACATCGGAGGAGAAGACGAACTCGTGCTCGGCCTCGGTATCGAATTCCTCGAGGATTTCTCGCAGGGGACTAGCGTAGCGCTGGAGATCGTTTGCCCGAGAGGAAACTTCGTTGAGTTCGGCCGCCTGCTCTTCGGCCGCACCAGCCACAGTCTCGGACTCGCTCATCGTCGCCTCAGTGAGCTCACGAAGCTGGTTGACCTCGTCGGCGACGGTCCGGAGATTTGCCAGCGAGTCCTCGAGACGCTCGTCGTCGAGGTCGGAGGTGAGCGATTCAAGCATCTCGACGGTCTCGTTGAGCGACGCCGTTACGGCATCGATCTGTTCGGTCTGACGGTACGCGTCGTCGGAGATCTGCTGGATCGAATCGGCGACCTGTTCACTGGCGGTACGGACGGTCTCGGCGCTGTTTTCGACCTCGCGCCCGGCAGTTTCGACCTCGTCAACGTAGCTCTGCAGCTGGCCGACGGTCTTTTCGATCTCCTCAATCATCTCGTTGAACTCCGTCGCGATCTGGTTCATCGAGTCTTCGAGATGGTCGGGTTCCATGCGCTGTGTGAGATCGCTGTTACTGACCTGCTGCATCACCCGGGAATACTCCGCAGCCTTCTCCTGGAGATGCTTCGCCAGTTCCTCAGCCTCGCTTCGTGCCACTTCGGCTTCTTTCCGAGCCGATTCGACCTCGCTGATGCGGGCTTTGAGTTGCTCCTGCATGCTGTCGAAGCCGGCGTACAACTGCCCGATCTCGTCGATCCGAGGTGTCGAAAAGTCGGTATCGAGGTCGCCTTCCTCGATCTCTTTGACCCTCTCGGTGAGACCGGTGATGGAATGGGCAGTATTCCGACCGACGACAGCGCCGATTAGTCCGGCGATGATCACACCGAACCCAGTCGCGTACAGTCCATACTCCCGCAACGTTCCGGCGAAGCCGTATGCCTGGTCAGTCGGGATGTGTACCGCGACGACCCAGTCGCTCTCGAAATCTGGATGGACACGCTTACCAGAGGGTGCGTATCCGACGAGGTGATCCGAGCCCGCGGCCCGAATGTCGTCAGGAAGCCGCGAGCCGCTGACGATCCGCGATTCGGACGTCGTTCGCGCCGGAAGCGCCCGGGCGCTTTCCAGCACTGGACTGTCAGCCGGATACTGCTGCCCGACCAGTGGAGCGGTTTCGGCGGAGGTCATGTCCGACATGACGATCCTGTTCTCGCTGTCGATCACAACCGTGAACGCGTCTGTCTCGGGGTTGTTGCCCCCACCCAGAATATCACTGCCGAGGTCTTCGACGTCGTGTACCGCGACCAGCAGGTTTCCGTTGTCGAGTTCAGTACTGAACGCCACAGCGTAGTAACTGTCCTCTGCGACGTACAGCTCCGAGACGCCGATGCCGGAGACATTGAAGTCCGGCTCGCGTGCCCATCCGACCTCGTCCGCGTCGAAACGCTCCCCTCTGAACGCAACACGTGAAGAGTTTTCAATAGTGTTCGTCGATGGATCGACGACGTGCACGAGCGTCAGCGTCGAGCCTTCGGAGACGTCATGCCGGTACGTCGAGAGAAACGAGTCGATCGAATCGGAACCGTTCGTGGGCACGTACCGTGCGGTGCTTTGCATTTCGATCGCGTTCTGTTCGAGCCAGTTGTCGAGTGACTGTGCATCAGAAGTCGCTGTCGATTCGAGCTCTCGATTGATACTGTCCTCAACCTCTTCACCCATCAAACTCGTGGCGCCGACACCGACGACGCCAAGCGACAATCCGATCACGAGGATGACGATCCCGAACTTCACAGCGTACCTGCGCCTGATCACTTCCGGAACGAGTTCTCTAATACCCATTCTCACGAGAGGTAACAACACCCGTTGTAATAAAGTTTGATAAGGTTTAACAGAACTGACCCATCGTGTGAGTGGATATCGCCGACGTCGCCGGATGTAAGGGTGGATTGAGACTATTCCAGCGTCGATAGCACACCTTTCTTATCATTTAACCAACTGATGATAGTGGGATGGGAAGCCAACATGAATCAACCCACAGAGAGGGGTCCCCGATCTATCCCTCCCGAGAGTAGCCGGGTAGAAAGAAACGATAACGATCGGCCGACCCAGGGACGGATCGTCACGCGTTTTACTGTTGCCCGCTGACTCCCTGATATGCCAGCCGAAGTTATCGACGAGGACCTCTACGAACAGGCCGAAGCACTGCTCGAACCGGGCGAGATCGAGCTGAACGGCCTCATCGTCCATACGGAGATGGACCGGGATAAGGAAGCCGAGCTGAACCAGGCCACGATCGAGATCGGCGACATCATCGCCGAACACGCGTCTCCCGAGGAGGAAACGTTCGTCTACTCCGGCACCGACGATCCGGAGTTCGGCCTCAACCAGCACCAGGGCTTGACTCTGGAGGACGAGGAGTTCGTCTGGGAGTGTCAACAACTGCTCCGGGACGGAACGTTCAAGATTGTCTTCTACTACGAGGCGGACGCCGATCAGGACGCGATTGTAAATGCCGCCTCCGAGGCCGGCTACACCGTCGTCGGCGTCGAGGGCCAGAGTTCGGACTGACACCGCCAACAACGGTCGAACGCCGGCGCGTTCCCCGCATCACAGTGCGTACAGACGACCGTCTTGCCTATCCTCGGGCGGACGTTCGGGTTCTGAGATGGAATCGACCGTGGTGAAGTCGATAGGACGCCCTTCCCGACGTGCCTGCCGGACCTCCCGGATCTTCGCTTCGTCCGCCAGGCGGTCGATGGGCGCGAACAGGCCGGCGAACAGCGCTAGTGGGACCGCCGACACCGCGAAGAGTACCAGGACCACCACGACGAGGTCCAGGGCAATATTCGGGATTTAGTATTGTGTGACAATAACAATGAAGGTCGGGCGGGATGCTTTTCACGCCAGAACTCTCAGATCCGTACAGCGAACCTACGAGATGATTCCGCTGGCAGACGACTTCGGGCGAGAAACGACATCGATCAGCGTCCGTGTGACCCGCTGGTCCGCCCGCACTGGCGGCCGAAACGCCGAGACGACAGTCCCAGCCTCGAATGCACGATGGTTGTCATGCGATCACGACCGACAGTATCACGGGGTCGAGAAACCTCCTGGGGCGCTTTTCGCGGGCGGTATCAGATCCCTGGATACTTGGACAGCTTTAGATACTCGCGGAATCAATAGTCAGAAAAGAGTGGCCGACGTGATCACGGGTGAGACTACGTGACTGAGGCAACTGGCGTCATCTCCGGAGTCAGCGTCTCCCATCGACACGCGACAGTCGGGGAGATCGAATCTGCAATGGCGGCCAGCCAGCGCGCCGCGGTTGGTCAACTTCTCGAGAAGCCGGCCGTGACGGAAGCGTTCGTCCTCCAGACCTGCAATAGAGCGGAGGCCTACGTTGTCACCGACGACGCCGACGCGGGCCGGCGAGTGCTCGACGCGTTCACGGCCGACGTTCCCGAGTCCGCGCTCGTGACGATGGACCACGAGTCGAGTCTCCGGCACCAGATGCGAGTGACGGCTGGACTGGAATCGTTGGTCATCGGTGAGGATCAGATCATCGGTCAGGTCAGAGACGCCTACGAGGACGCCCGGAGCGTCGGCGGCATCGGAATGGTACTCGAAAGCGCGGTCACCAAGGCGATCCACGTCGGGGAACGTGCGCGCTCGGAGACGGCGATCAACGAAGGGGTCGTATCGCTGGGTAGCGCGGCCGTCGAACTCGCCGCGAGCGAACACGACCTGGATGGAGCGACCGCACTCGTTATCGGCGCGGGCGAGATAGCGACGCTCTCGGCGAAGGCCATAGACGCCCGGACGAACGTCGAGCGGCTGCTCGTCGTCAATCGGACAATTCCACACGCCGAACGTGTCCTCGATGCTGTCGACCTCGATGGGAAAGCGCTCGGGATGAACGAACTCGACTGGGCCATCGAGGCGGCCGACGTCGTCGTCTCAGCGACGGGCAAGCCCGATCCGGTCATCGATCCGGAAACGCTCGCGGCGGCCGGCGAAACAGTCGCCATGGACCTCGCACAGCCACGGGACCTGCCGGAGCGAGCGGAACGACTGCAGGAGATCACGCGCTACGATCTGGACGCTCTCGAAGCCGTCACCGACGAGACGCGGGAACAGCGCCGGGAGGCCGCCGTGACAGTCGAAGAGCTGATAGATGAAGCCTACGAGGAGCTGCTCGCCCAGTATAAACGAAAGCGGGCCGATGAGGTGATATCGGCGATGTACGAAGGGGCCGAACGCCGGAAAGCCGCAGAGCTAGAGAAGGCCTTCTCGAAACTCGACATCGACGACGAACAGCGAGAGATCGTCGAATCCATGGCCGACTCGATAGTCAACCAGTTGCTCGCGCCACCGACCAGCGGACTTCGTGACGCCGCGGAAGCTGACGACTGGTCGACGATCAACGCGGCGTTGCAGCTTTTCGAACCGGAGTTCAGCGAGGATGCGGACGCACCGGAGACGTACGTGGGGGGAATCGATCCGGAAGACATCCCGGAAGCGGCCCGCGAGCGAATGCCTCCCGGCGTCCGCGAACGGCTCGACGATTAACTACGACGAGCCGCTAAGTCCCCTTCAGCAAGGAGCAACACAGGAGCGAACCGTATCATAGTGACCGCTGTAAGTCTGTTCCGGGTCGACCGCACGGCGTCGTGCGGTCGCACCGGTAAATCGTTACAGCGGTCACTATCAGCCGTGAACAGGGGGGTGATTCACTCGCTGAACAGTTGCCGGGCTTCGCGCAGCGAGTCACGCCATCGAGACGCAGCCATAGCCGGAACGGCTGCGACTCCTGCGACCACTGACCGATTCCGTTTAGCCGGACGGCGTGTGACCTCGGTCCGACAGCGCGGACATTCGTAGACAGTCTCCGATAGGCGACGCTCGAAACGCCAGTTGCCGTCCGGCGGGCTCTGATAGTCACACCCGGGACAGATCAACTGCGACTTCCGCGGCGGGTCTGCGTCGATGGAGGGCGAATTCATACCCCTTGATAGGGTTCGAACGATAATAAACCGAGTGGTATATAATGGGGACACACACCATAAATCACCATTGATTGGTGGACATTCATCAAGGATAGGTCGCATGCAGGTGGTCGATCAGCCAACTCCTGTGGCCAAAGAAACTTTTTCGCGTCACCCCCCTATCAACGAACGTGAGGACCTACCGCTGGCTGCGGAACAGTTTCATAACGGGATTGGTGTTCGTCGCTCCGTTAGTCATCACGGTCTTCGCGTTACAGTTCCTGCTGGGTTGGCTGACGGGATTCGTCGAACCGGTAGTCTCCGCGACGGATCTGGCACAGTTCACCGGCAACATAGACCTTCTGGCGCAAGTGCTGGCGCTGGCGATCCTGCTCGTGTTGATAGTTCTCGTCGGGTTCCTCGCCCAGTGGGGCGTCGCCGATCGCGTCTTCGGCGGGTTCGACCGCGTGTTCGGTCTCATTCCGATAGTTCGGGTGATCTACACTGGAGTACGACAAGTGACGAATTCGCTGTCTCAGTCGGGGGACCGCTACGAGAGCGTCGTTCTCGTCGAATATCCTCGGGACGGCGTGTACGCGCTCGGATTCGTCACCTCCCAAAGCCCGGAACCCGTCCAGAATACGATCGGTGAGGCGTACAACGTCTACCTCCCGAACAGTCCGAACCCGACGAATGGCCACCTCGCGATGGTTCCCGCGTCGGACGTGCACGAACTCGACATATCCGTTCGTCGCGGGATCCGACTGATGGTCACAACCGGCATGGCCGAAACGAGAGCAGAACTGGAAGAACTTGACCCCGACGCCGGGAGCATGATCAACGACATGACCGAGCAACGAGACAAAGAGACAGAGTGATACAGCGAGCCCAATTTACCGGCGATTCACGCGTGGTCGAGGCGAATAACACCGGACTCGACTCCGTGAGGATTCACATGTACGCCGCGTCCCAGCGAGATGGCTTTCGGCTGTTCCCGCAGTTGTCACACTCGATACGGCCCATCGCGTCCATGGCGTTCGCCAGCTCGTCGCAACTCCCGCAGTAGTAACCGTATCGTTCGGCACGCTTCTCGTCGGCATAGACCGTGTAGAACGGTGCCAGTGAACCCCGTTCGGAGTCGTCACGGTCGACGTAGACAGTCTCCCCGTCCTCGCGTTCGCACGGCATCAGCCCCGACGGTTCCTCGATATAGATGTTCTCGACGTGAGTGCGGCTCGCGATCTCTACGTCTCTGCGGCCGACCTGCTCGAATCCTAGTCGCTCGAAGAAGCCGTTACCCTCGGTGTTTTCGGCGAGGACCCGTCCCTGGATGATGCTGGCACCGCGTTCCTGAAGCCGATCCCGGGTCGCCTCGAAGAGGACGGTACCAATCCCTTCACCGCGGTAGGAGGGATCGACGTGTAACCACAGTAACATGGCTTTCTGCTGATCGTCGCCATCGTCGAAGACGGTCGCCTCTTCGAGCGTGCTCTCCGAGAAGCCGACGACCTGGTCGTCACGTACGGCAACGAGTAATAGTCGGTCACTGTCTTCCATGGTCGTTTCGAGACTGCTTTCGGCGTACCACTCCTCGACCGCGTCCGTGATCGCCTGTGGACTCAACGAGTAGGAGGTCTGTAACGACCGCCTGGCGATGTCCCGGATTGCCGGCCGGTCCGCGACCTTTGCTGGACGTACGTTCATAGAGGAAGCGTTGTTCGTCAAAGACCAAAAAGACCGCCGCTCGTCTCGGCGAACCGAGACGTTAGCAATCACTATCACGATACCGCAATCGAGAGTGTCGTAACGCTAAAGAGTCAAACCCGCTTTCTTATAGATAACATGAATATCGAACGTCCAATCGGGAGGTGGTTCTGTGGGTGTCGAGATTAAGGAGTCGCCGGTTTCGGACGCCGAATTCGAGGCGATGACGGAGTTCGTCCGCGACTACCTCACGGCCAGCGTCGAGACCGAGGAAGAAGGGGGTCGGATGCGCTGGTACCCCTGGCACTCCGCCGAGTACAGGTTCAACCACATCCTGAACGTCGTCGAACTCTCCGAAGAGATCGCCCGCCAGGAGGGCGCGAACGTGGACGTGACTCGCGTCGCGGCGCTGTTTCACGACATCGCAAAACTCGAAGCCGAGCAGGATGAACACGCCGAGGTCGGAGCGAAGATCGCCAAGAAGTATCTGACCACTCACGGCGACTATCCACCGTCGTTTGTCGAACAGGTCGTCCAGGCCGTGCGGGACCACTCCTACCAGGGCGAACTGACGAACCTGCCCCTGGAAACCCAGTGTCTCATCGAGGCGGACATCCTCGACAAGATCGGAGCCAACGGCGCGACGCTGCTGTTGTTACGGATGGGATATGAGTCCCGGACCCACATGGACGCCGCCGAGATGGTCGATCGCGTCCTCGAACGCGGGCTCGACGCCAAAGAGCGTATCCGGAGTGAAGCCGCCGAGAGCGTTGCCTATCGCCGGATCAAGCGGGTGAAGTGGCTCAAGGAGTGGCTCGAAGCCGAGGTCGCGGAGATGGACGGAGACGGCGACCCCTTCGATACGGACGACGTCGACGCCGCCAGCCGTTAGGCCAGCGTGCTCGCCGCGTCGACCAGGAACAGCGTCCCGAAGGCCGCAAACGCGACGGCACTGATAGTCGCGACTGCGGGCGCGAACCGGTCAGTCCGTTCACGTCCAGCCACCAGCGCCGCCGGGAAGGCGACGATCCAAACGACGATCCCTGCGAACAGCCCAGCGATCAACAGTGGCGTCCCCGTTTCCACGACGAGCAGGCCAGCCAGGCGTGAATCGGAAGACAGTGCTACCGCGAGCACGTCGACTCGACCGGGATCGAGCAGTCCGACACCGACGGTCAACCAGAAGACGATCTGGTAGGGGTTCGTGATCGCGAGCGTGAAAGCCTTCAGGAAGCCGTGACCGTCGGTCGTCGCCCCATCGCCCCGGAACGTCGTCGAGAGATCGCGAACGGCGTCGTACGCGAAGTACCACAGCAGGAGTCCGCCGACGGCGACCATCGCGCCCTGCAGGGTCGGCGAACGTTGGATCACCGCAACAACGCCGATCAGCGAAAGTGCCAGGAAGCACGCGTCGGCGACCATCGCACCCAGCCCGGCGGTGAAACCGGCTCGCCACCCTCGGACGACGCTCTCCTCGGCGATGACGGCGTTCATCGGTCCCGGCGGTGCCGCCAGAGCGAGTCCGAAGACAACGCCCGCGCCCGCAGTAGCGATCCACTGCAGCAAACTCATCGTCGTCGATTAGTCGGTCGTCCTCAAAAGCCCGACGAGTCGGATCCCCATCACCCCCGGGATTACTGATACATCCCGACCGGCTGGGCCTGCGAACTCTCGTCTTCCGCCTGTTGCATCCGACGAGCGAGTTTCTCCTTTGCGGCGCTGATTTCCTGGGCCTGCTCGACAAGCGTCTCCGTCTCGACCTCGATCTCGGCCATCGGTTCGACCGCCCGATCGAGCAGTGTCTTCGCAGCCGCCGGATCGGGGAACTGAGGCGAGGCTTCGACGACGAACGCGAGGCCGTCCAGATCCGCCCGCTCGGCGTGGTATAGAAGCGCACCAGTGGGTCCGCTGACGACGCCGCGCTCGCCCGGCAGATCGACCTCCAGGCCGTCCAGACGCGCACCCGCCCCCGCGGTAGAGAGGCCAAAGACTTCGGTTATCTCGTCGTCCTCGCGCCGTGTGCCCGATATGTACAGCGGGAAGGCGTCCATCTCGTCGAGCCAGCCAGTGAGACACGTCGAGAACTCGTCGGCGGCCGACGGCGAGATCGGGACGTCGCTCTGCAGGACCAGCAGATCCCGCTTCTCGTCGGCATGGATCCGGACCGGCGGTTCGACGCCGGGACCGTCCGCGTCGTAAATCGCGACCTCCGGCAGGCCGTCGCAGTGAATCGACGCGTAATGATCCATCTCGAACGTGTCGACGAGATGGTCCGCGGCGATTTTGCCCACGAGGCCGAGACCGGGTAACCCTTCAACTAACACTGGCTCGTCGAAATCGAGATCCTCTCGATGCACGTTCACGTGTGCCATGATAGAACAAACGACGGGAAGGGGCTTACCGTTTGGCCTCCGAAACCCACAAACCCCGACCTTGCCAAGGTGAGATCGATGGACGCACTGTCGCGATACGAGCCGATAATCGACGACTTCGAGGCGTTCCTTTCTGCCTGCCGGCAACCCCTGCCGTCTGTGGTCCGGGTCAACACGATCAAAGCGACGGTCGAACGGGCAAAGCAAGGGCTTGCTGAGGTCGGCGTCGAGGTCGATGCCGTCGAGTGGCACCCCGGACTCTTCCGGTTTCCCGACGACCAGCCCGGGGCCAACTGGCCGTACACCCACGGCTGGATCCACGGTCAGGAAGAGGTCTCGGCGGTGCCAGCCCGGGTACTCGATCCCGAACCGGGAGAGCGTGTCTGGGACGCCTGTGCAGCGCCGGGGAGCAAGACCACACAGTTGGCGGCGCTGATGGACGACCGTGGGCTGGTCGTGGCGACCGACAGCAATCTTGGGCGACTGTCAGCGCTGCGGTCGAACACAGAGCGGCTCGGCGTCACGAACGTCGCTGTCACCAACGAGGATGCCCGCAACCACTCGCTGAAGCCCTTCGATGGTACGGAGTACGATAAGGCGCTGGTTGACGTCCCCTGCTCGTGTGAGGGGACGATCCGGAAGAACCCCGACACCCTCGAAGAGTGGTCGCTCGGCCACGTCGAGGGCATCGCAGGCGTCCAGAAAGGTATTCTCTCGCGCGCGGTCCAGGCTACTCGCGAGGGCGGGACAGTCGTCTACTCGACCTGTACGTTCGCTCCAGAGGAGAACGAGGGCGTCCTGGATCACGTTCTCGAGAGTGAAGACTGCCGACTCGTCGAGTTCGATCCCCCGCTGGAGACGACACCCGGCGTCACCGAGTGGGGCGGTCAGGACTTCGATCCACAGGTCGAGTTGGCTCACCGGATCTATCCACATTTCAATGACACGGGTGGGTTCTTCGCCGCGAAGCTGGAGGTCACAGGATGAGCGAGAACGTCAGTCACCAGTTCGATCGACTCCCGGCGACCGAAGCCGAACGAGAAGTCGAGGAACGACCGACTCGCGAAGAAATCGTCGCGTTCTGGGACGATCGATTCGGCGTCGATCCGGACGTATTCGCCGGGCACACCTTCTGGGAGCGCGGCAACGGCAAGATCTGGGCGTTCGCAAGCGAGTTGGAGACGCCCATGGATATCGAAGCGCTCGGGATGTCGTTCACCCGGACGCGCCAGGAACACTGGAAACCGACGACCGAGGCGGTCCAACGGTTCGGACGTCACGCCGAGCGCAACGTCATGCACCTCACGCGGGGCGAGGCCGAGACGTTCATCACCGGCGAGGACCAGCAGCTCGACTGGAGCGGCGACTGGGGATACCTGATCGTCACACACGATATCGCGGGTGAACCTGAACCGATCGGAGTCGGACTGTACGTCCACGGCGAACTTCGATCGCAGATACCGAAAGGCCGTCGGCGCGAGCTTGGCGGCGAATAGCGCCGGTTCCCGGGTCACGAGACGGCATCGATAAGTGTCGCGGGGCGGACCCACAGGTATGCACGCGACTGCGAAGGCCCACCCCATCCAGGGCCTGGTCAAGTACCACGGGATGCGCGATCCGGAACTCCGCTATCCCTATCACGACAGCATCAGCGTCTGCACGGCACCGAGCCACACGAAGACAACCGTCTCATTCGAGGCTGCCGAGGAGACCTACGTCGTCGACGGCGAGACTGTGACCGGCCGCGGGGCCGAGCGGATCGAGGCCGTCCTCGATCACGTCCGCAAACTAGCAGGGATAGACCGGCCGGCCCGCGTCGAGAGCGAGAACTCCTTCCCGACGAACATCGGTTTTGGTTCCTCCTCGTCGGGATTCGCGGCGCTGGCGATGGCCGCCGTCGAGGCCGCGGGGCTGGACCTCACCCGGCCAGAGGTCTCGACGATTGCTCGACGCGGCTCCGCATCGGCCGCACGGGCCGTCACCGGCGGCTTCTCGGTCCTGTACTCGGGCAAAAACGACGACGACTGTCGGTCCGAACGACTCGAAACGGATCTCGAAGACGACCTGCACGTGGTCGCCGCGATGGTTCCCTCCTACAAGGAGACCGAGGCGGCCCACACCGAAGCGGCCCGTAGCCACATGTTCGACGCGCGGATGGCCCACGTCCACGAGCAGATCGACGAGATGCGAGACGCGCTCCGGGCGGGTGACTTCGCTCGGGCCTTCGAGCTGGCCGAGAGAGACTCGCTGTCGCTAGCCGCGACAACTATGACCGGGCCGTCCGCGTGGGTCTACTGGCAGCCCCGGACGATCGAGGTATTCAACGCGATCAGAGAACTCCGCGAAGACGGAGTCGACGCGTTCTTCTCGACTGACACCGGCGCGAGCGTCTACGTCAACACAACCGAGAAGTACGCCGGCGAAGTTATCGAGGCCGTCTCCGATTGCGGCGTCGATACGCGCCACTGGACGGTCGGCGGGCCAGCAACGGCCTTAGACGACGAGAAAGCGCTGTTCTGATACTATCGGCTGTAACCACGTGCAGAATTTCGCCGCTTCGGGGTGCCGAACAGTTCCACGTAACTTCAGGCGGCAGCATGAACTCCCTGTGACCACTGCCCTTACTTCAGTACAGTCCTAACGCGGGGTATGCGAGTCGCAGTTTTCGGCGGCGGATACGCTGGTCTCCCCCTGGCTCGACAGCTCGAACGCAGGCTCCCGGCGACGGACGAGGTAGTCCTCGTCGACGAGAGCGCAACCCACGTCGTTCGCCACGAGGTCCACCGCGTGGTCCGACGCCCCGGCATCGGCTCGGAGATCTCGATTCCCTTCGGGGAACTGCTCGATCGCGCAGAACACCGTCAGCAGCGGGTCGCCGAAATCGATCCTGACGAACAGGTCGCGACCCTCGCCAACGGCGAGACGCTCTCGTTCGACGCCGGTGCGATCTGTCTGGGTGTCGAGACCGCGTTCTACGATCTTCCGGGCGTCCGCGAGCACGCCACACCGCTACGGACAATCGAGCACGCCGAGCAGGTCCGTGCCGACGCTCTCGACGCGTTCAAAACGGACCACAGTCGGATCGTCGTGGGAGGAGCCGGTCTCTCGGGGATCCAGGTAGCGGGGGAACTCGCAGCACTGGCCGAAGAGCAAGGGGTAGAAGCGACGATTACACTGGTCGAGCAGGCCTCGACGATCGCGCCCTCGTTCCCGTCGGATCTGCGACGCGCATTGCGGGAGGAACTGGACGACAACGACATCGAGGTCCGGACGAACGCGGCCGTCGAGCGCGCCGACGAGACGGCGGTGACGCTCGAAAGCGGTGACGGGATCGGATACGATCAGTTCGTCTGGACCGGTGGGATCCGCGGGACAGAGACAGTCTCCGAACGCCCGCAGGTCGACAGCACGCTCAGACTGACCGACCGAACGTTCGCGCTCGGCGACGCCGCGCGAGTGATCGACGTCGACGGGCGGGCCGCACCCGCGACTGCCCACACCGCTATCAGGCAGGCTCCGATCGCCGCGGAAAACGTGCGGCGACTGCTCGACTTCGACCGCGAAGGAGGCCGCGGATTCGAACCCGAACTCCAGCGATACGATTACGACCAGCTGGGATGGCTCGTTAGCGTCGGCGACGACGCGGCGGCGAAGGTGGGGCCGACAGTCCTCAGGGGGGCCGCGGCCACAGCGGTCAAACAGTCGGTCGGCGCGGGCTATCTGACGTCGATCGGTTCGGTGAGAAACGCTGTCGGCCTCGTTCGCGAGGAGATATAGCGTCGAAATTCCCCTGGAACCTATTCGTCAAGGAGCGCGACTTCTGGTTCGGCCCAGATGACGAACTCGCCGTCCCGTTCGACGACACCCTTGACCGCCTTCTGATCGAGCGGCGACTCCTTGACCTCCGATTCGGTGATCGGCATGACCTGTCGGACCTCGTCGACGATCCAACCGGCGTGACCCTGGTCCTCAAAAGTCTCTTCGTCGAAGACGACGATCAACTTCTCACCGTCTGTTTCCTCGATACCGAGCGAGACTTTGGGATCCAGGATCGTCGTGATCTGACCCCGGAGGTCCACGACACCGCGAACGTGCTCGGGCGTGTTCGGTACGCGCGTGATAGCTTCTTCCTTGACAATTTCCTCGACGTGGCGGATGTCGAGACAGTACTGCTCGTCGCCGAGCCGGAACTCCAGCACCCGTATCTCTTCCTCCCGTTCGGTCTCCTCTGTACTCGTTGCGGCCGGGCCTTCGATTTCGGTCGGCTCGGACGAGTCGATCTCGTCGGTGCTGGAATTCCCCTCTACTTCGAATTCCGACGCCGCGGCGGCTACCGACGATGCGATCTCTTCCGGGCCGTCCGCGCTCGCCTCGTCGTCATCGTTTCCGGAGCCAGACTCGTCATCCCCAGCAAACCACTCCGATTCATCCGATTCGTCGTCCATCGACGCGTTTTCGTCCGTCGAAGAGGTGTCCTCTTCCGACGAATCGCTGCGGTTTGTGCCCGACGGATTGGTCTCCGACGACGCGTCTTTGTTCGCTGCATCGCTTTCCACTCCGCTCCCGGCTTCCGTCTGGCTGGCATCGGAATCGGCGGCAGGGGTAGTATCTGTCCCCTCGACCTCAGGGGCGGCGACCTCTTCGTCGTCGGAGTTCGTGTCTCCGTCGTCACCCCGTCGTCCTTCGCGCATTCGTCTGATACGTTTCGCCCTGTCCATTCGATTGTCATCTTCGGTCATGGTATCATTTCAGTCTCGGCAACGAATCCGAACCGTTCGTCGAAGCTGTCCGCGATAGCCAGAAAAACCTCGGCCATGTCGACCGACTCGTCGGCCCCAAACACCGAGTGACCCGACGCGAACGCCCGCTGGAGAGCGACGCGTTTCCGGACCTCCCAGACAGGGAAGTCCGCGAACACCTCGTTGAGCCACTCTAACATAGTTTGATCCTCGTTGGTCTTCTCGACACGGTTGGCGACGACGCCCATCGTGTCGACGGTGATTCCCGTCTGGCCTTCAAGAGCGGCCATCTGGTCTATGAGCAACTCGATGGCCCGTTCGGAAGTGGCCTCGGTCAACGCCGGGACGAGGATATGCCGGGCCGCGAAGATTCCGGTGTCCGTAAGCTTCCCGTAGAAGGGAGGTGAGTCGATGATGACGTAGTCGTAGTCGTGATCAATCGCGGAAAGCGTCTCGTCAAGCACGTCCAGCGCATGTGGCCCGGTCACCGATTCCGGCGTGACGTTGATCGCAAGCGAGGCGAGTGCCGATGGATCGACGTCAAATCCCGGATCGCTTTTGACCCGAGCGATCAGGTCGGCGATCGTCAACTCGTGTTCCGCCTGCAGGAGATCGATGTTGCTCGGGAGGACGTCCATCTCCTCGTGTTCGACGATCAACTCGTCGACGCGATCGCGCTGCCGATGATCTGTAAGGACGTCGAAGAACGTCGGAGGGTCCTTGTCGTAGGCGTCAAGCAGACCGAGTCCCTCGGTGGCGTTTCCCTGCGGGTCCAGATCGACGAACAGCACATCCCGGCCGCGCTCGTTGAGTGCGCCGGCGACATTGATCGCGATCGTCGTCTTGCCGGTCCCGCCCTTAGCGTTGGTTACGCACACTCGCGCGGGCCGTGTGTCTGTACTCATCTCTACCGTTAGGAATGGTTCGGTGACGACGGGTTATAAAAATACGCTCCGCCCTATCAAATCGGAAAATGGGAGTTCGCTACGACTCGACTTCCAGTTCGGCGTCCGGGTCTTCGATCTCTATCGACGCCTCAGTCGGTTCCGCATCGGCGAACAGCCGGCGGACGATCGCGGACACGGCAATCGACACGAATAGGCTCGCCAATACGAGTCGTCGGACGCTCAGACCACCTTTCTCGGATGCTTCTGGATCCGTTTCAGCGTGCTCCGTGACGCGAGTGCTGTCCCCGAGGTCATCGTTAGTCCCGAAGCGGGCGTCGTCGGCGTGAAGTTCGAAAAGAGTGATCTTCTCTACCATAGCACTGATAGGTCGGGCGCGTTCTTATAGGTTCTGTGATACGATTGCGCACGGTCCGGTCGTCGGGCGCGAGACCGTCTGACAGGCGTCAGACCGGGGTGGAAGATTTAACATATGGGGGTAACAAGGTTAGTGCAACAAACAGTATGACGATCAATCCCAAAGACTACGACCTTGAGGAGTTGCGGAAGATGGCCCGAAACCGGGGCTCACGAGGGTCCGTTCCTGACGATGACGAGGGACGACCTCCTCGCGACCCGGACCTAGAGTGGGACCCGCTCGACGACGCAGATACGACTGCCGACGATGGCTTTCGGGCCCGATTGTACCGTGAACTGATGCCGATGATCGCCAGCAGCGACGAGGTATCGAAACCGTATCTGGAGACGCTTCCCGAGACCCAGTCCGCGGAGTTCCTGTTGTTCGAGTGGCTCGAGTTCCTGCTGTTACACGGCGGATTCCGCGGCGCACAGGAAGCTCTCGATTACTACGAATCTGTCGACTGGATCACTGAGGATGTCGAAACGGACCTGGGAGATTACCTCCTCGGAATCGAAGAGCCGAGTGGTGCCGATGGAAACCTAGACGTGAACGATCATCTGCTGAGCCTTGTCTATATCGCAAAACTCGCCGCGATGCAGTGAACTAGGCCTGCCTGCTCGCGGCCGTTGGGGGCTCGTTGAGGCATGAGCTATCTGGTTGCGCGACACCCTTTTTGCCGGCTGCTCGGCGTGAGCCGCCCATCCGCGCAGGGAGCGGAGTCTCCGCAGGTCGTTCGAAAATCGGAGATTTTCGTGATCACGAGAGACTCCGTCTCTCGGACGACGTGAATTCGGAGTGTCCCACTCCTACTCGGTGGTGATGGCGTGATTCATTTCGACCGCCTTTCTTGTCGAGCTTGAAGCCGAGACGGTGGGTAGCTGCCATCACACTTGCAGTCTTCGATTGGTAGTGGTGGAAATAACAGACACGGAGGGGAAGTGACCCGAAGACAGCGCTGTATCCCCGCCCTACTGTGCTCCTTGTCCGCTTGGGCGGACTGCGGTGCTCGTTGAGGCCGCGGGGTTAGCGCCTGCTATCAGCAAAGCGCGCGAGTATTCTCCTTGCTCTTCATATACGATGTCTTACCTTTTGCGTGCAGTTATATACTTCGGGGGACCCATCAGGCGAGCGTATGAGCGAGGACGACGAGACCGACGAAGGCACGACCGAAGAGGACGGGACGGATGAGGAGACGACGGAGGCTTCGACCGACGGGCCCGTGCCGGTCGGCGTCAAACTCGGGAGCACGCGAACGGTGATCGCCTACCCAGACGGGGACGGCGACCTTCAGATAGTAAACACTTTGACGTGTATGGCGACCTACGAGGACGCGCTCACGGGTGAAGAGCAGGTCCTCTACGGCGAGGAAGCAGCTCGCGAATACCCAGATCGCGTGGAGTTCATGCTTCGATCCGGACTGCCGGAAGACGACACCCGGGCGGAACTCATGAGCACGTTCTTCGAGGAGGTCATCGAGACTAACGACATCCCCGAGAACAGCGCGGTCGTCTACGCCATTCCGACTATCGATAATGAGGCCGGACTGTCGAACCTCGAGAAGGTGATCGAAAGCAGTTCCATCGGCGGGGAACTGGTCCAGAGCTATCCCGAATCACTGTGTGGCGCGATTCCGGCTTTCGGCGAGGATCTGGAGGCGATCAACGAGATCCTCCTGGCAGTCAACATGGGCTCGACCAACCTGGAGGCGTCCGCATATCGCCGAGGCGAACAACTCGCGCCCTTTACGACCGGTGCCGTCACGGGCAACGAGGTCGATCGGGTGATCGCCAACTACGTCGAGGAGGAGACCCAGGGCCGAGTCAACATCGACGTTCAGACAGCCAGAGAGTACAAGGAAGACCACGCTGACTTCGAAGACTACGAACCGTTCACAGACATCATCCAGCAACCAGGCGGTGGCGCACACGAGTTCACCATCGAACGGAGCGTCATGGACGCCGTCGACGAGTATGTCGACGACGTGGTCGACGAGTTCGCAAACACGTTCCTGCCGGAACTGGCGAACGAACACATGAAAGTCTACAACCTCGCGCTCGACCAGCCGGTCGTTCTCACGGGAGGAATGGCCTGCATCCCGGAGATCATCGACGAGTTCGCCGAACGAGCAAGCGACGAACTCAACCGTGATATCGAGGCGATCGCGCCGGACGAGCCAGACCTCGCGGCGACGCTCGGCGCTCAGCGGATCGCCGCGCGCCTCATCGACTGACCGGCGGATCCACCCAGCAGTCGAACCAAGCGAGGAACCGTACGACGTCGGACGATGGCAGTCCGTCGACTGATTCGGACGCCTGTGGCTGTTCCCGGCGATCACCTGGTGGCCGACTCCCGGAATACAGTTCGGTCGGCATGTTGAGAACCAGACCCATCGTTCGGTCGACCCTTTCTGGAGGACACCCGTAAAGCTCAGTCAGACATACGTCTGTCACGGACCGGTTCGTCGAAACCATTCATAGTAATTACTGTAACGATTTACCGGTGCGACCGCACGACGCCGTGCGGTCGACCCGGAACGGACTTACAGTAATCACTATCAGTTCACCTCACACCGTAAACGGACTTTATCAAATGGTAATTTTTTGTTTTATTAATATCGATATCCGCACCACTGGTTTAAAGACCCCGGATAACATACCCTCTAATATCATTTATGAAACCTGGCGGGGACCAGAGGCAGGTTGACGACGACCTCTTGACGGGCACGGGACGCGGCGGCCTGTTCGCGGACGGCTATCTGGCCGGCGAGCCACTCGTCTCGTATTTCGACGACGGCGAAACGCCGTTTTTCGTCTTCGGTAGCGGTAAGCGGGGCGTGACGCGTACCAGAGACGGAACGACAGACCGGATCGATCCGGGCTCAGGGTACCGGTCGATTACGGCCGTCACCGATCGGCGAATCCAGTTCGTCGTCGGCGACGCTCGGGAGACCGGCGACTGGGCTGAGGAGGTACGTCTTGCGGACGTCGAATCGGTGTCGGTCGAGTCGGGCCTAAGGAGAGAGCGCCTGTCAGTCACGGAAGCGGACGGCACAACCTGGAGCGTGCATCTCGGTGATGTCGACGCAGAACGGGTCGAGACGTTCATCGAGGACGTTTCCTGGGTCTGGATCCAGGTCGAAAGACTGCTCGACGGCGCCCGGAAACGCCTGGTAGACGCTTCGCAGCACGAAAAGTCCCGGGCATACGAGCAAGCGAAAGACGCCCTCTCGACGGTCAGAAAGACGCTTGACGAGGGCGACGCTCTGACCGACGACCTGCCGGCTGAGGCCGGCTCCGGAATCCGCGAGCGTATCGAACAGGTCGAGCAGCGTTATCGGGAGACCAAACGCAGGATACACACGTCTCGGGGAACCCATCTCGTCGACGAAGCAGAGCGACATTGGCGGGACGACGAATTCAAGAGTGCATACGAGCAGTTCGTCCAGGCTCGTTCTGAATTCGGCGATGTGCTCGATATCCGCGGACTGCGACCGGACAAAACAGACGCCATGCGGAAGCGGATCGAGCGCGTCAACGAGAACCTGCAACACCTCTCACGTGCGCCCCTGGATCGGGCAAATCAGGAACGCGAACAGGCGCTGACAGCGGACGACTCTCGTGAAGCGCTGGACCACTGGGAATCTGCCCACAGACTGTACAGGCGGGTCATCGAACTGGACTGGGGACGTGAGGATAAGCGATTCGAGGGTGACAAAGACGTGGTCCGGGACAGGGTCGTCGAGTCTGTCGACGAGATACTGTCGGTCCGGCGGACGATTGCCGACATGCACTGCGATCGGGCACGGCAGTTGCTGGGGGACGGAAAGCTGGGCGAGGCCAGGAGAGCGTACGCTGAAGCGATGGACACTCTTGAAGCGGCCGTCCAGCTAGCCCGGGAGTTCGACCCTGATGCCGTCGACGACCTCCGCGACCGGCTCGACGAACTCGATGAGCGGATCCAGGATGCGACGTCAACAGTATCCGAGGGGAAAACGGCTGTCCAGGGGCCGACGGACGCCAGCGATAATACCGTGACCCAACCCAGCGAAAACAGCGACTCCGCGGAGAGTCGCGACAGTGAGGACGACCCGACGTACGATGATTTCGAAAACTGGGTGACGCTCGCGGACGACTCGAAATCCGAAGAGGGGAGTGCCGACGGAGAAGCAGCCGAGACGGTCGATGATGACATTCGCGCGGACCACACTCGCTGAGAGCAGCCCTTACTCGTCATTTTTGGCTCGAACGTCCCGGTTCACTGCCGACGCTGAACGGCTTCAGCGACAGCGCTACGAAACGCTTTCTCCGAGGGGTCGATACCCGCTGCGGAGAGTTCCGCGTGATGGCGGCGCGCGATCCGGTTCCTGACGACATCGACGGTATCCTCGGTAGTCGGAGCGACGGCCGGGACGAGTCGCTCCGCGGCGTCAACTGGCGTGTCGAACGACGCTTGGGGTGGGCCTGAAGTCTCCGAGTTGTCAAGTCGGCCGCGCCACCCGTGTTTGTCTGCGACCACGACGCCAGCGACAGGGGAATCCGCCCATTCGGAGCCTGGGAACGTGTACCCGGCGGGGTCGAAGGCGTCGGCTCTGAGTTCGCGTTCGACAGCCGGGGAAGGCGTGAGTCCCAGCCGATTGAAACTCGCGTGGGCGTCCTCCGGCGCGAGCAAACCACCCCTATCGGGCACGCGAACGTCGTACCCCAGGAAGGGCGGGAGTCTATCCCAGTCGTATGCAAGTCGACGCTGACAGGTTGCGACGCCGTAGAAGGTGACCGAACCCGCTTCCGCGATGGCCTCGCGGAAGGCGTCCCTTCGAAACGACGACTGGATAGACTCGACAGCGGGCCAGACCGCAGGCGGCTCCGAACCGGGCTCGTAGCGTCTCTTCCCGTCACCAAAGACGATCCGACCGTCCGACTGAAGGGCGAACCGCAGGGGGATCCCTTCGACGAGTTCGAGTATCCAGAGGTGTCCCTCGCCAGTCGCGTCGGGGTCCTCGGCCAGGTCGACTCGCGTCGGAAACGGGTCCATGGTTCGGAATGTGGCGCCGAGGGACTTATA
>JAZKRQ010000029.1:0-21446 GCA_036628575.1 Halapricum sp.
GCTTGCTACCGCCCACCGTCGGGTTCCGGGCGGGAAAACTGACCCGACAACACAACGATGCCAGGTGAACATTCAGGCACCGTCGCGCTCGCCTTCTCGGGCGGGCTCGACACCACAGTCGGCGTATCGCTACTGAAAGAGGAATACGGCTTCGACGAGGTGATCGGCGTCACCGTCGACGTCGGCCAGCCGGACTACGAGTTCGAGGAGGCGGAAGAGACCGCCGAAGCGCTGGACGTCGATCAGTACGTCGTCGACGCCCGCGAGGAGTTCGCGGACCTCTGTCTGCGCGCGGTCAAGGCCAACGCGGACTACCAGGGCTACCCGCTGGGGACCGCCCTCGCACGGCCGGTCATCGCCAAGGCGATCCGTGACGTCGCCATTGAACAGGGCGCGAACGCGCTCGCCCACGGCTGTACAGGCAAAGGAAACGATCAGCTCCGGTTCGAAGCCGTCTGGCGCGACACCGACCTGGAGGTCATCGCCCCCGTGCGCGAACTCGGGCTCACCCGCGAGTGGGAGAACGAGTACGCCAAAGAGCGGGGACTCCCCGTCGAAGGCGGGGCTGGCGGCCGCTATTCGGTGGACACGAACCTCTGGAGCCGCTCCATCGAGGGCTCGGAACTGGAAGACCCCGGGACGATCCCCGACGACGACATCTACAAGTGGACCGACAACCCCTCGGACAAGGAGCCGGAACTCGTCGAGATCGAGTTCGAAGACGGGATCCCCGTCGCGCTGGACGGCGAACAGCTGGGCTCGGTCGAACTGATCGAACAGCTCAACGAGCAGGCAGGCGCCCACGGCGTCGGTCGCACCGACATGATGGAAGACCGCATGCTCGGGCTCAAGGTGCGGGAGAACTACGAACACCCCGCCGCGACCGTGCTGCTGACCGCCCACGAGGCCCTGGAGGGGCTCGTCCTCACCCAGGAGGAGCGCTCGTTCAAGGAGGGCGTCGACCAGCAGTGGTCCGAAAAAGGGTACCAGGGGCTGGTCGACGCCCCGATCGTCGACGCCCTGGAGGGGTTCATCGACGAGACCCAGAAGCGCGTGACCGGGACGGTGACGGTCAAGCTCGAAGGCGGCCACTGCCGTGCGGTTTCCCGCGAGAGCGACTACGCGGTCTACTCCGAGTCGGCGGCGAGCTTCGACGAGTCCGACGTCACGGGCGGGATTACCCAGCAGGACGCCACCGGCGTCGCCAAGTACCACGGTTTCCAGAGCCGCCTCGCCAAGAAGGTCACGGCGAAACTCGAAGCCGAACAGGAGGAATGACATGAGTGAAGAGGAGCCCGGCGAGGACGACCCGGTGGAGTCCACCGACGGGGCAAGCGAAGAGACAGTCGTCCGCCGGGACCGCTTCAGCGGCGGCCCCGCCCGCGGGTTCCTCTCCTCGCTCGATGCCGACGAGCGCATCTTCGAGGCGGATCTGGCGGTCGACCGCGCCCACGTCGTGATGCTCGCCGAGCAAGGTATCATCGGCGACGACGTCGCTGGCGAAATCCTCGCTGCGCTCGAGGACATCGAGGACGCCGGCCACGACGCCCTACCAGATGGCGAGGACGTCCACGAAGCCATCGAGTCGGCAGTCATCGAGCGCGTCGGGAGAGAAGACGTTGCCGTGTCGGACGACTCGGCTACTCATCAGGCGACGAAGTCGTCTGATGGCGGGAAGATGCACACCGCCCGCTCACGCAACGACGAGGTCGCGGCCTGTATCCGCTATCGGCTGCGTGAGGACCTGCTCGATACCGTCGCGACCGTCGTCGAGGCGCGCCGTCGCCTGATCGCGATGGCCGAGGCCCACCGCGAAACCGTGATGCCCGGCTACACGCACCTGCAGCCGGCCCAGCCGACGACCGTCGCCCACTGGATCCTCTCCTACGAGCAGACGCTGCAGCGTGATACGGGGCGCTTGCTCGACGCCTACGAGCGGGTCGATCGGAACCCGCTGGGTTCGGCCGCCTTCGCCGGGACGCCTTTCGACGTGGATCGCGAACGTACCGCCGAGTTGCTCGGCTTTGCTTCCGTGGCTGAAAACTCCATGGACGCCTCCGCAAGCCGCGACTTCCTGGTGGAGGTGGCGGCGGCGCTCGCGAACCTGGCGACCACGCTGTCGGGGCTGGCCGAGGACGTGATCGTGATGGCCAGCAAGGGACACGTCGAACTGGACGACGACTACGCCTCGACCTCCTCGATCATGCCCCAGAAGAAGAATCCCGACACTCTCGAACTGGTCCGAGGGCGGACGGGCGATGCCACCGCCGGGCTGAACGGGCTACTCACGAACCTGAAAGGCCAGCCCCGCGCATACAACCGCGACTTGCAGCGGGCGGGCCGGCACGTCTGGGACGCGATCGATAGCGTCACCGAAAGCGTGGAGGTTGCCGCCGGCGCGGTCACGACCGCCGACTGGCCGGCCGAGACGCTCGAAGACGCGGCGGGTGAGGGCTTCTCGACGGCGACGGGGATCGCTGACCTGCTTGCGAAGCACGGCGTCCCGTTCAGGACGGCCCACGAGGTCGTAGCCGAGAGCGCCGAAGGCCTGGACACCGACCAGGACGCCCCCGACTACGAGACGCTGGACGCCGTTTGCCAGGATATCCTCGGGGAGTCGCTGTCGAACTACGTCGATCGCGCGGCCGTCGAAACGGCGCTCGATCCAGCAGAGAGCGTGGTGATGCGCGACTCCCGCGGCGGCCCGGCACCGGCGGCGATCGCCGATCAACTGGAGACGGCTGCCGACCAACTGGACGAGGACGCCGACGAACTGACTGCCCGTCAGGACGCCCTCGCGGCGGCCGCCGATCGACTCGACTCGGAGGTCGAAACCTATGTCTGAATACGCCTCAGCCGAGTTCCGACCGCGACGACCCCCGTCCGGGGGATAATATATCAGATATCGTATTTCGATTTCGCCAATTTCGCTTTTAAGCACTCCAACAGCCGTTAGTCGACAGTATGATTAGTATTCAATTCTGATAAGTTCGATGCCTTTAAGTAGATACGTGCGTGAGTGAGAGCTACTATGACAGACTGCGTGGAGTGCGGGGCCGAGCTGACCCTGCACGAGAACCTCGAAGTGGGAGAGATCGTCGATTGTGCCACCTGCGGTGCCGAGCTGGAGGTCGTCGGGACCGATCCCGTCGAGCTCGACTCGGCACCGGAGTTAGAAGAGGACTGGGGTGAGTGAGCCGTGTCGTCGGGCGACTCGCCCATGAAGATCGGGCTGCTGTACTCGCGCATCCGCAGGGACGAGAAGCTCCTGCTCAACGAACTACGCGAGCGCGACCACGAAGTCGAGAAGATCGACGTCCGCAAGCAACAGTTCTCGATCGCCGAGCCGCCGACCGATTTCGAGGACGTCGATCTGCTCCTCGATCGGTGTCTCGCGACGAGCCGTAGCCTCTACGCGAGCAAGTTCGCCGAAGCCTATGACGTCCCGATCGTCAACAGCTCGGAAACTGCCGAGATCTGTGCGGACAAGGTGAAAAACAGCCTCGCGCTGGAAGAAGCGGGTGTCCCAACGCCGAACACCGAGGTCGCCTTCACGAAAGACGCTGCTCTCGAGATCGTCGAGGAGTTCGGCTACCCTTGCGTCGTCAAGCCCGTCATCGGATCGTGGGGTCGCCTGATGGCCAAGTTGGATACCCGCGACGCGGCCGAGGCCATCCTGGAGCACAAGGAGACGCTGGGCCACTACGAACACAAGATCTTCTACGTCCAGGAGTTCGTGGATAAGCCCGGCCGAGACATCCGCGTGCTCGCGACCGACGGCGAACCCGTCGCCGCGATGGTCCGCACGTCGGAACACTGGCTGACCAACGCCGCGCAGGGGGCCGAGACCGACAGCTTCGAGCTGGACGAGCAAGCGCTGGATCTCGTCGAGCGCGCGAGTGAAGCCGTCGGCGGAGGTCTCCTGGGAATCGATCTGATGGAGACTGGCGTCGACGAGGACGGTGAGCCGACCGGCTACACCGTCCACGAGGTCAACCACACGGTCGAGTTCAAGGCGCTGAACGACGTGGTCGACGTGGACGTACCGGCAGCGGTCGTCGACTGGCTGGAGACGCAAGCTGATCCAGAGGTGCCGACATGACGTATTCGGCAAGCGTCGTCGGCGGCACCGGCTTCACCGGCGGGGAACTGCTCCGCCTGCTCGCGGGCCATCCCGAGTTCGAGATCGCACAGGCGACGAGTCGCTCGAAGGCGAACAAGACGATCGGTCACTCCCACCCGAACCTCCGGGATATCGACCTCCGGTTTTCCGACCCCGAGGACCTCGAAAGCGTCGACGTGCTGTTCGCGGCGACGCCTCATGGCGTCTCGATGGAACAGATCGACGCGTTCCAGGAAGCGGCCGATACCGTCGTCGACCTCTCGGCTGACTTCCGTCTAGACACCGAACAGCAGTACGACGAGTGGTACGACGGGCACAGTCGGCCCGAGTTGCTGGAGCAAAGCGAGTACGCTCTGCCGGAACTCAACCGCGAGAACCTCCCCGGAGCGGATCTGATCGCCTCCGGCGGCTGCAACGCCACGGCGACGATCCTCGGCCTGTTGCCCCTGTTCGAGGACGACGTTCTGACCGGCGACGAGCAGATCGTCGTCGACGTGAAGGTCGGCTCCAGCGAGGGCGGCGCGGGCGGCGGAGCGGCATCCAGCCACCCTGAGCGCTCGGGGGTCGTCCGCCCGTACGCCCCGACCGGCCACCGCCACGAGGCCGAGATCGAGCAGTTCCTCGACGTCGACGTTTCCTTTACTGTTCACGCGGTAGACATGATCCGCGGCGCGTCGGCGACGGCCCACGTCTTCCCGGACGGCCCCGTCTCGAAGGGCGAACTCTGGGGAGCCTACCGTGGCTCCTACGAGGACGAACCGTTCGTCGAGATGGTCGCAGGCGGTGGTGGAGTCTATCGATATCCCGAACCGAAAGCCGTCGCCGGGACCAACAAGGCCGAGGTCGGCTTCGAACTCGATCCGGGCAACAAGCGTCTCGTCGTGTTCTCGGCCATCGACAACATGATGAAAGGATCGGCCGGCCAGGCCGTCCACGCCGCCAACGTCGCACTGGGAATCGAGGAGACCGCGGGCCTTGAGTTCCAGGGCCTGCACCCAGTGGGGGCGCCCTGAGATGACAATAGTCGTCAAAGTCGGTGGCGCTCGCGCGGTCGACCCAGCGGGCGCCCTAGCGGACATCGCGACCCTGCGCGAGCAGGGGGAAGACGTGGTGGTCGTCCACGGCGGCTCCACCAAGGTCGATGATACCCTCGAACGCCTCGGTATGGAACCGGAGTACATCGAAACACCTAGCGGCGTCGTCGGGCGGTTCACCGACGACGCGACGATGGAGGTCTTCGAGATGGTCTTTGGCCATCTCAACACGCAACTGGTCGCCGGACTGCAGAGCCAGGGCGTCGACGCGGTCGGACTCAACGGCGTCGACGGCAAACTGCTGTATGGCCCACGCAAATCCGCGGTCCGGATCGTCGAGGACGGCAAGAAGAAGATCAAGCGCGGCGACCACTCGGGGACGATCAAGCAGGTCAACGCCGATCTGCTCGAAACGCTGCTCAACGACGGTTACACGCCGGTTGCCGCGCCGCCGATGGCAGGCGAGGACGATGGTGAGGTCATCGCCGTGAACACCGACGCCGACCGCTCGGCGGCCGCTATCGCGGGCGCACTCGACGCGACGCTGGTCCTGCTAACCGACGTCGAGGGCGTCTACGAGGACCCCGACGATCCGGCGACGCTGATCGAATCGGTCGAGACGCCCGACGACTGGGACGCACTGGAAGCCGCGGCAGAGGGATTCATGGGCCGGAAAGTCATGGCCGTCGAGGAAGCCCTCTCCGGCGGTGCGCCACAAGCGGTGGTCGCCGACGCCAACGCCGACGCACCGATTACGGCGACGCTGGACGGTGCCGGGACCCACGTTCACGCGAGCGCACTCGAAAGCGACACTGACGACAGCCAGGAGGAAACAGTATGAGTTACGAAATACACACCACGAATGTCGAAGTCAAAAGTCTCACTGGAGGTGAGATGCTGTGACTGGATTCGTCTTCAACGAAAAGCCGATAGGGATCGAACGCGGCGACGGAGCCTACGTGTACGACGATTCTGGGACGGAGTACCTGGACATGGGAGCCTCGTATGCCTGCGTCCCGCTGGGGCACAGCCACCCGGCAGTACACGAGGCGGTTACCGAGCAGTTCGAGAAACTGACCTACGTCCAGGCGTCCTATCCCAACGCCGAGCGCACGGCGCTGTACGAACTACTGGCCGAGACTGCGCCCGGCGACGTCGACAACACCTGGCTGTGCAACTCCGGGACCGAAGCCAACGAGGCCGCTCTCAAGTTCGCCCGGAGTGCCACCGGCAACTCCAAGATCATCGCCACCATGCAGGGGTTCCACGGCCGGACGATGGGTGCGCTCGCGACCACCTGGAAGGACAAGTACAAGAAGCCATACGAGCCGCTGATCGGCGACGTGGAGTTCGTCCCCTACGACGACATCGAGGCCCTCGACGACGCCATCGACGAGGACACGGCGGCGTTCATCGTCGAGCCGGTCCAGGGCGAGGGCGGGATCAATCCCGCTTCCGAGGAGTACCTGCGGGCGGCACGTGAGATAACAGAGGAGGCCGGCGCGGCCCTCGTCTTCGACGAAGTTCAGACCGGGATGGGTCGAACCGGGACGATGTGGGCCTGCGAACGGGCCGGGGTCGTACCCGACATGCTCACCTCCGCGAAGGGGCTGGGCAACGGGTTCCCGATCGGCGCGACGCTCGTGCGCGACTGGGTCGCGGAGAACTACGGCAGCCACGCTTCGACGTTCTCCGGCGGCCCCGTCATTTCCGCGGCGGCCGGTGCGACGGTCTCGACGATGGTCGAAGAGAAGATTCCCGCTCACGCCGCCGAAGTCGGCGGGTACCTCAAAGACGAACTCGAGACCGAACTCGGGGACGCGGTCCGGGAGGTCCGCGGTGAAGGGCTGATGATCGGCGTCGAGGTCAAGCGCGGCGCGAACCGTTATTTGAAGAACCTTGCGATGAAACATGGGATCCTGGCGCTGCCGGCCGGGCGGACGGTCGTGCGCCTGCTCCCGCCGCTGACGATCACTGAAGCGGAAGCCGATCAGGTCGTCGACGCACTCTCCGATCTCGTCCACGAATGAGCACCACCATCCCAACCGAACCGGTCCCGACCGACGAGGCCCGCGAGTTGCTCGTGGACCTCGTCGAGACGCCGTCGGTCACACCCGAGGAAGAGGAGGCAGCAGGTGTCCTCGTGGACTTCCTCGAACGCCACGACCGCGAGGTCTGGATCGACGACATCGGCAACGTCCGGGCACCCGCCGACGACGGCGTACTCCTGACGAGCCACATCGACACCGTGCCGGGCGACATCCCTGTACAGATCGAGACGTTGCCGCGTTCGGATGCCCGCTTCGGCGGTGAGTCGCCCGAAGGGGAGTCCGACGACGAAGTCGAGGTCCTGTGGGGCCGGGGCAGCGTCGACGCGAAGGGGCCACTGGCCGCGATGGCGGCAGTCGCCGTCGAGACCGGAGCCTCCTTCGTCGGCGTCGTCGGGGAGGAGGTCGACTCTCGGGGTGGGCACCACCTCGTCGAGGACCGGGTGTCGGCACCCGAAGCAGTCATTAACGGTGAGCCATCGGGCTGGGAGGGAATCACGCTCGGGTATCGCGGTCTGCTTGGCGGCAACTACGTCGCGACCAGCGAGTCGGGTCACTCCTCGCGGCCGGACGACAACGCGATCCAGGACGCCGTCAACTGGTGGAAGCGCGTCGAGGAGGAGTTCGGCCACGACGAGTGGGTCCCGGTCTTCGAACGGGTCACGCCAAAGCCCACCAGAATCGAGGGCGGGATCTCCGAGGACGGCCTCTCCGTCGAGACGACGATGCGCCTGCAGTTGCGCGTCCCACCGGAGTACACCACCGAGGAGATCCGGGAGATTACCGATGGTCACCTGGAGAACGGGACCGTCCACTGGGACGATCAGGTCGAACCAGTGATGATGAGCCCCCGGACGGCTCCAGCGCGGGCGTTCCGGGCCGCGATCCGCAAGCGCGGTGGCGATCCACGCCTGCTTCGCAAGACCGGGACCAGCGATATGAACGTCTACGCCAACTCCTGGGACTGTCCCATGGTCACCTACGGCCCGGGTGATTCGGACCTGGACCACGCCCCGAACGAACACCTCCCCTTCGAGGAGTACGACCACTCGATCGCCGTGCTGAAAGACGCAACCGAGGCCCTACTGGAGGATTGACATGGTACGCCACCTGCTCGACATCGACGACCTCACACCAGCCGAACTGGAGACCGTCCTCGACCGCGCGGCCGATATCAAGGCCGCTCACGAGAACGGGCAGAGTCAACCACACCTCGTGGATCAAACCCTCGGGATGATCTTCGAGAAGCCCAGCACCAGAACACGGGTATCGTTCGAGACCGGGATGACCCAGCTCGGCGGCCACGCCATCTTCCTCGGACCCGACGACATCCACCTGGGTCACGGCGAGCCGATCAAGGATACCGCCCGCGCGGTCTCGCGATACGTCGACGTCATCATGGCACGGCTGTTCGATCACGAGGACGCCGAGGAGCTGGCCGAATACGCGACAGTGCCGTTCGTCAACGGCCTGACCGACGACGCCCACCCCTGTCAGACGCTGGCGGACCTGCTGACGGTCCGCGAGCGCTTCGGCGGGTTCGACGAGGTAACGGTCGCCTGGGTCGGCGACGGGAACAACGTCGCCCAGTCGTTCGTCATAGGTGCGGCAATGGTCGGCCTAGACCTGACTGTCGCGACGCCGGAGGGCTACGGCATCGACGACGACGTGCTCGAACGGGCGGCGGAACTGGGGTCCGCACCCGAGACGACGACCGATCCCGAGTCCGCCGTCGAGGGCGCGGACGTGGTCTACACGGACGTGTTCGTCAGCATGGGCGAGGAAGACGAACGCGAGCAGAAGTTGACTGCCTTCGATGGATTTCAGGTGACGACCGAGCTGGTCGGCGACCGCGATCTGATGCACTGTCTGCCGGCCCACCGCGGCGAGGAGGTCACCGACGACGTCATCGAGAGCGACAACGCGATCGTCTGGGATCAGGCTGAAAACAGGCTCCACGCCCAGAAGGGGCTGCTGGTGTGGCTCAAAGAGCAAGAGTAACCGCGGCAAACGTACGGCGAGCGAAGCGAGCCGTTTCACTTCTCGCTCGGCTTGCAGCCTCGCGAGAAGGTCGTTTTTCCCCAAGTTTTTGCCGCGAGCGGGTCGCGGGCGTCGCCCGCGACCGGATGCCGTTGCGGCGAGCCGCAACGCGGTTCCCGCAGCGAGTGCGAGACTCGAACCAGTGATAGTGGTTACTGTAACGATTTACCGGTGCGACCGCACGGCGTCGTGCGGTCGACCCGGAACAGACTTACAGTAATCACTATGAGAGTCTCGGCAACGCGAGCGGGGAACGGTAGTGACCCGCGAGCGCCCTCGGCGCTTGCGAGGACACCCGAGCGGGAAAAAGTGGTTTACTGGAACCCGATCCGACCGGAGCCGCGATCGCGGTCCATCTCGCGACCGCCGCCGCGGAACTCGTCTTCCATCTGCTCGAAGTACTCGCGGATGTCGTCGGTGACCGTCGGCCGGACGCTTTCGAGGGCCGAACGGAAGTGTTTCATCTCGACTTCCTCGGCGTCGTCGTCCTCGCGCAGGGCCTCGATAGCGGCCTCACGGGCGATCGATTCGAGATCCGAACCGACGTAGCCCTCGGTAATCTCAGCGAGTTCGCGCAGACTGACGTCCGGGGACAGCGGCGTGTCGTCGGTGTGGATCTTCAGGATCTGTTCGCGGCCATCGACGTCGGGTTCGCCGATGTTTATCAGTCGGTCGAACCGGCCCGAGCGGATCAGAGCGGGATCGATCATGTCGGGGCGGTTGGTCGCGCCGATGACCATCACGTCTTCCATCTCCTCCAGACCGTCCATCTCCGTCAGGAGTTGATTGACGACGCGTTCCGAGACGTTCGATCCCGAACTCTGGCCACCCCGTCCTGGGGCGAGGCTATCGAGTTCGTCGAAGAAGACCACGGTCGGAGCGACCTGTCTGGCCTTCTTGAAGGTCTGGCGGATGGCCTTCTCCGATTCGCCGACCCACTTCGATAGGAGTTGCGGGCCGCGCACGGAGATGAAGTTGGCGTCGGTCTCGTTGGCGACGGCCTTGGCCATCAGCGTCTTGCCCGTGCCGGGCGGACCGTACAGCAGCACACCTGCTGGGGGCTGGACGCCCATCCGCTCGAACTTCTCCGGTTTGTTCATCGGCCACTCGACGCTCTCTTTGACCTGGTCTTTGGCGTCCTCGAGCCCCCCGACGTGGTCCCAGTTGATCTTGGGAAGCTCGACCAGCACTTCCCGCATCGCCGATGGACTCACCTCGTTCAGGGCCCCGCGGAAGTCCTCGCGCTTGATGATCATCCGATCGATCAGACTCGGCGGGATGTCCTCCTCGTCGAGATCGATCTCCGGCAGGTACCGGCGAAGGGCTTTCATCGCCGCCTCCTTGGTGAGGCTCTCGATGTCCGCGCCGACGAACCCGTGGGTCTCGTCGGCCAGCCGCGACAGTTCGACATCGTCGCTGAGCGGCATCCCGCGGGTGTGGATCTGGAGGATCTCCTCCCGACCAACTTCGTCCGGGACCCCGATCTCGATCTCACGGTCGAACCGACCGGGGCGACGGAGCGCGGGATCGACCGAGTCGACGCGGTTGGTCGCGGCGATGACGACGACCTGTCCCCGGCTTTCGAGGCCGTCCATCATCGTCAGCAACTGCGCGACGACGCGACGCTCGACCTCGCCTGTCACGTCCTCACGTTTGGGCGCGATCGAGTCCAGTTCGTCGATGAAGATGATAGAGGGCGACTCCTCGGTCGCGTCCTCGAATATCTCCCGCAACTGTTGTTCGGACTCGCCGTAGTACTTCGAAATGATCTCCGGGCCGGCGATAGAGAAGAAACTCGCGGAGGTTTCGTTGGCGACGGCTTTAGCCAGCAACGTCTTCCCCGTGCCGGGCGGGCCGTGCAACAGCACCCCCTGGGGCGGCTCGATCCCCAGTTTCTTGAAGATCTGCGGATGCTTCATCGGGAGTTCGACCATCTCTCGCACCCGCTGGATCTCGTTTTTGAGACCGCCGATGTCCTCGTAGGTGATCCCGCCACCGGTCTTTTCGAACCCGGAGATGGGCTCTTCCCGGAGTTCGACGTCCGTGTCCTCGGTGATGAGAGCGACGCCGTCGGGTTCGGTCTCGACGGCGATCAGCGGAATCGCCTGGCCGGGCGAGCGCATGAACGGGTGGTTCGTCGAGGACATCACGGGGACGATGTCCCGCTCGACGACTGGGCGCTTGAGGATCTGGCGTTTGACCATGCCCGCGGCGTCGCTGCCGAACTGGACGCTCGCTTCCTCGGGTGGTGCCAGGACGAGTTTCTCTGCCTTTTCAGCCTCTGCCTTGCGGATCGTGACGCGCTCGCCAATCCCGACATCTGCGTTTTGACGGGTGAAACCGTCGATGCGGACCGTGTCGGTGTTCCAGTCCTGGCGGTCGGCTCGCCAGACCTTCGCGGCGGTCACGTCTCCGCCCTCTATCTCGATGATGTCACCGGGGGAAAGCTTGAGGTGAAGTAGCGTGTCGGGGTCGAGGCGTGCGATACCTCTCCCCGAATCGTTCGGATAGGCCTTCGCGACCTCTAGTTGAACTTCGTTCATAGTGGGGCGACGATGTGATAGACTGGGGCATGCCCGGAGATATGCTTTTTGCTCGCGGTGGTAGACAGTGCATGCGGCGCGCTTATATGATAGGAGGTGACTCATCTCACTACTGTTCGACAGGAATCGGGGACGCTCGAAAAACCAGAAGTTGTAGACCAGGCGAGAAAAGCGTTCTACCGCGATCTGAACCGAGTGGATGAATTCGCCATTCCGACGACGGCGAATATTTTCACGACCTTACAGCCAGCAGCATCACTCGCGACGCCGTATCGTGACGAGTGTGAAGAGGACGACTCCGAGGAGGACGACTGGTACGCCGAATCCGGGGCCGTCACCACTGGCCGAGTCGGTCGTGGTCTGAACAGTTTCTTCCGTGGACGGCGGTTCCGTCGTCGCGGCCGAAACCGTCATCGATCCCGACGTAGACGCGTTCCCGACGACGATCTGGTAGTTATATTCGCCTGCCGAGAGGCCGTCGACCGGAATCGCGAGTTCGACTGTCTGACTCTCACCGGGTGCGAGCGAGACGGACTGAGTCGCCTCCGTGCTCGCGTCGAGGGACAGTTCGACTGTCGCCGAGCCCGTCGAACCGCCTTCGTTGCTGACCGTCGCGGTTACGGAGGCGGTCGTGCCGGGATCGACTTCAGAAGGCGCTTCGACGCTCGTAAGCGTGAATTCCGCAGGAGGCATCACGCTATCGGGACCGACCTCACCGTTGAATACCGAGAACGTGAACCCGTTCCGCTGGGCATCGAACGTCGAATCGTTGTATTTGCCGTACACCTGGATCGTTTCGCTCGAAGCGGCGAGTTCGTGGATCGCCTGATTCTCGACGGTGACGACCAGCGAGCCGTCGTCGAGCCGGGTGTCACTCGCGGCCACCTCGCCGGTGGTGGCGTTCTCGAATCGGACTGTGCCGGTTTGGACGGCAGTCGCGTTCGCCGGTGCCTCGAAGGTCAGCTCGGTCGTCTCATCGGCGATCGAGACGTCAGTCAATGCAACGGTCTCGGTGACACGACGGATACGGTCGACTCCGGGACGGGTGATCGGCGAGTTCGACTCGATGTACTCGACTGCCGCCGTCCCATACAGTGTGTAGTCGGACCTGACGGTCTCCAGGTCGCTCATGTTCCAGCCGTAGCGATCGCCGAAGGACCAGCCAGCCATGTAAGAGTTGATCGTCACATGGTAGGTCGCAGTCGAGTCAAGCGGTTGCCCACCGACGTAAACGTCAGTCACCTTTCTCTCGGCACCCGGTCGATCGACGAACTCGTAGGTGACACCACCAACTTGGAGTTGTGCCTGACCGCCGTACTGCGCGTCTAGCCTCGTGACCTGGCTCGCGAGCAGTTCACGGAGCTGCTCGCCCGTCATCTCCTTCGTGACGAGGTAGTTCCCGAACGGTAGCGAGGTGTAGACGTCGTCGTAAGTGATGTTGCCCGGCTCGATCACGAAGTTACCCCTGATGCCACCGGCGTTGGTCGCCGCTACGTCCGCGCCGGTCTGGGCGAGGAACGCGTCCGCCACGAGGTTCCCCCAGCGGGTCTCCTGGGCGTAGTTCGAACCGAAGGTCGAGTCCAGCGGGACGGCCGTCCGACCGGCGACCGTCGAGAGGTATTTTCCCCGCGATTCGTCGACGAGCGTCCGGGCCGTCTCGTTGATCGTGTAGCCACTCTCCTCGTCGAGCGTGCGCAAGCTCCCACCATCGAAGGCGACCTGCTCCTCGCCGACAGTGAAGTTCGCCTCACCGAGGTAGGCCGCACGGGCCTCGGCTTCCATGACTACGGTCCCGTCGATAGTCTGTGGCGGGAAGGTGACCTCGTCGTCACCTGTGATGATGAGATCGATGTCGTCCGTCTGGCGAGCCAACTGTTTGGATTCGGGCACGCCGATATGGGTCGCCGCGACGACGACGTCGACGCCTTTGTCTTCTTTTAGCATCATCGAGATCCGGTCACCCGCCGCGACGAAGTCGGTGACGCGATACCCGTTGTCATCGAAATCGACCGCCGTCTTCGGTTTGATCGCCTCGTCGACGAGACCGACGATGCCGATCGTGACGTCACCGCGCTCGACGATAGTGTAGTTCTGGGTGCCGGGGATGTTCCCTCCGTCTTCGTGCTGGACGTTAGCAACGAGCCACGGGAACGAAGAGGCGGCAGAGAAGTTCGACACCGGTTCGAACCCGTAATCCAGATCGTGATTACCGATAACTTCCGCGGCCGGATTGAGCACGTTCAACGTTTGGATCGGGACTGTCCAGTTGCTCACTGGTGAGAGCGAACTCGGGCTCACCTGATCCCCGCCACCGACCACGAGCGTCGGGTGGTCGATCGCGGCCCGACGGTCGTTGACCGCCCCAACCAGGCGACCCATGGCAGTCGGGTTCGACGCCGCGGTCTGGATATCGTTATACGAGAGCACCGTCAGGTTCGCCCCGTCGATATCCGGCTGGGCCTGGTCGGCAGTCGATGCCGTGTAGTTGTGGATCGACTTCGGCTGGATTTTGAAGTTGTCGAAGCTGTAGTACGTCGGACCGACGAGAGCGCTGATCATGCCGCCGGACTCGTCAGGTGCGCTCACGTCACCGACGGTAACGTCGTCAATCCGAGCCTCACCAGTACCGTCGTCGACGAACCACTCACCGTAGGTCGAGCTGCTCGGAGCACCAGTGACGGTCACGTTCGTGACGCGAACCAGTACCCCCTCATAAGCCTCGCTGGAAACGTTCGTAGTACTGACTGTGACAGGATCCGGAACAGGCGCGGATCCTGACACGGTCACCGAACCGTCAGACACACTCACGTTTAGCTGAGTGAGTCCGTAGGACTCCTCGACCTGTCCCGTGAGTTCGACCTGATCACCCGCTGAGACAGTAGTTTCGCCTGTCACGTAGAGCCCGCTGAACGCTCCGGTCCCGTCCTGAACGAAGAACCCGTCTTCGTTCACTGCCGTGACGACACCAGTCGTCGTAACCACCTCACCGGCGTATGGGGACGCAGTGGAATCGTTACCCGGCGTCTGAATCTGTTCGATCGAGACGTGTTCGGCGCTCGCCGCCGCGGCTCCGCCCACTGGGACAGCCAGTCCCGCGGTGACGAGCAGGAGCGATACGAGTATCGGACCTATCTCCCACCGAATTGGTTTCTGTAAATGTATCACGGTCGTCATTTCACATTCCGGGTATTTAAAACTGTGTAGGAGTTGAAAGTGGTAGCCTGATGTCTACGCATGTGCTGTTTACGAAAGGCCGTAAACGGGAGTGACGAACGCCACCGAGATCGATGCTGTCGAAACGCTCGACGGTGACCAGAGAAATGCGGTACGCAAACCCAGAAGGCGACACACGGGGATAAGACGCAAGACACGGCCTCTGAACGCACTACACAGCACCAGTGTCAGCCGGCGGCGGCCAGTGGTGGCGATCCTCAGAGCCGTGGATCTTGCTCTTTCGCGCTGAGATGCCGATTGATTGATCAAGATCAGTTGCAGTACAACTGGACTGGTTTATAAGCATGTCTGCTAGTTAAAGCGCTTCTCGATCGGTTGAACATCGAGACCGGACGGGCCCGAATATCGAGCCCGGGTGACACACTACAGTTCCAGCCCGCGAATCGCGATACACTCCTCACCGTCCTCAACGCGACCGATGATCCGCGCGTCATCACTGTCTTCGACGACGGCCTCGGCATCGGCCAGGTCCAGCGCGGCAACGAATCCAGTACCCATATTGAAGGTACGGTGCATCTCCTCGTCGTCGACGTTGCCCTGCGCCTGGACGAACTCGAAGACTGGCTGGGCGTCGAAGGGATCCGTAATCTCGTAGCGGTACGCACCCATCCGGGTGAGGTTCGTCCAGCCCCCGCCGGTCACGTGGGCGGCAGCGTGGGCGTCGTGTCCGCGTAGCGGATCGAGAACCTCGCTGTAGATCCGCGTCGGGGTGAGCAGTTCCTCGGCGATGGTCTTCTCGGAGTTCGGCGGGAACGGATCGGTGTACTCGTGATCACGGGTGACGGCCTCACGAGCCAGCGTCAGGCCGTTCGAATGGATCCCCGAAGAGGGCCAGCCGACGATGGCGTCGCCGGGATCGGCTTCGCCGGGAAAGATCGCGTCCTTGGGTGCGAGACCGGCGCAGGTTCCCGCGATGTCCAGCCCCTTGATCACGTCGGGCATCACGGCGGTCTCGCCGCCGACCAGCGAGACGCCCGCCCGTTCGGCACCCGCTCGGAGCCCAGCACCGATCTCCTCGCTGGTCTCCTCGTCGGGACTCTCGACGGCGAGATAGTCGACGAACGCTATCGGTTCGACGCCCGTCGCGATGAGGTCGTTGACGTTCATCGCCATGCAGTCGATCCCGATCGTCGAGTAGTCGTCGACGGCCTCGGCAACCAGGAGTTTAGTGCCGACGCCGTCGGTCGCCAGCGCCAGGTACTGCTCACCGATGTCGACCAGCCCGGCGTAGTCCCCCTCGAACTCCCCGGCCGCGCCGATCAACGCCTTCGTCGCGGCCTCGCTCTCGTCGATATCTACGCCCGCCTCGGCGTACGTGAGTTCCTCTGAATCGTCCTCGCTCATGTCGGAGTGGCCGCGCGGACCGGGCAAAAGCACACCGTTTCATAGTGGCCCCTGTCCGTCTATTGCGGGTCGACCGTCCGACAGCACCTTTGCGAGTGACGCGACCCAAGGCTCGGGAGCTGGACCTCTCCCGGCGTGCGGGCGCACCGTGAAATCGTGACAGAGTCACGATCAGAAGAACTCTCTGAGACAGACCGTTTCCGGTGGGAACAAGGCACGAAGGCGGTCAGCGATCGCGTCGTCACAGTCGAGTCCCTGCCCACGGATCACCGAGATGTCCCGATAACCGACGACCAGCTGCGAGAGCGTGCCGACATCGACTTTCGCGTCCGGATCGGACGTGGTCGCCTCGCAGACCCCAACGCCGTCCTCGACGGCGAGTTCGAACCGTCCGTCATCGACGCCCATCGGATCGGAAACGTCGACGGCGACGCGCCCGCTTGCGTCCTCGGGATATGGACACTGCTCTAAGGCGAGTTCGACGTCGCTGACCCGGATCATCGGACCGGCGTGGGTCGAACACGCAACGTCCTCGGGGTTGGAAACGGCGTCCAGTAAGTCGGCCTCCTCGGCCAGCGTGAGTTCGACCGTCTCCGCCTGCGAATCGTGCGTTCCAAGAAGTCCCAGCAGATGTCGACGAGCGGCCCGGTCGGCCGCCGAGAAGTCCCGCACCCGAAGGATCTGTCCGTCTGCCCCTGCTTCAAACGTGTAGACGACGTACCCGCGAACCTCGCTGTCCGCGAGCCAGGCGTAAGCCCACGGCTGATCGTCGCCGTCATCGAAGGTCCGCTGTCGCCACCAGTCCTCGCTCCGGCGTAGGGAGAGTGTCCTGCCCTCGCCGTGGGCCCGCTGAGCGGCTTCCAGGCGCTCCCAATCGTCCGGACCGACCCGTTCGTAGGTGCCACGGCTGGTCGTCCCGGCGGTTGCCAGTTGCTCGGGCGAGAGTTCGTAGGTAGTGTACCGGTTGGCGATCGCCCAGCCAAACTGCCGGTAGAAATCGTGTTCGAACGGCCACAGTGCGGTCAGCCCGTAACCGCGCTCACGGGACTCCGAAAGCAAGCCTCGGAGGAGACGTCTAACGTTGCCCGACCCGCGGTGTTCCGGTGGCGATGAGACGGCAGCGATCCCGCCGACGGTCGTCCAGTCGCTACGGAGGCGTGCATCGAGTCCGTACAGCGCACCCGTCGTGAGGAGCTGATCATTCTCGTAGAGGCCGTAGCGGTCGGCGATCCGGTCCGGGGGTTCCTCGTCAAGTCCGGGGCCGTCTTCCGGGCTGAACGCGTACTCGATGAGTCGACGATAGCGATCCAGATCCGATTCGGGGACGTGACGAACGGTGGGCATACCCCGGAAAATGATCGGCGATTACAAGGGGATTCCGCCGACGAACAGCAGCCAGATCGCACCGACAATCATCGGTACGGCAGTCACGATCCACACTGGGGTACTCCAGTCGAGGACCTTCTTTCCGTCCAGGGGACCGAACGGGATCATGTTGAACCCGGCCAGCAAGGCGTTGATGAGTACGCCGAGCAGCCCGACGGTCTCGACGAGGCCGAGATCGGCACTCCCCCCGACCAGCCAGAGCGAGCCGAACGCGGCGACCAGGGCGACGTTCGTGACGGGACCGGCCAGCGCGATCAAGCCTTGTTCGCGTTTCGTGACGTAGCCACGGTGGTAGACCGCCCCTGGGGCGGCGAACAGAAAGCCCGCGAGACCGGCCATCACGGCCAGAAACAGCATGTTGTAGTCAGCACGGAACTCCGCGACCTGGCCGTAGTGGATCGCCACCACTTTGTGGGCCAGTTCGTGCAACAGGAAGCCGATCCCGGCGGTGAGCATACTGACCAGAAAGCCGTACCCGAGATAACGCAACAGCGTCTCGGACGCGCCACCACCCAAAAGCGTCCGCAGTGCCCGATTAAAGTAGAAGGCAGTGAAGGCCACGCCCAGTGCGATCCAGGCGATCGAGAGGTCCGTGATCTCGCGCTGACTGAATCGGATTTCCATCATGCGACCACGTCCCAGACAATGCGGGCGCCGTTCTCCGCCCCGTCCAACATCAGGTTCACGATCCCTTCGATGCCGCCGACCTCCGCGGACATGTACGGCAGGACGACGAACACGAAGCCGTAGCTGGCGATGATGCTCCCGATGTTGGTCATCGCGACGATGGCTATCAGCCGGAACAGCGGGACGTCGGTCAGCCGCGCGTATAGTTCGCCCAGTGGAGCCTCCTCGTCGCTGACAATCTCGTTGAGCGTGCTGATGTCACTTATGTTGACATCGATGTACCGGAGTTCGACGTAGCCCGCGAACCAGCCCGGCGCGAGCAGCGGGTTGACGCTGGTCAGCCAGGCTATCGAGCCGCCGACCAGCGCCGACGGCCAGTGTGCGCCGGCGATCTTCGCCAGACTCATCGCGGCGATCCCGTTGACCAGGAACCAGGCAGCGAGTAGCCGAAGAACCCACCCCTCCCCGGCACCGCCCAGTAACAACAGCGCGAAAAAGACCGCGAATCCCACCGTGAACAGGTATCCAAAGGCCTTGTATAGCGAGAAGCGCTTGCTCTTGAGTTCGCCTTTCAACGACTCCATCGGGGGGAGTGCCCCGGGATCGTCGAGATATCCCTGGATCCCCTCGCGGTGGCCGGCCCCGACGACGGCGACGACGTCGTAGCCCGCTTCACGGAGCGCGACCAGTCGGTGGGCGATGAAAGCGTCGCGTTCGTCGATCAGCGCCTCCGCACCGCCCGGAGAGAACTGACGGAACTCCTCCATCATCGCCGAGACGACGTCCGTATCGGTCAGTTCCTCGATGTCGAACTCCTCGTACTCCTGGTCGGTGTCGAGGGCGTACGCGAGCAGTGCGGCGATCGGTAACCCGATAAACAGCGTGATCCCGCCGGCTAGCAGCGCCCCATCGAGGACCGTCAGCAACGCTCCGCCCAGCAGGGGAATACCGTCGGCCAACCCCGGCGTCAGCAGGTACGGCCCAGCAATCAGTTCGGCCCCGAACGCGACGAACAGCCCGAGGAACGCTCCGATTCCGAGCCCGGCCACCAGAGTCCCGAACATGCCCGCAAGCAGGCCGCCGAACATCGTCGCCTTCTCGCGAGTCGAGAGTCGCTGCCAGAACCGCTGGATCGTCGTCTGGATGTCCCGATCCACCAGCGCGACGCCGAGCCCGTACTCCTCGGCAGTGTCGACAGCGGCCATCATGTCCGCGCCGGGTTCGACGTCGAAACGCTCGCCAAGCCGCGCCTGGACGTACGACAGCATCCAGTAGGCCAGAAACTGAAAGACCGTATTCCCGTGCAGCAGGTCACTGGCGTCCAGGTCCTCGGGCGTGCCGCCTTGCATCTGGCGGTATCGGCCCTCGTCGAGTTCGACGGCGACGATGTCGGGTCGTCGATCAGCGATCGTCTCCTCGACTTCCGCGACGCTATCGGGGGAGACGTGGGCCGTCCCGACGAGTTCGATCTGACCCTCCCCATCGGGCGGTTCGACCTGTGGAACGGTGCCGTCCCCCGACGGCGTCGTGGCACCCTCAGGGCCGAGAGCCGAGTCCGAAGCCCCGTCTGGGTCTCCGTGATTACTCATTACCTACCGTAGCGGGCCAGGCTTCCTTACGATTGTCGGAGTCGCCAGTCCGGAGAAAAATGGACTACTCCCGCGGAACAGCGATGTTCCGCATCCGGCTACCACACGTCGGACACGTGGCGTAGGTCTCCTCACCGGTCGTGATTCGCTTGCCACACGCCAGACACTCGTAGCGTGATTCGGTCGGTGTATACGGATCAGTTCCTGGCATGTGAGTTCATACCTCGCATACAGATATAACGCTTTTGTGGATACAATTGGGCAGAAATAGAGGAAATATTAGGAATAATATCCTACGGAGAGGTGGCAGAGAGGACGAACGTTTCACGGCGATCGACAGAATATTCCACTGAGAACCCCGCGGTCTCGAACGCCTCAGCGGCCGCGTCGGCATCGAAACGCTCCTCGACCGGCGGGCCGCGTTCGCCCCTGCCAGCGGCGCTCCAGTCAGCGATTCCGATGCGAGCACCGGATCGACAGACGCGAGCCAGTTCGGCCAACGCGGCCTCGCTCGCGAACTCGTGATAGGTCATCGTCGAGAACGCGCCGTCCAGCGCGTCTTCCGCGAGCGGCAAGTCGGAGACTTCGGCGGTTATCGGCTCGACCGACTCCGGCATCCCCTTCTGTCGGTAGTGTTCGTGCATCGCCTCCTGGACGTCCACAGCGTAGATCTTCCCCACGTGGGGGGCAATCTCGTCGGTATAAAACCCCGTCCCGCTGCCGAGATCGGCAACAGTCGCGTCCGGAGACGGCTCGAACAGTGCCAGCAGTTCGTCGACCGAGACGTATTTGAATCGCGTCGGATCCTCCAGACCGTCCGCTCTGTCGCTATCGAAGGTGTGAAATCCCATATTCGGGTTGGGGCCCCGAAGCGGATATACCGTACGCTCGGGTATCCGTGGGAGGCGCACCAGCAGTCGAGAACTTGAAGGCCGAGCCCCGCTAGTGGACGCACATGGCGACGATCGTACCGCCGACCGAGCGGGAGTGTGAGCGGTGTGGCCGCGTGGACGTCTGGGACGAGGATCGGCAGAGCTGGACTATCGTTGAGGAGGACGGCGAGAAGCTCGCGGGCGACCCCCAGTGTATCCACGAGTGGGACATCAACGGCGCGTACAACCCCTTCGAAGGAAAAGCCTGATAGTCATTACTGTAGCGATTTACCGGTACGACCGCACTCAGTCGTGCGGTCGACCCGGAACAGACCTACAGTAGTCACTATGAGTCCGGGTCGATCGTCCCGACCCGGCCGCTGGCCCCCAGACACAAGCCACCACCCTGCGAAGCCCGGGTATGCCGACGCCCTCGGAGACGTACATCGAGAACCGCAACCGTATCCAGCCAAACCAGACCAACAACTACGACACAGCCCACGGGGGGATCGTCATGAAATTCATGGACGAGATCGGGGCAATGTCGGCGATGCGGTTCGCTGGCGAACCCTGTGTCACCGCGTCCGTCGAGGGGCTGGACTTCAA
>JAZKRQ010000030.1:0-21403 GCA_036628575.1 Halapricum sp.
GGCAGGACGAACACGCTCGCGAGGAACGCGAAGACGATCACCAGCGCCGTGATGAGTCCGAACGACTGCAGGAACGGCAGGATAGCGACCAGCAACACGGCGAAGCCCGCGGCCGTCGTCGTCGCGCTCGACAGTAGCGCCCCGCCAGTGCCGATTACTGTTTCGTGTAGCGCCGCCGAAATGGTGTCCACCCGTTCCAGCTCCTGGTTGAAGCGCTCGCTGATGTGCAGGCTATAGTCCACGCCAAGTCCGATCGTCAGTCCGGTGATCATACCGGTGACAATATTAAAGGGGATGTCCAGCAGCGCCATCGTGCCGAGCACCCATGTCAGCGTGAACGCGACAGGGATGATCGTGACGATCCCGAGCGTGGCGCTGCCCTCGGTGACGCGGTAGGCGATCGCGAGCACGACCAGCACCGAGACGAGCGCGACGATCAGGCTCAGGATCGCTGTCTCGGCGAGCTGGTCGGCCGTGATCTGATTAACGATCACGTCGCCGGTCGCGATCGCCGAGACACTGTCGCCCTCGATGTCCTCGGCGAGCCAGCCCATCTGCTCGGTGACGTCTTCCTCCTCGGCGTCGCCATCGACGGTGACGACCATCCGGAGCGCCTCGTACTCGCCGTCGTTCCGATAGACGACGTCACCTGCTTCGTCGGGTGCGACCCGGTAAAGTTCGTCGAAGACGGCCGTAAGGTTCCGGTCGGGCACGCCGTCGTTGTCGGTGTCGGCGGTTGCGATCGTCTCGTTGAACGATTCGTTCTCGCTCGCCACATCGTCCATCACCGTGACCGGATCCGAAATCGCCGCCTCGCCGTCGGCGTACGTCTCGGTGACGGAGAAGCCGGTGGCGTTCACGCGAGCGTCATCGATCCGATCAAGCGTACCGGGACCAGTGACGTTGTCCCGTATGAGAATGGTCGCGGTCGTGTCCTGCCGAACGAAGTCTGCATTGAGTGCGTCTATGGCCGTCTCGGCCGTGTAGGTCCGAGGCGCGAACGGTTCGGGGAGATCCTTCAGCCAGTCGGCGGGATCTTCCGCGAGGAAGTCCGACTGCTCGAAACTGGCGTCGATGTCCGTCGCTCCGTAGACGCCGGCAGCACTGATCAGGAGCGCGATTGCGATGACGACGTACGGGGCGGTCGTTGCCAGCGTCGCACCGGTGTCGAGAAGGCGGTTGACCGCCCCACGCCCAGTGCCGACCGCTGGCCTCACCCGATCGATCCCACGGGATTCCAGAACCGTATCGAGTTCGACCTTCAGCGCCGGGATGAGGACGCCAAAGACCAGCAGGGCGGCGACGATACCGATCGCACTGATGATCCCGAGTTCGCGAAAGATCGACAGCGGGCTCGTGAGATTAGACAGAAACCCAATTACAGTCGTCGTCGTGACGTAGACGAGCGCGACGCCGACACTTCCGAGACCAGCGGCCATCGCTTGCGACGGCGAAACGTCGCTGTTCGTCTGTTCCTCGCGATAGCGCATTACGACGTGGATCCCGAAGTCGATCGAGAGCCCGATCAGCAGAACGAGTACGACGATAAACGGCTGGCTGAACGCGATGTCGACCCACCCCATCATCCCGAACGTCCAGAGCAATACCAACCCGACCCCGAAGAGTCCGAGCAAGATGTCCAGCAGGTCCCGATACACGACAACGAGGACGACCAGGACGAACGCAGCCGCGAGCGGACCGACCAGCAGGATGCTGTCGGTCATCGAGTCGAGGATCTCCGTGGAGACGATCCCGTCACCGTAGACCAGCACCGACATCGAACCGTCCTCCGGTGCGAGATCGACGATCGCCGCCTGTGCGTCCTCGATCTCCTCGGGGGCGTCACCCGGCGCGAACGAGCCGCCAGGGCTCTCGTGCGTGACGACCAGCAACGTGGCGTTCACATCGGTCGATCCTGGATCGTAATAATCGGGCATGAACGCAAGTGCCTGCGAGGATTGGCTCTTGTTTTCACCAAGAACGTCAGCTGCGAGGTCGTCGATCTGGGAGTCGTTTAGCGATTCGAGGTCGTCGATCTGGGTGTCGAGAGTGGGATCGAGGTCTTCCAAGACCGCCCGTTCCTCTGAGAGGTTCGCGTACTCCTCGGCGAGGATGCTCCGGTTCGTATCGTTGCTCACTCCTGTCTCGTTTGTACCCCCGATACTCTCGTTCGCTTGGGCAGTTCGGAGTTCCCGGACACGGTTTTCGAAGAGCTCGTAGTCCTCCTCCGTGAGGTTCACCGACGTGTTGGCATCAACGCTCTCGAATGCCGGTCGGATACTCTCGTTCGGGTTCGCGCCGAGCGCTTCGAGCGTTTCGTGGAGCCTCGCTTGCGTCTCGTTGAGTTCGCGTTGGCGCTCCTGCAAGTCCTCGGCTCGATCCTCCCGGATCGACGCGGTCGCGAGCACTTGTCCGACGCTGGCCGTCGAATCGTTTGCCGCGAGTGTCTCGTTTACAGTTTCGTTGTCCTGCAACGCCTGTTCGTACTCGAGCATCGCGACGAGCGTCTCCCGGTCGAGAACGTCGTCGTCTTCGACGATTACCTGTGCGCGGGTCGCGTTTTCAGTCCCCGCCGAGAAGTTCGCGTCGGCATAATCGAGGGCGTCGGCCTCGTCAGCGTCGGTCTGGAACTGATCAAGCGAGGTCGAGCGGTCGAGCATCGTGACGCCGCCCGCTACGACTCCCGACGCGACGAGCATGATCGCGATAACGATCCGTGCGTTGTCCGCGATAGTTTTGGCAATATCAGAAGTCATCGACGCTCGCCCCCTGTCCGTTTCGAGGAATCACCGAACGATCGTTCGACCATTGTATACCGAACGTTCGTTCGGCAAACGGTGTAAAGGTTTCGCCGAATGGATAACAGAACGGGAATCACCACGAACGACGGTTTTGTATAGTATTGCTTAACACGCACAATACTTAAGGCTCGGACGACTATGATAGGTATGATCTGGTCTCAACTGTTGCAAATGGGCGGTGGCGCGAGCGGCTGGTGGCCACTTGGGTTTCTCGGCCCGTTCGTCGGCCTGCTGGTCATGGGAACAGTCGTCTATCTCCTGTGGAGCGTTATCAGTGGGCCGTCACCGAAATCTACGGCACGGACAGACGACGCTATGGAGACGCTCCGAAAACGGTACGCACGGGGCGAAATCGACGACGAGGAGTTCGAGGAACGGGCCCGAACTCTCCGGGAGCGGTAACCGGCCAAGGAGGGTGGTTGTTTGCCATCTCCGAGATACTATACCGACGGACGTAAGCCCTGATACTTTCAATCGTGACCGGTTCGACTGAAGCAGTATCAAAAGTTCCGTCCGTCGGTATAACGACAGAACGACACCAACACACGATATGACGAACAATTCACACGCACTATCGAGACGTCGGGCGCTACAGATACTGGGCGGTACAGCTATGGCCGGACTCGCAGGTTGCTCCTCGCTCGCGGAATCACTTTCAGGAGACGATGGCGGGCTCGCGGGCGGTCCGACGGGCGTCACAGCGCGCGAGCCACCGTCTGAACCACCGGACGAAACGTTCGACCTGGTGGCTGCGCCCGGCACCGACACGTCGGGCGTGTCACCGTCGACGTGGCTGTACGATGACGCGTTTGCCGGCCCGGAGATTCGGGTTTCGGAAGACGATGTCGTCGGCGTCTCATTGACTAACGAACTGCCCGACGAGACGTCCGTCCACTGGCACGGGCTGCCGGTCGCGAACGCGATGGACGGCGTGCCGAACCTGACGCAGGACCCCATCGAGTCGGGTGGCTCTTTCGAGTATCGGTTCCGAGCCGACCCACCGGGAACGTACTTCTACCACAGCCACGCCGGCCTGCAGCTCGATCGGGGACTCGCCGGGCCGCTCGTCGTCGAAGAAGACGAGCCGCACGTCGACTACGACGACGAACACGTGATCGTCCTCGACGACTACCTCCCGGAAGCGCCGCGAACACCCTCAGAGGAGGGGTCCGGCGGCCGCGGGATGGGTGGGGGCGGCCCGATGGGCGGTATGATGAACGACTATCGACCGCCCTACGCAGGGATGGTCATGAACGGGCAGGGGTCGAGGGATCCGCCGATCTTCGACGTCTCGGAAGGCGATCGGGTCCGTCTGCGGTTCGTCAACGCGAGCAGCGCTACGACGTTCCAGGTCCGGGCTGGCGGGCACGACTTCGAGGTCTCCCACGCAGACGGCCGGCCCGTGGAACCTGTGTCCGTGGATTCGTTCACGTTCGGACCGGGCGAGCGCTACGACGCGATCGTTACCGCGGACAACCCGGGCACATGGGCGATCGACGCCGCTCCGGTTCGGGGGTCGGAACCGATCGCTCGAGGGGTGCTCCGGTATGCCGGCGTGGGCGACGATCGGACGCCGACGGCCGCGGGAGCGGGTGGTCGAACGCTCCAGTATGGCGACCTGCGGGCGATCGAATCGATCAACGGGATCGACGGTACCCCCGATCGGACGTTCGACCTGACGCTGTCGCCCGGTAGCGACGGGTACAGCTGGGCCATTGACGGACAGGTGTTCCCCGACGCCGATCCTTTGGATGTCCGTGAGGGCGACCACGTCCGCATCCGCATGCGAAACCGGAGTCCCGTCCCGCATCCGATGCACCTCCACGGACACTTCTTCAGAGTCGGCGACGCGATCAAGGATACTGTCGTCGTCCCAGGGCGAATGGGTGAGGCGACGATAGACTTCAAGGCCGATAATCCCGGCAACTGGTTCTTCCACTGTCACAACCTCTATCACCTCGAAGCCGGGATGGCGCGAGTGGTTCGGTACGTCTGATCGTGATTACTGTAGGTCTGTTTTCCGGCTCAACCACGAAAGCGTGGAGCGTAAGGAACTACAGCAATCCGTAGGACGGTGTGAACCGGAGATATTTCATGCGTCGCCGAATATTCGTTCGGTATGACCGATCACTCTCCCGACGCCTCGCCGTTTGTGGGCGAACCGACAGACACCCGCGAGCGGATCATGCAAGCGACCTTCGAGACGATTCAGGAGTACGGCTTCGCGGGACTGTCTATCCAGCGTATCGCCGAGAAGGCCGATCTCAGCAAGTCCTCGTTTTACCATTTCTTCGATAATAAAGACGACCTGTTGCTCGCGTTCTTGGACGCGATGCTCGAACAGTTCGGCGTGCCGCTCTCGGCGGCCGGAGCCGAGGAAGATCCGGAAGCGTCTCTGTGGGCGTACGTCGACTTCGCGCTGTACGGGCTCGGCGGGGAGTCGGTGGCTCCCGTCAGTGGAAAAGTCGATGTCGCGTCCGGACGGCCGTACGTGGAACTGCGTTCGCAGGGCACCTACGACGAGGATTACCGCGAACGGTTCACCGAGATCGACACGTCGATGCGAAGCCAGTTGGCGCGGGTAATCGAGCGCGGTATCGACCGCGGAGTGTTTCGCGAGGTAGACCCAGAGCGGACTGCGGAGTTCCTGCTGACGGTCATGCTAGGTGGACTGTTCCGCCGGGCGACCGCTGACGGCGTCGACGCCGACGCCATCCGGGCGGAACTGGAGACCCTCGTTCAGGTACGGTTGCTCGATACGAAGTGATTACTCTTGGCGTTCGCCGGGGGACGATCACTCCTCGCGATGCGCCCGGACGAACGCGCGCCGCAGGACGGTCAAGAGGACGTACCTCTCGTACTTCTGGGTCCGGCAGTGTTCACAGGGTTGCATGTCCGCGACGATATCCTCGATATCGTCCTCGTACTCGTCGTCGAGAGTGTTCAGCGCGTCCGTTAGCTGTGGCTGGATCGCATCGATCATCTCCTCGATCGTCCCGTCAGCGGACCCCGGTAACGAGTAGGAGAGGACGATCGTGTTCGCCCCGTAGTACTTCGTCGTACCGCCGCGACCCTCTTCGAAACGCACGACATCGACCAGACCGGCGTCCCGCAACTCGTTGATGTGGTGGCGGACCGTGTTCTCCGTGCGGTCGATACCGCGATCGTCGAGCCGCTGGTGGACCTCAGCAGCGGTCAGTGCCTCCTCGGAGAGGATGTCGAGGATCATCGCCCGCATTGGTTCGTCTATCGCATCGGAAACGCGGGTATCCCGAACGGCGATGTCCTCGATGTCGAAGCCGCTCATACGCGATTCGAGGTACGCAAGCGGGAAAACCCTCCCGGAGACAGTGATTTCTCTGAAGCCCTAGACGACCCGTTTGACTGTTCCGACGGATCATCCATCCATTCAAACATATCATTTAAATAATATTTATTGGGTTAGGGACGGAACGTCGATACGCAATGAACGAGACGACACAACTCCGTGTTATGGATTTCGACTGTCCGACCTGTGCGAGTACGGTCGAACGTGCTCTCGGAAACGTCGAGGGCGTCGAGAACGTCGAGGTACACTACACAACCGGCCGTGTCGAGATTGACTACGACGACGCGGTCGCCAATCCCGACGAGTTCGAACAAATCATCGAAAACCAGGGTTACACCCCACAGCTTGCATAGATCCCATGGACACACAATCAGTCAAACGTTATTATCGGAAACACCGGAAAGCGGTTGTGACGACAGCGAGCGGTCTGCTGTACGGCGGGGGATGGGGAATCGGGTACTTCACCGGTCTCGAAGCCGCCAGTGCTGCGATCCTGATATTAGGGGCCATCATTGGGGGCTACGACATCGCCAAGACCGCCTACCACGAGGTCAGGAACCGGACGCTTGGCATCAAGACGCTGGTGACGCTGGCGGCGACCGGTGCTATCGTCATCGGCGCGTACTGGGAGGCCGCCGCGGTGATCTTCCTGTTCAGTCTCGGGAGCTACCTCGAAGGCAGGACGATGCGCAAAACGCGCAACGCGCTTGAAGAACTCCTGGAAATGACCCCGAACACGGCCACCGTGCGGAGGGACGGCGAACTGACGGAAGTCCCGGCACGCGAGGTCGAGGAGGGCGAAATCGTCATCGTCAAGCCGGGTGGGAAAGTCCCGGTCGACGGCGAGGTCGTCGAAGGCGAGAGCGCGGTCAACCAGGCTCCAGTCACTGGCGAGAGCGCGCCCGTCCACAAGACCGACGGCGACGAGGTGTACGCTGGAACGATCAACCAGGAAGGCGCGGTCGAAGTACGAACCACCGGGGCGGGGTCTGACACGACTCTCCAGCGGATCATCCGGCGCGTCGAGGAGGCGCAGGAGGCGCAGTCGCCGACAGAGAGTATCATCGATCGCTTTGCGAAGTACTACACGCCCGGAATTGTCGTGCTGTCGATCGGTGCGTACGCCGTAACGCAGAACGCGATCCTCTCGCTGACGTTGCTGGTGATCGGCTGTCCCGGAGCGCTGGTGATCGGCCCGCCGGTCAGCATCGTAAGTGCAATCGGCAACGCCGCCCGCTCGGGCGTCCTGATGAAAGGCGGCGAGCACCTGGAACAGGCCGGCAAGATCGACCTCGTGGCCTTCGACAAGACGGGGACCCTCACGAAGGGTGAGACGCGCGTAGCGAACGTCGAAGGCTTCGGAGCCGATGACGTCGAGGCGCTGGAGCTGGCGGCGATCGCCGAGAAGAAGAGCGAACACCATCTCGCCGACGCGATCGTCGAGGCAGCCCTGGACCGACCGAAAACATCCACTGATGGTGGCACCGCGGTTTCACAGGAGATCGACTCGCAGTCTTTCACCGCTGAAGGGAATCGCTCGATTCCCGACCCGGACGACTTCGACGTGATCGCCGGAAAGGGCGTCATCGCTCACCACGAGGGACGGGAGATCGTCGTCGGGAATCGGAAACTGCTCGACGGGCGCGACATCGAGGTTCCCGACGACATCGCCGAGTACGTCCGTGAACGGGAAGATCGGGGTGAGACGGCTGTCCACGTTATGCGTAACGGGACTGCCGTCGGCGTGATCGCTATGCGCGACGAACTCCGTGAGGCCGCGCCCGGCGTGATCGCGGAACTCCAGGATACGGGGATCGAGACGGTGATGCTCACCGGCGACAACGAGCGGACCGCCGCTGCGGTCGGCAAGGGGGTTGGCATTGACGAGTACCGCGCGGAACTCTTGCCCGAGGACAAACAGAGCGTCATTGAGGACCTCCGCGATGACGGACACGTCGTCGCGATGGTCGGCGACGGCATCAACGACGCTCCTTCGCTGGCGAGTGCCGACGTGGGGATCGCGATGGGCGCTGCGGGGACCGATACGGCCATCGAGACCGCCGATATGGCCCTGATGGCCGACGACCTGCAGCGCATTCCCTACGCGGTCACCCTGAGCAAGGCGACCCGGTGGAACATCTACGAGAACGTCGGGCTGGCCGTGTTGACCGTAACGGTGCTACTGGCGGGCGTGCTGACGAGTTATGTAACGCTCGCGCTCGGGATGCTCGTCCACGAGGCCAGCGTCCTCGCAGTGATCGGCAACGGGATGCGCCTGCTACGGTATTGAACCATCGACATCCGACACATTACGACTCCAAGACAAACCATGACACAAAACACAACCACGGACGAATGGAACAATACCGAAACGAATTGGGCCGTCGACTACGACGCCGAACCGATACGGATCCGAGATCCCGTAGCGGAAGTGCTGGCCGTTCTCGACCCCGGCGAGCCGTTTGTCGTCACCTATAGAGACGTGGTGACGGTGGCGGGTCACTCCTGTCCGACCGCTTCCGGGGCCTACCGGATCGCCCAACTGGGTCTCGATGCCCTCTATCCTGACGAGCTACCGGTCCGGGGCGATGTCGAGGTTCGCGCTGCAGGGCCCCAGAATGACGCCACCTACGGCGTGATGAGCCGACTCATCTCCTCTGTCACGGGCGCGGCGCAGGAAGACGGCTTCGGCGGCCTCGGCGGGGGTCACGGCGACCGCAAGAATCTCTTGTCATTCGACGCATTCGATCCCGATAGTGCGGATCCGACGTTTCGATTCCGACGGTCTGATACCGACGATAGCGTGGAGGTCACCTACCATGTGAGCAAGGTCCCGGGCGGCGGACCCGCGATGGGGAATCTACAGAAGATACTCGACGGGACTGCAAGCGAAGACGAGCGGGACGCTTTCGCGGACGCCTGGCACGGACGCGTACAGGTCGTCCTCACTGACGACAGCCTGTTCTCAGTTCGATCGGTCGATACTGAGACCTGACGCGGTGGCTGATACTGCCGGCTATAACTTTTCGCAAGTATTTCGCACTCCGGGATACCGAAAATCTTCACGAACTTATAGCCGGCAGTATGAGTCCGCGTGACGAGTCCGCCGTTTCCACGGACTGGCGAACATGTTCGGCAAAGCACCGAGGAAAGGTGAGATACAATTACCGGGAAGATGAGTCTGTTCAGCCGAGGTGATAGCGGAGAACCGGATTTCGACGATTACGACGAGTTCGTACCGTCGAACCTCCCGGATCCGGATTCACGCCTGACCGAATACGATGTACTCGAAGGCGACGACCACGTGGACGTCCACCGGATGGTCAGAGACGTCTTCGAGGAACGCGGAGTCTACGACACGACCTTCGGGTACAACCTCGCAAAGCTCAACCTCGACCCGCGCCATCCCGATGCGGGCTTTCGGTACGCGACCGAGGACGACGAGGTGCTGCACGTCGAGTTCACGCCGACGACCGCGTTCTGCCCGCAGGGTGAAGTGCTCACGACCGCGGCCCACCGGGCACTGAACGACCTCGCTGACCACCACGAGTTCGCCCGCGTCGACGTCCGGATAGCTGACCTCCACCAGCACAGCGAGGCTATCAACGAGGACCTGCCGGTCGATCCGACCGACGACGACTCTGCTGACGAATCGGCTGGAGGCGACCGGACAGACCTGCCCTTCTGATTTCGTCGGGCGTAATATGGGTTATATTTTCGCACCATAATTGCCGAAACGACTCGCGGATTCCAGCCAGTAATTCCAGTCGCCGAGAATCCTTCCCACAGCCTGGCAAGCCGGTCCGACTTATATTAGCTCTCTGGCCTGATGATAAAGAGAGTGCAAATGGGTCCACTTGAGGCGTTCGTCGTCGTAACGAACACGATTACACTCGTATGCGGAGGGCTCGTCACATTGTACGCCTTTCGGGCGTATCGTCGGACGAAGGCCCGACCGATGGGCGCGCTAGCGATCGGACTGGGGTTCGTCACTGTGGGCGCGTTAATCGCCGGCGGTCTTCATCAGTTCGCGGGTCTGAGTCTTTCCACTGGCGCCGGCGTCCAGAGTGGTTTCACCGCCGTTGGTTTTGCCGTTCTCGCGCACTCGCTGTACGCTCGCTGGGATACCGGAGGAAGCGAGTCCTCCGCGTGAAACCCCGTCCGTTCATTTACAGCCGGCTATTCTCAAGGCGTCTAGCTCTGCCTCAGTATTGACGTCTACCAGTACGCGATCCCCCCACCGTTCCCGGATTGTCGACCCCGGAATCCGCGTCAGATCTAGCGGTTCCAGTATCGAACGTAACCGCCGCTCACCATCAGTACATCGAACGCGGACGGCCGAGCGGAGCGCCGTGGCGTCGTAGACGCCCGGTGCCGGCTGGTCGATACCGTCCGTGTGGACCACGATGCCCTCGCCGGAGAGGGAGTCGAACAAAAAGCGATACAGTTCGGACGGGATACACGGTCGGTCGGCCGTCGTGAGTGCCACGAGGTCGGTATCAATCACGTCGAGGGCGGCGGCTAGCCCGGCTAGCGGCCCCTCGTCTGGCGTCGGATCGGGGCGGTAGTCGACTTCTGGCAGCGACTCCTCGAAGGCGTCGACTTGTTCGGGGCGACAACTGACGACGACCCTGTCGACGATCGACTGGAGTGGTTCGACCGCGTTAGCGACCAGCGGCCGCCCGTCCAGTGTCGCCAGCGTCTTGTCGCGATCGCCGAACCTGCGGGCGGATCCCCCAGCCAGGACGATCCCGGTGCGAGTACTCACGGATAGACGACCGTTCGGATCCGGCATGTAAAAGAACGCTGGGTGCGGGATCGGCCGATCGCGTTGGACCTCGCGGGGACCGATCGCGACGGCGTCAACCGTCTAGAAGGACTTCTTGATGCTGAGGAACGCGGCCTTGTGAGCCTGCTCGTCGGCGAGCAGTTCCGTCGCCAGGTCGGCCGTCACGTAGTCGTCGGCTTCCTCAGCAGCTGCGACCAGCTTCTCGTAGGTATCGATCGCTTCGGTCTCCGCTTCGATGACGCCGTCGATGACGGTCTCGACGTCCGTGCTGTCCTCGGGCGGCTGGAGCATGTCCTGGCCGGGATCGATGTCCATCGACGCCGGCGGAACTTCCCCGTAGTAGCGCAGCCGGTAGCCGAGTTCCTCCGCGTGACCCAGTTCTTCCTGAACGTCTTCCATCAGGTCTTCCGCGACGTCCTCGCCGTCGAACGTCTCCAGGTAGACCGCGTTTGCGAGGTAGTTCATCACGGTCTCGACTTCGTCCACGTACGCCTCCTTGAGCAGATCCACAACTTCTTCTGACATTGCAAGTGACTCGTGGGGCCGCCACCGCATAAATGGACGGGCTGGTATCTCACTGGCTGAGAACCCGGACGGTTAATCTTCGACGACTATTCAATGCATCAAAGTTATCAAAAATTTGATTTAGTTGGGGTGTGATGTCAACAAGTGACGTATGAAGTTCACACGTCAGGAGTCCTTAGACCGACTTCACGAAACAGTATCAAACGACGAGCCGATCATCGGTGCAGGTGCAGGCACGGGCATCTCGGCCAAGTTCGCCGAGCGCGGCGGCGTCGATCTGTTGATCATTTACAACTCCGGGCGGTACAGGATGAACGGGCGCGGGTCGTTAGCTGGACTGCTGCCCTATGGCGACGCTAACGAGATCGTCGTCGAGATGGGACACGAGGTCATCCCGGTCGTCGAAGACACGCCCGTACTCGCGGGCGTCAACGGGACCGACCCGTTCCGCGAGATGGATGTTTTCATCGAGGACCTGAAGCGGCGGGGGTTCTCGGGCGTCCAGAACTTCCCAACTGTGGGGCTCATCGACGAGGACAGCGGGTTCCGGCAGAACCTCGAGGAGACGGGCATGGGCTACGACAAAGAGGTCGACATGATCCAGGAGGCCGCCGAGCAGGACATGTTGACCTGCCCGTACGTCTTCACGGAAGAGCAGGCCCGCGAGATGGCCGAGGCGGGCGCTGACGTGATCGTCTCACACATGGGCCTGACGACGTCGGGCGACATCGGGGCCGAGACGGCACTGGACCTCGAAGCCGCGGCCGAGCGCGTCCAGGCCCACCACGACGCTGCCAAAGCGGTGAACGAGGACGTAATGGTAATCTGTCACGGCGGCCCCATCGCCTGGCCCGACGACGCCAGGTACGTCCTGAACAACACTGAGGGCATCGTCGGGTTCTTCGGAGCCTCCAGCATCGAGCGCCTCCCGACGGAGGAGGCCATTGAGAACCAGGCCCGGGAGTTCAAGGAGATCGACTTCTGAGATGACCGACCACGAGTACTTCGTCGAACCCGACGACGTCGAGAGTCAGTTGTTCGACTGGGGCGTCCTGAAGTGGCTGAGCACGCCCGACGTAACTGGCGGGGAACGATTCAGCGCGGGCGTAGTCAAACTCGAACCCGGGAAGGGCCACGAAAGGCACACCCATCCCGACAGCGACGAGATCCTCTTCGTCATCCGCGGGGAAGGCGAGCAGGAAGTCGCCGACCAGACCCGCGATATTTCGGCCGGCGAGATGGTGTTCGTCCCCGAAGGCGTCGAACACGGAACCGTCAACACGGGCTGGGAGCCGCTGTTGTTGCTCGCGGTCTACGCGCCACCAGGTCCCGAGGAGGTCCTCCGTGATCTCCCTGAATGTGAGATCGTCCCGCCCGGCAAACTGCCAACGCCCGAAAACGTGGAGGGGGGAGCATGACTGGAGTCCGAGAGGTGAAACGATGAGCGTCGTCATCGTCGGTACGCTGGACACGAAAGGCGAGGAGATCGGATTCGCCAGGGACGTCCTCGAGTCACAGGGCGTCGACGTTCACCTCGTCGATACGGGCGTGATGGGCGAACCGGAGATAGAGCCGGATACCACCGCGAGCGAGGTCGCAGAAGCGGCCGATACCACGCTCGAACACCTTCGCGAGGACGCAGAGCGCGGCGAGGCCATGGAGGCGATGGGTGAAGGCGCGGCTACCATCGCCCAGGAGATGCACGACGCAGGCGAATTGGAAGGCGTACTCGGACTGGGCGGCTCGGGCAACACCTCTATCGCGACCACGGCGATGCGGGCGCTGCCGGTCGGCGTCCCGAAGGTGATGGTCTCGACGATGGCCTCCGGCGATACCGAGCCGTACGTCGGCGCGAAGGACGTCATGATGATGTACTCCGTCGCCGACATCGAGGGGCTCAATCAGCTCTCACGGAAGGTCATCGCAAACGCCTCCCTGGCGATGGTCGGGATGGTGACGAACGAACCCGACGTCGAGGTCGAGGACAAGCCCACGATCGGAGTCACGATGTTCGGGGTCACGACCCCTTGCGTTCAGACCGCCCGCGAGTATCTCGAAGACCGCGGCTACGAGACGATAGTCTTCCACGCGACAGGCACGGGCGGTCAGGCGATGGAAGACCTCGTCCGGCAGGGCGTCATTGACGGCGTGCTCGACGTCACGACCACGGAGTGGGCCGACGAACTCGTCGGAGGCGTCCTCAACGCCGGCCCCGATCGGCTCGACGCCGCCGCCGAAACCGGCACGCCGCAGGTCGTCTCGACCGGCGCGCTGGACATGGTCAACTTCGGCCCGCGGGACTCCGTGCCTGACGAGTTCGAGGGACGGAAGTTTCACATTCACAACCCGCAAGTCACGCTGATGCGCACCACGCCCGAGGAGAACGCCGAACTCGGGGAGATAATCGCCGAGAAACTCTCTGCGGCGACCGGGCCAACGGCTCTCTACCTGCCGATTTCGGGCGTCTCGATGATCGACGTCGAAGGCGAGGACTTCTACGATCCGGAGGCGGACGAGGCTTTGTTCGACGCGATCCGGGAGAATCTCGACGACGACATCGAACTGGTCGAGATGGAGACCGATATCAACGACGACGATTTCGCGCTGGCGATGGCAGAAACGCTCGACGAATACATGCAAGCAGCTGGCTTTGGACCGAACGAATAGATCAACTGTCGGTGTCGGCCCCGTCGTTCGTATTGGCTCTGCCGCTCTCTTCGGCGGTGTGGGTGACGTCAGCTCTCTCGGTAGTCTCGTCGGTAATCGAGGGGAGGTTGGGATCGCGGTACGGTGACCGACCGAACACAGCATCTTCCAGATCCTGTTCTTCGATCTGAGTCTGCAGGACGCGCTTGAGGCGGTTGACGTTCGTCGTCGTCAGGCCCTGCTGGTCGAGGTAATCACGATAGGTCTCGTCGTCGGTGATCGGATCGAAGAGCTCGTAGAGACGCTCCATGCTGTCGGCCGATAGTCCCGCGAGCCGTTCGTCGTCGTGCAGCCCGAGCTGGCGCTGGCGCTCGCGATCGACGACGTGGCTTACGACCACCAGCGCGACCGTCGGGATGGCGCGTTGACTGCCGAAGGTCGTCAGATCCAGTTCAGCCATGATCCCCAAGACGCGATCGCGCTCCCAGCGAGTCAGATCGAGTCGCGAACAGATAGCGTGGGTGATCCGAATCTTGTCCAGTCTGTGCATCCGCTCGCTGTGGCCCTGCATGGCGGGATGACGCTCGTCGTGAAGCCGTCGGATCCGCTCGGGGAGATCCTCGTCCGGCGACTCGGCGCGACCGATCTGGGTCGCGCTCGGGGTCGCGACGTCCCACCTGCGGACGCGCTCGTCTTTGATTGCCTCCGTCCGCGGGAGCGACCCGTCGCCCGGACCGGCGCTAACCCACCGGTCGTGGTCCGCACGAGGCTCGGCCAGCCCCTGATCCTCGTACCGCATATGCCATATTCAACGCTCGGGGGAAATGAATGGCCGGGTCTGGACTTCCACAGCGAGACATCGTTCCCTTTTTCGATAGGTGACTCGACAGACTACGCTTCGAATCCGTCTTCCCACCGGAACAGCCCGTCGCGCTGGATCACCTCACTATCCACTTCGAGCCGCGAGCCGTCGTCCATGTTCGTGATCAGATCGACGTGGACGGCACTGTCGTTGCCGCTCTCGCCGTCTGGCAGGCAGGCATCATAGGCCCTGCCGAGCGCCAGGTGGACGGTCTCAGCCATCTTCTCGTCGAAGAGGATCGAGTCGGTCGGACGGTCGATCCCGCGGTTCATCCCGATCCCGAGTTCGCCCAGTCGCTTCGCCCCGGAATCTGTGTCGAGTACCTCGGCGATGACGTCCTCGTTCGTCCCGACGCTGTAGTCCACGACTGCTCCGTCTTCGAACTCCAGGCGGACGTCCCGGACCCGCTTGCCCCGGATTCTCATCGGGACATCGAAAGTCACGTACCCCTCGGATGACTCGGGCGCGGTGAACACCTCGCCGCTGGGAAGGTTGTGGGAATCGTACTCGACGGAAGCAGCGCTGTTGACCGCGGATCGATCCGCTATCGACAGCGTGAGATCGGTCCCTTCGGCGACTATCCTGACCTCGCTGCCGTCGTCGAGGATCTCCTTCAGCCGAGCCATCTCCTCGGCCAGATCCTGCCAGTCCCGGAGAACAGCGTCGTAGACGAACGCCTCGTACTCGGGCAGGCTCATCCCCGCCTGCTGGGCCAGCGATCGAGTGGGATGAACCGTCGACACCCAGTCGGTGTCCATCCGAGCCTCCCGGACCTCCTGTCTGGCGCGACGGTACGCACTCTGTCGCTCTCCGGGGACGTCCGCCGTCGCAGCCGTGTTCCGGTCGCCACCCAGAAACAGGACGCTGTCGGCGTTCTCGTACAGCGCCAGTTCGTATTCGGGATCGGTGTCGAACTCGCCGTCGTGAGCGCGGAGATACGCTCGGCTGATCTCGCCGGAACGATATAGCGACAGGAGGTTTGCGCCTCGCTCGCCCAACACCTCGGCTGTCGCCACCGCGAGGTCGTGTGCGCCATCAGCGACGGCCATCACGACATCATCACCGCGCTCGATCCGGGCGCTCCAGTCGACCAGCGTCTCGGCGTGATCGTAGATCCGATCGTCCATAGACAGATTACTGGTCGGCGGGGACAAAACGACCGGGGTCGTCACCGTTCGGCGATCCGGACGATCCGTTCGAGCGCACGACGGCACACTGGGAGATATCCCGCGGCAACGAGGGGGACGTCCATACTCACTCGGCACTGATTCTCCGAGAGGGGTTCGACGACGTGTCCAGTCGCGGGAATCCGCGCGACGTCCCAGGTCCACCGGTAGCTTTCACACGACGTCACCTCGAAGGGGATCCAGACGCCGCCAGGGAGTTGTACTTTGCCGGTCGAGCCCAGTTCGACATATCTCTCGGGACACTCGACGGCACGGACCGATGGCCCCCACGACGGCCACTCTTCTGTATCAGTTAGAACGCGCCAGACCGCGTCCGCCGACGCATCGACGACTCGATCCACGACCAGCCGCCTTCGGCCGCCGACGCGCTCGATTTCGGGCACAGTCGCAATTGGTAGCCGAGCGTGTTGACACTACCGCCGTGATAGCCAGCGAAACGATCAACAGTGCTCATGACGAGTGGCTCGTATGGAGGTCCGCCCGGACGTCACCACGCACGCGATAGATTGGTCCTACGGCGACTACGAGGAACCGCTGTCGATCCATGTCGCGACTCCGGAAGACGTGACGGTCATGATCGGCGGTGGTGACGACGCCATCGAGAGTGAGGTCGTTTCGGTGGCCCGCGAACACGGCGTCGAAGCGGTAGTCGTCGAACATGCTCACGTGGACCACTACGGTGCCGTCCCTGCACTCCGGGATTCGATGGACGTTACAGTTGCTGTCCCGAAAGACGACAGCGCGGCGCTACGCAGGGTCGGGATCGAGCCAGACGTGGAGCTGGTTGAGGGTGAACCGCGCTGGGGTATCGAACCGATCGCGACGCCAGGCCATACGCCCGGGAACATGGCCTATCGAGCCGGCGACGTTCTGTTCGCGGGCGACACTGTCGTCGGAAGTGACTCCGTGTTCGCCGCAGAAGAGGAATGGACAGGGAGCCTGGCGGTCATTGAACCGCGATTCAACCACGACGACGATCGCACCCGCAGGAGCGTCGAACGACTCCGTGATCTGGAGATCGAGACAGTTCTCGTCTCGCACGGTTCGCACGTCCGAGACGACGCGACGGCCGCGATAGAGGCGCTGCTGGAGGACGTACGGTAAGCGTCGAGGACTATCGGCCGGTAGAGACGATACAGAAAGCCTTTGGACGGATGCGCCGATTATCAGGGTATGATCGACCAGACTATCGAGGAGATCGAGGAGATGCAAACGCACAGCTCCTCGATCGTCGCCGTCAAGGCCGCCTCCGCACTCCGGTCACTGACCGACGACGAGTTCCCCACGGTCGAGGAGTACGTCCGCGCACTCGAACGAAACAGCAACGCTCTCTGTCGGGCAAAACCATCTCACGCCTCGCTGTTCGAGACGCAGCGCCGGATCGTCGCGACGGTGACCGACGCCGACCTTGACACCGTCGAAGAGGCTCAGTCAGTCACAGAAGACGTCATAGACGAGGTAATCGAGACAGTCGAATCGGCGAAAGAAGAAGCCGCCGAGCAGGCACTCGAACTCATCGACGACAGGACGACGCTGCTCACGCACGATTACTCGACGACCGTCCTCCGGACGCTGGAACTCGCCGTCGAGGAGGGGTACGAACTGACGGTCTACATCACCGAGGGACGGCCGCGCTATCTCGGGCGGAAGACCGCCCGGACGTTCGCGGAGATAGACGGCATCGAACCCCACCTGATCGTCGACAACGCTAGCGGGCACTTTCTCCCGGAATGTGATCGCGTCATCGTCGGCATGGACAGCGTCGTCGAGGGTCACCTGCATAACCGGATCGGTACCTATCCGCTCGCGGCCACGGCAGCCGACGTCGGTGTTCCCGTCACTGCAGTCGGCGCGAGCGCGAAGATCCCGGAGGGTGGCTTCCAGTTCGAAAACGAGTTCCGGTCGGTGAGTGAAGTCATGCGTGAACCCGCTGAGGGGTTTGTCATAGAAAATCCCAACTACGACGCGACGCCCGTGGAACTACTGGATTCAATTGTCACTGACGAAGGGATCCGACGCTACGACTGATCGAGCGTCGCATCTCATCCGATCAGGGCACAATCCTTTTTGGGGCCGGGGGAGTCCCCTCGCGCATGACGCTTCTCGGTCTCGGGGTAGTAACGCCGGACGGCTTGTCTTCGCCGCTCGTGATCCAGTTCCTCAAAGACGGGATCCAGACCGTCAGTGAGCACGTCCCGGCAGGTATGGCAGACCTCCTGCAGGCCTTGTTCGTGTTCGCGATGGCCTATGTCGTCGCCCGACTCGTCGTCCGACTGTTCGGTCGCCGCATCTCACAGCAGTTCGACCGACCCAGCCTCGCACGCATGTCGATTCAGGGAATACGACTGTCAATTTACCTGCTGGCACTGGTCTCGGTGATGCGGATTTACGGTTTCCAACTGAGTCAAATCGCGCTTACGGTCACTGTCTTCACAGCGGTGATCGGTGTGGTTCTGGCTCCGATCGTCGGGAGCTTTATCAGCGGCCTCTTCCTGCTGGCCGATCAGCCCTACGAGATCGGTGACATGATCGAGATCGTCGACACTGGCCAACGAGGGTACGTCGAGGACATCACACTCCGGTATACCAAATTCTTCACTCTGGATAACACGTTCGTGGTCGTGCCAAACGGTGAGATACGCGACCGTGACGTGATCAACTACTCAGCTGAGGATACGCGCACACGCCAGTCCCTCGAGGTGGTCGTCACCTACGAGGGAGACCTCGCGCAGGCACGTCGACTCATCGAGAACGCCGCACGATCAGTCGACGGAGTGATAGAAGGCGGGCCGGGGATCCGCATCGGGTCGTCCCGGTATCCTGCGAGTCCGACTTGCTATATCGATCAGTACGGTGATCACGGAGTCCATCTCAACCTTCGATACTGGATCGAAGAGCCATACAAGATCGGTGCAACCCGGTCGCAGGTTCAGACAGAGATCTGGGACCGACTGGAGGACGCTGACGTCGAGATCGCTTACCCCCATTCACACGTGGTGTTTGACGAAACGAGCGGTGAGCTCCCAGTTTCGATGCGTCCTGACGCGGATAGCCCCGGAACTGGTCCTACTCGGTCACAGTGACGATACGGCAGTCGACCTCCTCTTCGAGAAACTCTTCGAGATTGGGATCATCGAGCAGACGACGAATTACCTCTCGCCACCGGTTCGTCTGTTTCTGTCCGATGACGACGATGTCGACTCGTTCGCTTGCAATCTCGTCGAGGATCGTCTCTTCGACGAGCAGCCCCGATCGCACGACGTATCGTGTCCGCGGAAGGTGACCGAACGCGTCTTCGACCGCGGTTTTCAGTTCTGTACGGGTCACCCGGCCGTTGTTCTGGTAGAGATTGACGTGTAATACCGACAGCGTTGCGTCTTCTTCGCTGGCTACGCGGATCGCCTCGGCGAGTGTCGATTTCGAGTGGTCAGTAAGAGGATACCGAACAGGGACGACGACGCGAGTCATTACGCTCAATTGGCCACCTGGACGCCTGTATGTTTCTATATCGACTCTTCGAAGCTCGCATTCAGCCTGATAGTGATTACTGTAAGTCTGTTCCGGGCCGACCGCACGGTGTCGTGCGGTCGCACCGGTAAATCGTTGCAGTAATCACTATGAGTCGAGTTGCGAACGGCACGAAATGTTCAGGAGAATATCTATGATGGACTTCAGGTAGCAAACTGAGTACTTTAGCTCTCGGGGCGGGGCATCGTCTCAACCTCGCGGATGCGTTGCGTTTTCTTCACCGATTTGTACTGTCGCTTCCACGCCGCCTCGGGGAATAACCCGTTACGATCGAACAGATCCCGTGCTTCGTCTGTGATCGCGTAGAACTTCCGTGGGAAATCCCGCACACGCTCGCCTTTCTCGACTTCGAGTTCCTGGACGACGCCGACTTCGATCAAGGTCTGCAAGTGACGCCGGATCGCGTCATCACTGAGTTTGGGATTCATGTAGTCCAGTTCTTCAACACTGGGCGTTCCTTTCGGGTGGCCCACGATATCTGCGAGAATATCCGCCCGTTTCTTATCAGTGGCCTTCTGGAGAGCTCGCCACGTATCGAAGTCGTCACTGGGGACTTCTTCCGACGCCGCGCCTGCATTGGGCGTCTCCGATTCCGGAATCATAGAAGCATATTTGTCACCCGGTACAATAAACATTTGCACTGAGATGAGGATAGTATCGCAATCAAATACACAACTAATACCCCAGAAAATTCCAAGGTAATAGCACAATTAATAACGGATCCGCTTGTAGGCGTACGTAATGAGTCCCGACGAGACAGAAAATCCCTCCCCATCTATCACCGACCGTTCTGACGGTGAAATCGCCAGTCAGGATGAAATCATAGAGGGAGTTGAGGGAATAGAACTATCCCCGAGTGAGCACCAGCGGATCAAGGACTTGGTGAACGGACGGGAGTTGAAGCGCATCAAAGGCCACGAGAGACGGTATCTTGTTGCCGGCGCTGGTGGTGAAACAGGTGCTGCGACGCGCCGCGAGATCGTCTATGATCTCCTCGACAGCCGTGATGATCCTCCAGCTGTTGCGACGCAGTTGGAAGATTTTGGACTGTCCCCCGAAGAAATCCGGCTGTGGGTCCGCGTGTTCGATATTCTCTGTGGCATGGCGACGCATATTGTCGCCGTGATAGAAGACTTCGAGGGAGGATATGTGTGGGAACTCGGGTTGCTCTTCGCAGACGAATACCGCCAGAAAACGTGGGTACTCAAGCGTCACTATTCAGACTCCGACGTAGAACGTGAAAAATACGACAACGGGATGAGTGCCTCCCACGTCAAGTTGTTACTCACTGGCTCGCAAGCTTTCGAATGGGCAGACGTAGAGGAATTGAAAGAAATGGTAGAAATCAAAGTCCCGTGAACGTTCCGGAGAGATACACAACAGCAGGCTCGATATTATATATAGCGATATAGCATTTACAAGATCGATCTGGAACAACGGGCCCTAACATAGATGCAGAGTCGTCATCCCGAAACGGCATTTTCTGAGATTTTGACGGGGGCTAAGGCCATTCATAGTGATTGCTGTAAGTCTGTTCCGGGCCGACCGCACGGATCGTGCGGTCGAACCGGCAAATCGTTACAGCAATCACTATCAGACAGTGAGACGAGTCGGCAGTAAAGCGCTTGTCAAGACGTTGGGGCTGCTTTTGAGTGTCATTAGAGAACCGCTGGTCGACGTGGGATCCACTATCGGAACAATCGATAGATGTGTCGTTCGTAGACGTCACGAACACGA
>JAZKRQ010000031.1:0-21249 GCA_036628575.1 Halapricum sp.
GTTTCGTCAATCGTCGAAATATGGGGGTTTTTGTCCGACGGGCGTCCCACGACGGGCATGGGACAGCGAGTGATACACGTCGGCTGTGGTGGCTGGGGCGCGATGTGGTGTCACAATTTCCTCCCGGTGAACGTCGAAGACGATACGATCGAGGTGGTTGCCGCCGTCGACCGGGACCAGGACGCTCTGCAGAACGCCCGTGAAGGGCTTGGTCTCCCCCAGGAACGGTGTTACACCGACGCCGAGCGTGCGTTCGCGGTGCACGACGCCGAATTTGCGACGCTCGTAGTACCGCCTGGGGAGCGTAAGCCACTCGTCGGGACTGCACTCGAATACGATCTGGACCTGCTGACCGAGAAACCGATCGCGCCCACGCTCGAAGAAGCCGTCGAGGTCGCCGAGACGGTCGAATCAGCAGGCGCGAAGATGGCAGTGACGATGAGCCATCGTTTCGACCGTGACAAGACAACACTCCGTCGACGGATCCAGACTGGTGAATTCGGCCCGCTCGATTATCTCGTAATGCGATTCACCCAGCGCTACCGCCAGCGCGACGAGTGGGTTGCGGGCCGTCCCTACGAGATGGAACATCCGCTTCTCGTTGAGGGCGGCGTTCATCACCTCGATTTGCTGGCGTCGCTGGCGGGCGCGAAGTGCGAGCGACTGTACGCCCGCACGTGGAATCCCGAGTGGAGCGACTTCGCCGGCGACTCGCAAGTGCTCGTAACCATGGAGTTCGAAAACGACACGCGAGCGACCTACGAGGGGGCGACGACGAACGCCGTTGCCCTCAACGGCTGGGAGAACGAGTATATCCGTGCGGAGTGTCGTGGTGCGACCCTTGAACTGGACGCACGCGAGTTGACGGCCTACCCCTACGATCCCGACGCCGAACCCAGACACAACGCTGCAGGGCCGTCTGAGGGTGAGTCGATCCCGCTGGACGATGGCGAGAAGTGGATGAACGCCTGGCTGGTCGAACGGTTCACTGAGTGGCGTTCGGGGGATGAGCCGATGGAAACACGTGTCTCAGAGAACCTACAGTCGATGGCGCTCATCGAGGCCGCGATGCGATCGAGCGAACGCGAGGAATCGGTGATGGTTCAGGAGTTGCTCGAACAGTCCCGCGGGGAGTAAGAAAAGACGTTTCCAAGACTTGTTATCATTTCATCATTATATTGTCAAGAATAGACAACGCAGCGTGAATTATCGACCCCAAGCGGAGTTCTCAGACCTTGTAGATGAGGTTTCCCGAATGCGGGATAGAATCGTGATGTTTTTATTCATCGCACATTGTCATACTTATTCATGAGACGGAGACAGTACCTCAGCAGTGTCGCAAGTGTCGGTGCGGTTTCAGCACTGGGCGTTCAGTCAGTCGGCGCAGCCAGTTCGGCCCAGACAGAGGTTGGAACGATCTCCGATCCGGAAGGCGACGACTACGGTCCCGGGAGCTACACCTACCCAACTGCTGATCCCTTTTCCGACGGTTGTTTCGACGTAAGACAGGTTGAGATTGAGGATACAGGGGACAACTGGGACTTCACGGTCCACCTCGCAGCACCATTCACCGACCCGGAATGGGATAACGACAATGGGTTCAGCGTGCAAGCTTTCCAAATGTACTTGCAGGATCCGAACGCACCCGATGATGCACCTGCCAGTGCGGAGCTTCGTGATGGTCTCGTTTCAACGCTCCAAGAAAACTATCATTATCGGGTCGCGGTCCACGGAGGTGGACTTGCCGTCGTTGAATCGCCTGCTACGGGCGACGACGAGGAAGCAACTACGCTCGTTGAGGATTTCGCTGCCTCCGGGAATCCCGACGAAGGGACAATCTCGTTCAGCCTGCCGAAGTCACCCTTCGAAACTGACGACTTCACTCAGATGAAGGCGGTGATTGCTATGGCCGGCTACGACGGACTGCAATCGAGTGGCATCCGACAAGACTTCGGCGAAACGGCGTCGGATTACCGGTTTGGCGGTGCCGATCCAGATGCGATCGTAAACGCCCCCCGCATAATCGATCTCGTCGGCCCCGACTCCGTGCTAAAGCAGCAGGAAGCGCTCTCCTATAGCGCGGACTCCCCACCGACGATCCCGCTGACGAAAGTCGAGTATCTGATCTCCGGAGAACTGCCGGACACCGGCGGTATTCCCGAGGCGCTGGCCAGTCCCGGACCGGAGGTCTGGTCCACCCTCGAAGGCGAACTGGACGGGTCAGGCTCGACGGACCCCGACGACCAGGAGCTGACCTACCAGTGGGAACAGACCGGGGGCCCGGATGTCCAGCAGTTCAATGACACAGACACGGCCAACCCGACGTTCGTCGCGCCTGACGTTGACGAGGAGTCGACGCTGGAGTTCACACTTACTGTCACAGACACCGACGGCAACACCGCGACGGACACGACGACGGCAACGGTCAAACCACAGTCGGCAAACGACGCGCCGATCGCCGACGCCGGTGAGGACCAGACGGCCGAACCGGGCACTGTCGTCTCGCTGCAGGCGACCAACTCCGAAGATCCCAACGGCGGGACTCTGTCCTTCCAGTGGGAACAGACCAGCGGTCCCGAGGTGTCCCTCGGCGGTGCCGACAGCGTCGGCCCGGCCTTCCAGGCCCCCGAGGTCGACGAAGAGACGACACTGACGTTTGAACTCACTGTCTCTGACGGCCAGGGGAAGTCCACGACCGACACCGTCAACGTTACCGTCCAACCCGAAGCCGAGACGACCACGACAACAGACCAGGAGACGACGGAAGAAGAAACCGACGAGACGACGACCGAAGAAGAAACCGACGAGACGACGACCGAAGAAGATGACGACACCGGCGGCGGCTTCGGCCCCGGATTCGGTGTCGTGACCGGTCTTCTCGGAGCCGCCGGCGGAGCGGCTTACGCCGGTAAGCGACGACTCCTCGACGACTCCGAGGAAGAGTAACGGTTCGCACGCAGTCCCGGTATTAACGAAAAAATAGTTGCTTTTTTCAGACGCCTCTTCCAATCAGAGGGCACGACGCAGTTCCCGTTGGTCTTCGGTGCAGTGCCGGGACCAGCCGCTGCGCGAAGCCCTAACAGGGAATGAAACGTAGACAATACCTCGGTGGCATGGCCGGTATCGGCGCTTTTTCGGCCCTGTCGACGAACACGGTAGGCGAACAGTCATTGGCAACGACTCGAACGGCGGGCGACAGCTACCATCCCGGTCCACCACGTGTGATGCACGCCGGCGAGCGACTCGTCGATCCGTTAACGCCGGATTATAAGGGCGATGGGTCACCTGACGGCCGACGCACGCTCTCCCCCCGGATACCCGAACCCAGACGCGATCCGGACAGCTGCGGATCGGAGGCGTTCACCTGGAAGGTCGTCGAGACGCCTGTAGACAGCGATCTCTCGGGGTTCTATTCGAATCCCGACGAGTACGATTACGGGACAGAAAACGTTGAGGAGTTCGATCCCGACGTGCCAGGAACGTACACACTGGAACTCGAAGCACCCGACGGAACGCATCGGCTCACTGTTCGCGTGTTCCCGGAACCGTCTGACGGCGCGGCAGGCCCACCACGGGTCGAGCCCGTCAGCGAATACGTCGACGGCGAGTTCGTGATCGACGCCGAAACGATCCCCGCACCGGACAGCGGGGCCGCCCCGGCGGATCTGACTGTCGAATTCCTCACCGACGATCGCGATGGGTTAGCGGCGGACGATCTGACCGTCGAGGACGCGACCGTTAGCGTGCCGGCCGACGCGATCGAGGGGACGGCGCGCGTCCACGTCGTCGCCGCTGACGACCAGCCAAGTATTCTTGAGACGGTCGAACTCGACGCCGACGCTGGTGAGACTGCACGCCCGGACGCGCCACCGGAGTGGATCAAAGACGCCACCATGTACGAGATCTTCACCCGGTCGTTCGGCTCGGAAGCCGGAGCAGTCGACTTCCAGTACCTGCAAGACCGGGTCGATTACCTGGACGATTTGGGCGTGGACGTAGTGTGGCTCACGCCCGTCGTCGCCGCGACGAGCCATCACGAAGAGAATCCACCAGGCGGCCCACACGGGTACGATACGACTGACTACTTCGAGACGGCCGACGCGCTCGGAACCGTCGAGGAGTACGAGGCCTTCGTAGACGTCTGTCACGAACGGGACATCCAGGTCTGTTTCGACCTCGTCATCAACCACGCCGACGTCGACCACCCCTTCTTCGCCGACGCAGCGACCAAGGGGACGGACTCGAAGTACTTTAATTGGTTCGAGCGGCGCAAAGATGGGACCCCGAACCACTACTTCGGCTGGACGGACCTGATGAACATCAACTACCAGTCCGTCGCGATGCGCGAGCACGTCCTCTCGGTCGTCGACTACTGGACGGACATCGTGGACGGGTTCCGGTGTGACATCGCCTACGGCGTCCCACACGACTTCTGGAAGGAAGTCAGGCAGTTAATCCGCGCCAAGGACAGCGACGTTTTCCTGCTGGACGAGGCGATTCCCTACGGCGCGCGGTTCAGCGAAGGGGAGTTCGACGTCCACTTCGACGAGGTGCTGGCTGAGAACGTCCGGGCCATCGGGCAGGGTGGCGTCGACGCCGAGCGACTGCTGGAAGCGATTACCGAGCGGAAACAGCGGGGCGTCCCCGATCGGACGGTATTCCTGCAGTACGTCGAGAACCACGACATGCGACGGTATCTAGATGTGGCCGACAAGGCGGCCGAGCGGGCCGCTGCCGCGGCGACCTTTACCCTGCCCGGGATGCCGATGCTCTATTACGGCCAGGAGCGGGCCATCGTTGAACACCGGGATCCGCGACTGGACGAGAAGGGGCACTTCCGGGCGTTTATGAACTGGGACGAGTACGATCCCGAGCATCTGGCGTTCTACAAATCGCTGATCGACGCCCGCGGAGAGATCCCCGCCCTCCAGTACGACGCCGACGTCCGCGGAGCGTACTACGAAAGCGAGTCCGAGCAGGTCGTCGCCTACGGCCGCGACGTGGGTGATCAGAAGGTCGTCGTCGTACTGCACTTCGGTGACGGAACCGAGGAGGTAGCCCTGCGCGGCCCTGTTTCGACGACCGATCTCGTCTCGGGAGCCGACGTTAGTATCGAGTCCGACGACGACCTGACTTACGTCGAAATCGACTCAGTGGCTGTCCTGGAGACGTCCTCCCTGTCGGGTCTGGGGTCGCGTCTGGCGGGGATCGAAGACGAATCCGGTGACGACCACGGCCCTGGCAGTTATACTTATCCCACTGACGACGCCTATGCCGACGGCGCGTTCGATCTGACGGGCCTAGACGTCTACGAAACCGATGCCGAGTACCAGTTCCGGTTTACCATCAACGGGCCAGTCGAGAATTTTGCAGACTACGATGACGGATTCTCGGCCCAGCACATCCAGGTCTACGTCCGCGATCCGACTGATCCAGGTGGCGGTAAGTTCGCCCGTGACGGGCTGGACGCGCTGCTCGCCGAGCCCTACCACTACCGGATCATCGCTGACGGCGAGAACGGGGCACGCGTTGAGACCTCCGACGGCAAGGTCGTCGCCGAGGGATCGGTGTTTGCGAGCCCGTCGACTGGCTCGATCCGGATAGACGTGCCCGATCACGCTGTTCCGGGCGACCTCACCGACCTGGAACTCGCGCCCCTGATGCTCGGATACGATCCTGATGCGCCGGGGAACGTGATACGTGTCGGTGAAACGACGAGCCAGAACCAGTTCGGCGGCCGGTCCCACGAGAACGATCCGCAGGTTATCGACATGCTGACACCCGAAGGGACCACACAGGCTGCGGCACTTGATCCGGGTGATGGTCTGGCCGAGATCCCATACCTCGTGTTGGGTAATCCCCTCGATGGCGAGATTGTCGAGCAGTTCGAAGACGAAACGGGCGACGACTACGGCCCCGGGAGCTACACGTACCCGACCGACGAGGATCTGTCCGGGGGCGATCTGGACGTCGAGGCGGTGGCCGTTTACGACGACGGCGACCGATACCGATTTGCGTACCGCTTCGCGGGCGACCTGACTAACCCCTGGGCCGGTGACTACGGTTTCTCTGCTCAGCACCTGCAGGTCTACGTCCGCCACCCAACCGCAGAGGACGTACCGACAGCGACGGAGGGCAGGGAAGGGACGAACGTCTCCTTCGCCGACCCATACCACTACCGGATCAAAGTCGAGGGGTATGACGGCCACAGCCTGGTCGAGAACGCCGCTGGCGAGACTGTCACCGACGACGTCGTCGCCGGAGCATATCAGTCGTTGGACACGATCATCTTCACGGTCCCGAAGTCGTCCCTGGATGGGGAGATCGACACTGCCGAGATCGCGCCGCTGGTCCTCGGGTTCGATCCCGAGGGTCCGGGCCGCGTTCGACAGATCGAACCAAAGGCGACGAAACCGAACTTCGGTGGCGGCACGACGGACGACGATCCAGCGGTCATCGACATGGTGGTTCCAGACAGTGCTTCCCAGGGCGACGCGCTGGCGGAGGGCGACGCACTGCCGTATCTCTCGCTGGCCGGCTTCTCCGGGACGCTCCTCCACAGCTGGGACGACGCGGTGGGCGACGACTACGGCCCCGGGAGCTACACCTACCCGACTTCCGAGCAGGTCCCGCCGGAAACCTACGACATCACGAAGGTCGAACTGTACGAGACGGACGGTCGATATCGGTTCGTCTACTACCTGAACGGACCGATCACGAACCCCTGGAGTGGTGGCGACGGCTTCTCACTACACAACTTCCAGGTCTACGTACGCGATCCCGACGCGACCGAACTCCCCTCCGGGACGGAGGCCCGTGAAGGTGTCAACGTAACCTTCAAACATCCGTACCATTACCGGATCGTCGTCGACGGGTACGATCTACGGTCGATCGTCGCAGGGGACGGTTCGACTATCTCACAGGACGTCGAGGCACAGGCCCACCCGAATCGCGGTGCGATCGCCTTCGACGTACCGAGAGATGCCTTCGAACGTAATCTCGATGGTCATCATTTCGTTCCGCTGATCCTCGGACACGACTCCTACGGGCGGGGGGCCGTCAGGGTGGTCACGGAAGACGGCGGTGAATGGGAGTTCGGCGGCGGCATCGGGGAGAACGATCCCGGCGTTATTGACATGATCACACCCGAGGGCGTCTCCCAGTCCGAAGCCCTGGAGTACTCGTCCCAACAGCAGGCACAGCTCCCCTACGTGCCGGAGATAGAACGCGAACCCGGCCAGCCGATCGCTGTCGCCAGTTCCGACGGGACAGTATTCTCGACGACCGAAGTCGGACTGGACGGATCGGGATCGAGCGATCCGGAGGAGAAGGATCTTGAATACGTGTGGGCACAGACGGCTGGCCCAGACGTCGAACTATCAGACACGTCCGCAATTCAGCCGACGTTCACTGCCCCGGTTGTCGACGATGAGACCGAAATCGAGTTCGAACTCTCCGTTACCGATCCGGACGGCAACGCTGCGACGGATACGACCACTGTGACTGTTAGCCCCCAGTCGGCAAACGACGCGCCGATCGCCGACGCCGGTGAGGACCAGTCCGTCGAACCAGGTGAGACCGTCTCGTTGCAGGCAATCGACTCCGAAGATCCCAACGACGGAACCCTGTCCTTCCAGTGGGAACAGGCCAGTGGCCCCGAGGTCGAACTCACCGGTGCTGACAGTGTCGGGACGGCGTTTGTGGCTCCCCAAGTAGAGGGGGAAACGACGCTGACGTTCGAACTCTTCGTCGACGACGGCCAGGGCAAAACCGCTACCGACACCGTCAACGTCACTATCCAGCCCGAAACCGGCGGGGCGACTACGACCACAATAAACGGTGAGGCGACGACGGAAACTGATTCCGAAGCCGACGCGACGACAGACACCGGTGACGGTGACGGCCCCGGCTTCGGTATCGTGAGTGGGGCGCTCGGTACTGCCGGAGGCGCTTCCTACGCTGCCAGGTCACTCCTCGGTGACGTTTCCGAACAGGGGGCGGACGGGCCGACCGACGGCGAGTCGTAGCGGACCGCCCGTCATATTGGCTGCTGTAACTATGTACCGTTCGACCGCCCGACTGCGGGCGGTCGATGTGGCATTGACTTATAGCAGTCACTATCACGCCGGGGGCTGACTCTCGCCCGCCTCTTCGTCGTGGTCTTCCTCTGAGAGCGCCTTCGGGACGAGCCAGCGCGACACTGCCGTCAGCGCGAGGATAATCAGTACGACCGAGACCGTTATGATGACAGCAGCTTCCATACGTGGATATCCAACGACTGGGTACTAAAGCGATGCTGTTGTCTCCGGGGGTCACGAGAGCCGATGACGGATGGTCCCCAGCGACGGGAACCGCAATGTCTCCCCAGTGGCCGCGTCCCGGACGACCGGCTGAAGCGCGTCAGCGTCGACAACTAGCGGCGACTGGAAATCCGCCTGGTTCCGTCCATTGATAGGGACGCCCGCAGTGAAGCGGTTGAACGCCGGCAGCACCAGCAGCTTCGTCCCGTCCGGTCCGCCCTGCCCTTCCAAAAAGCAGGGGTGGCGCTGGCCCTGGATTTCGATGGTCGGATGGTCGTGACCGATGACGTACCGATGGGCCTCGACGTCGGCATGTTCGTGTCCGTGGACGACCACTGTCTCTTCATCGATCCAGTACGCCTCGGTCGTCGAACCGTCCCAGACCGAGTCGAGCATCGTATCGTGATTACCGGGGACGACAATCAGCTCGCTACCGGCTTTGTCGATTCGGTCGGTGATCTCTTCGAGGCGTCCGGTCACGCCCCGCGGGACGGTATCGAAGGAATGTAGTACGTCACCCGCCAGGACGACCGTCTCAGGCACGCTCTCTGTCACGATATCGTCGAGGCGATCGAGAATGTCTCGCCCGTCGGCGACAGGTGCCTCGACCGACGAGGTCGCCGCCCGGCCGAGATGCAGGTCCGCAAGCACAAGTGTCGAATCGATACGGACCGTCCTGTCCCGAAAGCGTATCGCCATCATTGCTCGGTGGGTCCTCGTCCCACAAAAGGGACGTGTTGCTGGCGGGGATATCGCTGTTCGATCCGTGACCACCACGCTGAGGTGCTTCCAGCCGCAATCGACACTCATGAGCGAATACGAGGAGGCGATCGGGACGTTTCTGGACGCGGTCGACAACGCGTTCGAAGAGTACGATCAGGGCTACGCCGACGCTGACGCGACGCTGCGTGTCGTCCGCGCGCACGTCGAGGAACTCCGGGAGCCGGTGGAGGAGTAACCGCATATGGGCACACTCGGTCGACGGTGAAACGCCGACGTTAAACGGTCTGAGCCGCTACAACGGTTCAATGAGTCAAGACAGGACAGAGGGCGATCTGCGGAAAACGGGTCTCTCTCTCAAGCACGATCGCGAGTGGGACTACGAACTGGACCGGATCGTCTCGGAGGTCGAGGAACGCAACGCCTCGACCGTCGGCCTGCAGTTCCCGGAGGGCCTGAAGCGTCGCGGTCCAGCCGTAACCGACGACCTCCGGGAGGCATTGCCAGATGATGTGAGCGTGATGCTGTCGGGCCAGCCCTGTTACGGAGCCTGTGACCTCGACACGTATCTGATGCGTCGGACGGACGTGTTCGTCCACTTCGGCCACTCTCCGATGAAAGAGAGCGAGAAAATCATCTACGTCCCGTTGTTCTCGAACACGGACGTCTTCCCGATCATGGAGGTGGCCCACGAGGAAGAACTGATCCCGGCCGAGGAGGACGAGGACGTCGGCCTCGTGACGACCGCACAGCACATGAACAAGTTCGAGGAGATGCGCGAGTGGCTGGTCGAGCGGGGCTACACGGTTCATACCCGCCGGGGCGACGAACGGCTGACTCACGAGGGGCAGGTGCTTGGCTGTAACTACGCCAGCGCGGACGTCGACGCCGACCAGATACTGTACGTCGGCGGGGGGAAGTTCCACCCGCTGGGGCTGGCAATGGAACACCCCGACAAGAAGGTCGTGATCGCCGATCCGGTCAACAACTCCATCGACGTGGCCGACACCGAGAAGTTCATGAAACAGCGTTACGCCGCCGTCCACAAGGCGATGGACGCCGATGAATGGGGGATCATCTTCTCGACGAAGATCGGCCAGGGCCGCTGGGAGACTGCCCAGTCAATCGTCGAGGACAACGACGACGCCTACCTCATTACGATGGACGAAGTCACCCCCGATCGACTGACGAACTTCGGTCTGGACGCGTACGTCAACACTGCCTGCCCACGGATCACGACTGACGACGGTCCCCAATTCAAGCAACCGATGCTCACTCCCCAGGAGTACCGGATCGCCATTGGCGAGGAGGACCTCGAGAACCTGGCGTTCGACACGTTCCACGGGACCTGGTAGGATTACTCTGGCGTATACAACAGAATTTTCAATGCGCGTCGTGTATTTCCTGTAATGGTCACAAAGAGCGCGCTCGCCCAGCAGCTCGGCGTGGTCGCCGGGTTTGACGACCCGCGCGCCCCGTTGGAGCAGTACCGGACTCCGCCGGAGGTCGCCGCCAGCCTGATCCACACGGCGGACCTCCAGGGGGATATCGAGGATCGGACGGTCATCGACCTTGGCTGTGGCACTGGTATGCTTGCACTGGCGGCCGCACTCCGGGGGCCGACCCGCGTCGTCGGGCTCGATCTGGATCCGGCTCCGCTGGCGACCGCTCGAGAGAACGAGCGCCGTGTCGCGACGAGTAGCACGGTCGAGTGGCTCCGCGCGGACGCGACGCGGGCCCCGCTGACGATCGAGGAGGCAACGGTCGTGATGAATCCGCCCTTCGGCGCCCAGAAGGGCAACGAACACGCTGACAGAGCGTTCCTTGAGACGACCGCTGAAATCGCTTCCGTCTCGTATTCGATCCACAACGCGGGGAGCCAGACGTTCGTCGAGTCGTTCGCCGCTGACAACGGTGGGACGGTCACTCACGCCTTCGCGGTTGAACTGGACGTGTCCCACCAGTTCGAGTTTCACGACTCGGAGACGGAGACGATCGACGCCGAGGCGTTCCGGACCGAGTGGGATTAGTCTCGCCGCGTCGGCGGCACTTTCTTGTTGGCAACTCTGACCCGGGTCCCGTCGTAACTCGCATAGAGGTTCCGATCGACGCGCTCGAACCGGAGGTCGGCGACGGTGACGTTCGATCCGGCCGCTGGTACGTTCGCGATTCCCAGCGTCTCGTTGTCCCGTTCGACGACGATTTCGAAGTCAGTCCCTGCCGGACGGAGGGAAATCGACCGGTTCGCGACGACAACTTCGGCCGTCGCTGGCTCCGAGGCGAATGCCAGCCGTGGGTCGTCGTCCGGCGGATACAGGCGTACCCGATAGGCGTCGTCGCCGCCGACTACCGACCAGCCTGTTCGGGTCACTCCGACCGTCTCACGCCACCCCACGCCCCCAACGGTGACACGGGTGTAACCGTTCGATGCTAGCCTCGAAGTGGAGGTCGCCACCTGCCAGACGCTTCTTCGTTCGCTGTAGACGATCACGCCGCTCGCCTGGACAGTGCTGGCTTGGTCGATCATCGGCACGTCCACTACCGAGTACAACTGGTTGGTGACGTTCTCCGAGTACCCGACCTGATAGTCCTGGATCTGCACGGGGTCGTTCGGAAGTTCCGTTGAATCGACCGTCGCCAGGTGAGTCACGAAGCCTGCAATCGAGAGAGAGAGGACGCTGACCACGAGCAGCGCGGCGGCGAAACGGCCCCGGCTCGGCATCTCATCGATAATCCGTTCGGGGACTCTTGACGGCCACGGGATCAGCGGACGGGACGGCCAGGCCGTCGCGACGACCACGACGGCGGCGACGAGGAAGACGAAGCCAACGCCAACACCCCTGAAGAGGGCGAACTCTTCGTTCCCAAGCGGCCAGTACACCAGCCACAACCCCTGAATCAGACCGAATACCACCACTCCGATCCAGAGTCGGGCGGTTCGCTCGGTTTCGTCCCGGCGTCGCCATAGCGCGATTCCGACCAGCACGCCGATAAGAAACCCCAGCAAGTGGCCGGCCACGGAGATATCAGCGAACCAGACGTCGATGTATCTGACGCTAGGGGATTGAGTGGTGATTGGGTTCGTGAACGCGGAATAGAGGTTCGACAGGACGTCGGTCATCAGAAGTCCGGCAACGGTCGTTAGAGGGCGCACGATCAGCGCAAATCCGGCAAGAGCGTAAACGACCCCGGAGAAGCCGATAATCGGGCCCGGCGTGAACGCCGCCGTCGCGAGTCCGACCGCGAGCAACGCGAGGAAGAACCCGACGGACCGGAGGTAGGGGCCGTCTCGACTTCCGTACTCTATCTGTTGGCCGCGGTCGGTCGGGAAGTGACCGTATCCGTACTCCGCTATCGTTCCGAACACGGCGAGCGCGATGGCGTTCCCCAGGAAGTGGTTGAAACTCCCGTGGCTGAACGCCGCCGTGAGCACGCCGAGGGGGTATTCGTAAGCCCAGGCGGTAAACGCGTAGGTGACCGGCTGTCGCGGATCGAAGATAGCGCCGTCGTAGGCTCCTTGCACGAACAGGAACATCCCGAGCAAGAACAGAAGCGTCAGGAGCGTCCCCCACGGGACGCCGACCAGCAGCCGGGACCGGATCCGTCTGGGCCATCTACCACGGGAGTCCACGAGCCGGAAACAGACAATCACCGAAACCGCCGCCGCCGCCACCAGAAGGAGCTGCATCGCCCACAACGGTACGGCGTCGATCAGCGTTTCGATCCCGGCGGACTGCAGGATCATCGCAACGCCCGGCGATCCAACCATACGCGTGAGGTAGGCCGCCTGTGATTTATCCCTGACGGGGATTCTACTGATTATTGTAGAACCCCTGGGTTTCGTTAGCGATATCACCATTCGCAACCTGTCGGAAGACTGGATTCTACCGACCGGCTATGTTACCTATACCGACGGACGGAAGCCCTGATACTTTCAGTCGTGACCGGTTCGACTGAAGCAGTTTCAAAAGTTCCGTCCGTAGGTATACTATCAGAACAGACCGATGCCGATCGCGTAAGGCCACTCGATCACGCCGAACGCTATGAACGCCAGGGCGCCGCCGAGCAGGGCGACGTTCTTAAGGAAATCCGTCATCTCGCTCTGACGCTGTTCGTCGGGGGCCGCCCAGAAGTCGTGCATCGTCGGTGTCGCTACGACGAGGAATACCGCAATCGCCCCCGCCGCGACGACAGGGAACGCCCCAAGAGCGATCCCGAAACCGCCGGCGAGCAGCTGAAAGCCCGTCGCCGGGACCATGAAGCCTGCCGCTGGCACTCCCTTTGCCTGGCTGTAACCGACCATATCCTCGGCGTTCAGCAAGTGATTGAGGCCCATGAACGCCAGCACCGCGCCGAAAAGAATTCTGGCGAGCAAGAACGCCTCGCCGGCACCGGTCGTTTCGAACACCATCAGTCGTCACCTCTACTATCGCTATTGTTGCCATTCGACTCACCAATCGGTATCACTGAGATAGCTGATTTCACTACGTTATCTACTTCGATTCCGAACTGTTTTATCTGTTCCCGGACATAGCCGATACCAGGTAACACCGATGTCATCGCAACTCACCTCCCAGGAAGACGAGCTGCCCGGTCCCTGTTCCGTCGTCGAGACGATCGAACAGATCGGATCCCAGTGGCGATTGATCGTCCTGCACGAACTACAGGACGGCGAGCGGCGATTCAACGAACTCAAGCGAGCGACCGACGCCAGTGCGCGAACGCTCTCGCGCGTGCTGGACGACCTTCAGGAGTTGGGATTCGTCGAGCGTCGCCTCGAAGAGGACGCGCCCGTCGCTTCCTATTACAGCTTGACCGAGAAGGGGCAATCACTCTGTCCTGTTTTCGATGCGATCGAGTCTTGGGGTGACGAGTGGCTAGCAGAGTCGACATCAGCGTAGCTTTTTATTCAGTTGGGTTCCTGAACCCGTGTGATGGGAGTACGACCCCCCGCCGATGACGATTTGAGTGATCCTGAGTCGATAGAGTTCGGTATCGCCGCGCTGGACGGGACACTCTCTTCGGCCGATTTCTCGTTCCCGGTCGATCGGCGGACGGTCATCGAGGAACTCGGTGATCGATCGGTCCCTTACGACGCGTCCGGGCATACCGTCCAGCTCGCGAAAGTGCTCGAACGGATCGACCGCGAGCAGTTCGACTCCAAGCAGGATCTGTTAAACGAGTTGTATCCGGTCTTCGAGAACCTCCGCGATTCAACGGCGACGGGACTGCTCGACCAGTTACGCTCGCTCGTCCCTTTTTAACTCCGACAGGATCATAGTGACTGCTGTAAGTCAATGCCACACCGACCGCCCGCAGTCGGGCGGTCGTACCGGTACATAGTTACAGCAGTCACTATCAGTCCCCGTCCGCAAGGAAGCGGCGTCTGCCGCTGCGTAGGCAGGTGCAGTTCACTCTTCGCGGTTACGCGAACGACTGTTCATGTCCTCGCGGTTGAGCCGTTCGATGAAGTGTAACTGTTCCCGGTGCAGCGTAACGATCAAGTCCGACAGCACGCCGAAGATCAACAATTGCACACCGAAGATAATCCCGAGTGCGGAGGCGAGTGCGACCACTTCGTGAGAGATACCCCGTGTGAACCACTCGACTGCGACGTACATCCCCAGTAGGACGCCGATCAGGGCAGAGAGAGTTCCGACGCTCCCGAAGTAAAACAGCGGGTTGTTGGTCTTTGCCATCCGGTACAGCGTTATCAGGATGACTGCACCGTCACGGAACGGACTGAGGTTCGTATCGGCCTCCTCGGGCCGGCTCTCGTAGGTGATCGGGACGACCTCCGTCGTCACGTTGTGTTTCACACATTCGACGGCCATCTCCGTCTCGATACCGAAGCCGTCGGCCGTCAGTGCGAACCGCTGGACTGACTCCGTAGTGAACGCACGATACCCACTGAGGATGTCCGCGAAATCGCGCCCGTGCACGACTCTGAACGACGCGTTGATCAGCCTGTTCCCGAACTTGTTGAGACGGCTCATCGCCCCCGCTTCCATGTCGGCAAACCGGTTACCGATGACGTGTTCGGCATCGCCCTCCAGAAGCGGTTCGAGCATCCGCGGTGCGTCCTCCGGCCGGTAGGTCGCGTCCCCGTCGACCATCAAAACGTACGGCTGTTCGATCAGCGAGATCGCCTCCCGAACCGCCTGCCCCTTTCCGGACCGGGTTTGTTCGCGAACCTGTGCCCCGTGTTCTCGCGCGATCTCACGTGTACCGTCCGTCGAACCACCGTCCATCACGAAGATGTGCTCGAAACCCTGCTCACGGAATCCACTGATGACCTCGCCGATGGCCGCCGCTTCGTTGTAGGTCGGCACCAGCACACAGACGTCGCTCCAGTCGCCCATCATCCTAGAGTCGCTTCCAGGCGCGCAAAAAGGTGTGTGGTCTGGCTGACGTCGATCACTCCGCTCGCGGGAAGTTATCTATCGTCTCCGCCTCGAACGCGTCCTGTTCGAACTCGTAGTCGGTTTCGAGGAAATCCACGATCTGCTGGGTGTCCCGCATCGCGTTCTGCAAACAGGTCGAGGCTCCCGGCGAGGGCGTGATGTTGAAGATGATCCCGTGACCCGTGATCTTGGCCTCACCCATGTCCAGGGACTTCGCGTCAGTGTCGACTATCTGCGGTCGGACGCCGCCATAGCCTTTCGCGCGCTCGATGTCGTCGGCCTCGACGGTCGGGACGACCTTCTGGACGTGTGGCAGGAACGCTTCCTTGCCGATTATCGGCAGATCGTAGCCGAGGTTCTTGATCACGAACGGGAGCAACTGGCGATCGGCGAGGATGTTCGCGTAGCTCAGGAACGCTGCCGGGCTGAACCCGAACACGTCGAAGAAGTCCGGCACTGTCGAGAGCCGTCCGCGCTCCAGGGCAGGGACGACCTTCGCTGTCGGGCCGAACCGGGTTATTCCCTGGTCGTGGACGTCGGCATCGCCGTGGACCGCCGCGAACGGCAGACGCTTCATCTGGAGGGTGTACACTTTGCCGTTTAACAGTCCCTCCTCTGCGAGGAAGAAACTCCCAGCGACCGGCAGCAGCGACATGTTGTCCCCGTACCCCATCTCCTTGGCGATCTGGAGGCTGTGAGAGCCGGCCGCGACGACCGTGGCGTCAGACTCGAAGGACCTGCCGTCGTCAGTTTCGACAGTGAACCCGTCCATCGTCTCGTCGATGTTCGTCACTTCCGTCCCGGTGTAGACGTCGACGCCGTCTTCCTCTTGAGCTTCGGTAACGAACGACTTCGAGATTTCGCCGTAGTCGACGGTGTACCCGTCGGGCGTGTGCAGCGCGAGCAGTTCCTTCTCCGGGTCGCGTCCCTCGACGACTTTCGGTTCGAGTTCGGAGATTCGTTCGCGACCGATTGCTTCGAGTTTCGGATACAGGTCCCCGAACCCTTCTTCCTCGTGTCGGTACTCGAGTTTCTCTACTTCGTCGTCCCCGACTGCGAGTACCATCTTGCTGCGCTTACTATGCATCTCCTGGTCGGAATCTTTGTTTTCGAGGTACCCCGCGACCATCTCGGCCCCCTGTTTGACTGATTCGGCCTTTTCGAGGGTATAGTTCGTTTCTATGTCCCCGAAATGTAGCGTCTGGGAGTTGTTCGTGACGTGTGAGTTGATCGCTGCAATCTCGTCCTCCTTCTCGATCAACGCGACGCGTTCGACGTCCGTGAACTTCGCGACCGTATATAACAGCGATGCACCACTGATGCCGCCGCCGACGACGATGATATCGTATTCTTTTGTCATAGTGTCCTCCGGACGGGACGATAAATGCCCTTCACTAGCACACAGGTCCGGGCGTACTAAACAGCTACTGTCCGCCCGAAACAACAAAACGGATCGCAATGTGCTTTGGGTGGGGTCGGTCGAATCTAGCCATGGAGGCGTCTGACTGTCGAAATCAATCGTTCAAGAGTTTCTGTCGGCGACGTTCGTACTCTTCTTCTGAGAGTTTGCCCCGGGCGTACTGCTTGCGGAGGGTCGAAAGCGCCCCATCCCGGTTGTGGATCTCCCTGTGGTTCGAGGCTTGCGAACCCGGCCGAGCGTAGCCCGCGATTACAACGACGACCGCACCGATGACCAGTACCCACAGCAGGGGGCCGAAACCGAACCAGCCGATGCCGCCCATACCTGATCCACCGCCCATCGCTCCTGCCCCGCCATGTGGCTGTGCCGCGACAGAAGTCGTCAGGACTACGAGCACCGCCGCGAACCCGAGAACCGAACCACCCAGTCGGCTTGCCAGTCGGTCAGTCCGAGATACAGTCATCGGCATCCCCCCGGTCCGTGGTGTCGGCGGGTGTCGTCCCAATCCCCTGAGGTCGTCGTGTTCGACGAATCATCGTGCCACCGATCGTTTTCGATTCCATGCTCGTCGTCGTACGCCCCGTTCCGGTGCGTGTCGTCGTGGTAGTGTGTATCGTTCTGGTATACGCCACTGTGGTGGTGCGTACCGTTCAAGGACGTGTCCTGATGGTATTCCGTACTGTTTGCATACTCGCCCTGGTGTTGATAGGTCTCGTTCGAATATGGGCCATGGTGGTGCCAAGCGCCCGTGCGCGTGTCATTCACATACGGGCCGTGTGCGTATGCGGCCTCACCGCCGTGACTGCCGGCATGGTGGGGGCCGTGACCGCCAGCGTGCATCGGTGCGTGCGTGCCTGTCCCAGCGGGACCGGCGCGCGGGTCGTCGTCACTCCAGAGCTGGGAGTGGGTCCAGTCCGTCCAGTCGTTCGTCCCGGTCGAGTGTGCACTTGCGACCGGGAGCAGTAGTGCGACTCCGAGCAGTGCGACCGCAAGTAACATCCAGCGGTTATTCTTTTCTGTCATCGTGTATTCGCCTCACTATCCTCTAACACGGCTTCCCGGTTATCCTCGTGGGTGTGAACGAACGCCTCTAACCGTCCGAGAGCGTTTATAATTGGATTAGAACGTTTTTCGCTGACGAGACCGTTCGTCCGGATCGATAACCGCCGAATCATAGTGACTGCTGTAGGTCTGTTCCGTGTCGATCGCCCGATAGCAGGCGATCGTACCGGTAAATCGGTACAGCAGTCACTATCAGTCCTCGGTTCGACCGGCCAGGTCGTCGTCCGGAAACACGCGATAGGTTCGACCCTGTTTCTCGCGGTAGAGTAGCCCACGTTTCTCCAAATCCGAGACCGTCTGGCTCACCTTGCTCTTCGAGAAGTCTGATCGATCCCGTAGCGCGATCTGCGTGAGTCCTGGCGAGTCAACGACCGGTTCGAGGATCCGGCGTTCGTCCTCGGGGAGTATATCGAGCACCTCGCTGGCCGACTGGCCGTTACCTGCCGACGCTTCGCCGGTCGCTGCCGATGTCTTAGATCCTTTTGACGCACTGTTCTCCGAGACCGTTGCCTTTGTCGACACTGGTTCTTCGAGATCTGTCTGTGTCGGGGTCTCAGCGGCCCCGTGGCCGCTCGAATTATTGGACGCCGCGTCATCGTTCGTGGTTTCGAACCCGCCGCTACCGACAGGTGAAGGGTGTTTCCCAGTGTTCGACTCCCGAATGATCGCGTACAGGCCGACCAGCAGCGCAGCCGCGATCAGGGTCCCGACCGCGTAAACGATCGGGTCCGTTCCGGTCATCGTCCCGGTTGAGCCATCCATCATCATCCCGTCCATCACGCCGCCGCTGGTCTGCCGCCGCTGGATGGCCTGCCAAGTCAGCAAGCCACCGCCTGCGAGCACAGCCACGACCGCGGCGAGGACGACAGCATCCGTCGTCTTCCGATTCATGACCGCGTCTACGCGACCAGGCGTTCTAACGGTTGTGCATTAACACTGAATACAGACGCTAAGTCCCCTTCCTCAAGGAGCAACGCAGGGACCAACGCGACCGAGTAGCGTTAACGAGAACGGAGCGATTCGTCCACGCCGTCATCGTCGCCCATACACTTCTGTTGCAGACCGACAGGCCCACGGTACCACCACATTTATACATACAAAGTGTATAATACACATTGTGAAGCGGAAAAACATCACTATCAGAGACGACCAAGAGGAGTGGATTCAGGACAACCACCTGAACCTTTCCTCGTTCGTCCAAGAGAAATTGGACGAACTTATCGAGGAACGGAACTCATAGATGCACTACAACTACAAGTATCGACTCACCCCACCGGAAGCCATCACCGAGACGCTTCTACATCACGTCGATACTTGTAGACAACTCTATAACCACGTCCTCTACCTGCTCAACGAGACAGACGAAATTCCAGCACGGTACAAGGTACAGGGGACGCTCCCCAACCTCAAAACGTGGTGGGATGACCTGAACGACGTTCACTCGAAAGTGTTGCAGATGGTCGTCAAGCGCGTCTACGATAACCTCTCCACGCTCAAAGCGCAGAAGGAGAACGGACGCGCCGTGGGAATGCTCAAGTGGAAACCGCCCCGAGAGTACCGTTCGCTCACCTACAATCAGTCCGGCTGCGGGCGGTCGTGCCGGTAAATAGTTACAGCAGTCATATCAATCTTCGTCGTCTTCAGAATCTCCGCTGTCGCTTGGATTCTGGAACAATGAAAGACGTTCTCGCTTCCGCCACGTCCGACTTTCGAGCAGACGAGAGCGACTCGTGTTACTCGTCTTTGTCGCTGTCGTCCACGTCTTCGAAGTCGGCGTCCACATACTCCTCGCCCTGACCGGCCGCACCGGCACCAGCACCGGGTCCAGCGCCCGCGGCACCGCCGGGACCGGCACCCGCAGCGCCGCCCGGACCTGCGCCGCCGGCGGCCTGCTGGGCCTGCTCCTGGTACATTTGCTTGCCGATCTCCTGGAGCTCCTCCGTCAGGGCCTCGGTGACTTCCTCGTAGTCCTCTTTCTCGGCGTCCTCGTCTTCGAGCACTTCCTCGACGTTCTCGATCTTGGCCTCAATGGACTCGCGGAGGTCGTCGTCGACGTTTTCCTCGTTCTCCTCCAGCAGCGTCTCGGCGCGGCGGACCGTGGCCTCGGCCTCGTTGCGTGCCTCGATGCGCTGGCGGCGTTTCTCGTCTTCCTCGGCGTGTTTCTCGGCCTCTTCCTGCATCTGCTCGATCTGCTCGTCGCTTAGGCCGGCACCGCCCTCGATGGTGATGTCCTCCTTGTTGCCCGAGCCTTTGTCTTCGGCGGAGACGTTGACGATGCCGTTCTCGTCGATAGAGAACGTCACCTCGATCTGGGGCGTTCCGGCGGGGGCAGGCGGGATACCTGTCAGCGCGAACTCGCCGAGCAGTTCGTTCTTCTCTGCAATCTCGCGTTCGCCCTGGAAGACGCGGATCTGGACCTGCGTCTGGTTGGCCGCTGCGGTCGTGAAGATCTTCGACTCCTCGGTCGGGATAGTGGTGTTCTTGTCGATGAGTCGCTCGAAGAGACCGCCCTTGACCTCGACGCCCAGCGAGAGCGGCGTCACGTCCAGCAGGACGATGTCGTCGACGTCACCCGAGAGGACGCCGCCCTGGATGGCCGCGCCGAGCGCGACGGCTTCGTCCGGGTTGACGTTCTTCTTGGGCTCCTGGCCGGTCAGCTCCTCGACTTTCTCCTGGACCTGGGGCATCCGGGTAGAGCCGCCGACGAGCAGCACTTCGTCGATGTCGCCCTTGTCGTAGCCGGCGTCTTCCAGTGCCTGCTCGGTCGGTTCGACCGTGCGCTCTATCAGGTCCTCAGTCAGACTCTCGAACGTCGCTCGCGTGATCGACTTCTCGAGGTGGACCGGGCCGTCGTCAGTCGCCGTAATGAAGGGCAGGTTGATATCGGCTTCCTTCCGGGAGGAGAGTTCGATTTTGGCCTCTTCGGCGGCGTCTTTCAGCCGCTGGAGGGCCTGGCGGTCCTCGGTGAGGTCGATGCCGTGTTCGTTCTCGAATTCTTCGGCCAGCCAGTTGATGATCGCCTGATCCCAGTCGTCGCCCCCGAGGTCGTTGTCGCCGTTCGTGGCGACGACCTCGTAGACGCCGCCGCCCAGATCCAGAATCGAGACGTCGAAGGTTCCGCCCCCGAGGTCGTAGACGAGCACGGTCTGGTCGGAATCGTCGTCCAGCCCGTAGGCCATCGACGCGGCCGTCGGCTCGTTGATGATCCGTTCGACCTCGAAGCCGGCAATCTCGCCGGCGTCTTTGGTCGCCTGGCGCTGGCGATCGTTGAAGTAGGCAGGGACCGTGATGACGGCCTTCTCGACCTCGTCACCGAGGTACTCCTCGGCGTCGTGTTTGATCT
>JAZKRQ010000032.1:0-20804 GCA_036628575.1 Halapricum sp.
ATCGCTTCAGGTCGGAGACCAACCGCAGATCGTACACTTTGTCGCACCGTTTTCGTGGAGTCCTCCACACTCCGGACACTGCTTTTTATTATAGCTATCGTCCCAGCCTGCAGAGTCCGTTTCGTGGCCGCGCTGTGAGAGAAACTCGTCGAACATATCGTCGCTCGGTGCTGAGGCCATACATGCTATGGTATGGCACACCGGGCATATAGGTTTATTGGTTCGTGACAACATGACATGGTTTGGTAACCTGATCGATATGGGGTGCTCACGCCGACGGATATCGAGATACGGATCCGTAGCAGTAGCTGGCGTCTACGTCGCTACGCCCTCACCGACAGCTGCTGCTGGTGTGTTTTGAAAACGGAAACGCCCAGACAGAGCTGTCCCTGTCGGGTCTGTTCTCCGAAAGTAGGTGGGGTGGGGGTGGGTGGGGGAAAGGATCATGGCACCGGTGGGGCGGTGCCACTAACGCAATCTGAGGGGCGCCTGATAATAAATATTTCGTCCAAATTATCGAGCTTGATAATCTAGGGGGTTGTCCAGATAGAGAACCGCCTATATTGCGTTTAGGGGCTTTACCATGTATCTGACCGCCTCCTACTGCTCGACTGTTGCTTCTTCGGCAGTGGGGTCCTTTTCCAGGAGAGTGGCCCAGATTTTGACGCCGTCAATCGTTCGGGTGCTGTCCCTACCCGACCGTATCCCAACGACTCGTAGCGCGGCCGTCCGAACTGATAGGGATTAGCGTAGCCAATCGGAGGAATTCTCACTCCGATCGGGCGACCGGATCGCTGTTCCCGGGCGGAATCTATGGATTTCTACGCTAATCCCTATGATACCTCCACCATCCGACAGTCGGTTGTCGGTGGAGACTCCTGTACTGGTGGTTGTCCACCGACTTTGCAGTGGCTGCTCGGTACGGCTCCAAACCGGGGACTTTGTGATCCCCCACGTCGAATCGCCGGTATGCTCGCCGCCTTCGACTTCGACGGAACGCTCTCTGATTCGGAGATGGCCGTACTGCTCGGCGACCAGCACGGCGTTGCCGACCGAATCGACGGGATCACCGAGCGCGCGATGAACGACGAGATCGACTACGCCGAGAGCCTCCGCCAGCGATGTGCCTTACTGGAAGGACTCGACGACCGGAAGGCCCAGGCGGCCTTCGATCAGGTCGAACTCCGGAGCGGCGCTGCCGACGTCCTCGCCGCTCTCGATGACGCAGACGTCCACACTGCGATCCTCACCGGCGGCTTCGAGCGCGGGGTCGCAGCAGCGCTCGATTCGGCCGGCGTCGAGGTCGATACCATCGTCGCCAACCGACTTACTGTCGAGGACGGGGCGCTCACCGGCGCGGTCGAGGGGCCTTTGATCGAAGGCACCAAAGACACCGCGCTGGCGAACCTGGCTGACGATCTCGACATCGATCTCTCGGAGACGGTCGCGGTCGGTGACGGTGCCAACGACCTGCCGATGCTCGACGTCGCCGGCCTGTCGATCGGGTTCGAACCGAAACCGGCCGTCGAAGACGCCTGTGACGTCGTCGTCTCCTCGATGGCCGAACTGCAGACTGTCCTCGAAGAAGAACGGATCCTATAAAACCACTTTTTCTTCCTCGGGTTCGATCACTGCGTTCGCGAACCACTGCGTCAAAAAAACGTGGGAAAAACCACCTCCACGCTCGGTCTTCGGCTCACGGCTACGCCGTTCGCCGTGCCGAGGTCGCAAAGCGACCTCGCTGACCTCGCGCGGAGTGAAACGCGCCTCCGGCGCGTATACTCTACGCTTACGCCTCAGCGATCGGCACCACGGCGATCTCCATCTCGATCCCTTCGACCTCCCAGGTCTTGCGGTGACCGTCCTCGACGGGGGCGAGTTCGTCGGCGCGAACCTCCTCTTTGATCAGGTCCTCGTGATCGGCGACGAGGTCGGCCACGCGGCCGTCGTTCACGTCGAGATCGACGCGGATCCGCTCTTCGAGATCGAGTTCGAGATCCTTGCGCATCTCCTGGACGCGACGGATAACCTCCCGGGCATAGCCCTCGCTCTCGATGTCCTCGGTCAGGGTCGTGTCGACGTAGACGACGCCCTCGCCGTCCAGGGCCTCGAAGCCGGTCCCGGCGACGCCGTCGGGCAGTTGGCGGACGAACTCGACCATATCTTCTTCCAGGTCGACGCCGAGACCGAGTTCGTTGGCGACCGCTGCCTCCAGCGCCTCGATGCTGGGTTCGGCGATCCGCGCTTCGTTGCAGGCCTTCATGACTTCCTGGGCGTCCTCGCCGAAGGCCGGGCCGAGCTTGCTCATGTCGGCCTCGGCGCTGTAGGTGAGTTCGCCCCAGTCTTCCCCGGGATCGACGACCTCGACGCGACGGGCGTTGAGCCGGTCGGCTATCAGATCGGAGCGGAGTTCGACCGTCCCCGGGAGATCACCTGTTTCGTCGTCGGTGACGTCGACGACGACACGCTTGATCGGCCACCGGAGCTTTCGCTCGGCCTGCTGGCGGGCGTTCGAACCCGCTTCCTCGACGCCGCGGACGACCGCGATGTCGTCTTCGAGGCCGACGTTCTGCCAGTCGGGATCGCGCTCGGGGAAGTCACACATGTGGACTGTCGGGTGACCGGCGTCGCCGGTGAGGTGCTGATAGATCTCTTCGCTGATGAACGGCGCGTACGGTGCCAGCAGGGCGACGACCTCCTCTAGCACTCGATACAGCGTCGCGTAGGCGGCCAGCTTGCTCGGGCTGTTCTCCTCTTCCCACATGCGCTCGCGCACTTCCTGGATGTAGAACCGCGAGACGTCTTCGACGACGAAATCGAGCAGCGCGTTCAGTCCTTTGTCGTGCTCGAACTGTTCGAATGCCTCGTCCATCTCGGCTTTCACCGTTTGGAGCCGGGAGAGCAGCCACTCGTCGATGAGCTCCAGATCCGCTTCGACCGCTTCGACTGTGGTCTCCTCCGGATCGAACCCGTCCGCTCGCATGTAGGGAAGCGGGAACCGGAAGACGTTCCAGAGGATATTCAATCGGCGCTGCATCTCCTGTGTCTCCTCCCAGGAGAAGCGCATGTCCTCGCCCTGTGCGGTCACCGAGAGCAGGAACAGCCGCATCGGGTCGCGGCCGTGTTTCTCGATGACTTCGTGAGGGTCGACGAAGATCCCCTTGGACTTGGACATCCCGCGGCCGTCGGGCATGTTGGCGTACCCGTGCATCAGGACTTCCTCGTAGGGGATCTCACCCATCGATGCGGCGCCCATGCCGAGCTGCGACCAGAACCACCCGCGTGTCTGGTCGTGGGCCTCGATGATGAGGTCTGCGGGCCATAGTTCCTCGAAGTCCTCGGTCCGCTCGGGATAATCCAGCGTGCCCCACGTGGCCACTGAGGAGTCCAGCCAGACGTCGAAGACGTCCTCGACCCGGGTGTAGGTCATCCCGTCCTCCGCGGAATCCGCGCTGTCGGTGCGGCCCTCGGTGATCGTCAACTCGTCGACAGTGTCCTTGTGCAGGTCGACGGTCTCGGGGTCGATGTCTTGGTCGACGCGCTCGGCCAGTTCCTCGCGGTCGCCGATCACGATGGCCTCGTCCATCTTCCCTGACCAGCCTCCGGCGGCTTCGCCGCCTCCGTTCGAGGCTTTCGCCTCGCGCTCGGGAGTCCAGATCGGGATCGGGATACCCCAGTAGCGCTGCCGTGAGACGTTCCAGTCGGGCGCTTCCTCGACGAAGTCCCGGAACCGATTGTCGCGAGCCCACTCGGGGTGCCACTCGCTGTCTTCGATGAGTTCCAGGAGTTCGTCTTTGATGTCGGTGATCGTAATGAACCACTGATCAGTGACGATCCGGACGATGTCCGTGTCACACCGCCAGCACTGCCCCTCGCGAACGTTCGTGGTGTCGTGGGCCAGCAAGAGTCCCTTCGCGTCCAGATCATCGATGATGTCCTCGTTGGCGTCCCGGACGAACGTGTCGGCATACTCGCCCGCTGTTTCCTCGTAGGTACCGTCCGGGCCGACCGGACAGAAGACCTCAAGACCGAGTTCCTGGCCGCGCTCGAAGTCTTCTTCACCGTGGCCGGGGGCGGAGTGGACGAGACCGGTGCGGTCGGCCTCGACGTAGTCGGCGGTGTAGACCTGCCCTGAACCCTCGGCGCTGGCGTGATCCGGAACTTCCTCGGCCAGCGGGTGATCGTACTCCCAGCCGACCATCTGCTCGCCGGACAGTTCCTCGACGATCTCGTAGTCGTCGTAGCGGCCCTGCTTCAACACGTCCTCGACGACCGCCTCGGCGACGTAGAGTCGCTCCGTTTCTCCGCCCTTTTCGGCGTCGACGCCGACGTATTCTAGATTGCCGTCGACGGCGACGAAGGTGTTGGCGACGATGGTCCACGGCGTCGTGGTCCAGATGACGAGATTGCCCTCGCGCTCACTCAATGGGAACTCGACGTAGATCGAGGGCTTGCCGACGTCGTGGTACTCTACCTCGTTGTTGGCGATGGCCGTCTCACACCGGGGACACTGGTTGATCGAGCGTTTGCCCTGCTCGACAAGCCCGCGTTCGTGGGCGTTCTCGAACCCCCACCAGGCGGCCTCCATGTACTCCGGCTCGACGGTCTTGTAGGGATCGTCCCAGTCCATCCAGACGCCGAAGTCCTGGAAATCCTCCTGGAGCCCGTCGAGCTGCTCGTTTGCGAAGGCCTTGCACTCCTCGATGAAGGCGTCCTCGCCGAACTCCTCGATGTCCTTTTTGTTCTCGAAATCGAGCTTCTCCTCGACTTTCGTCTCGATGGGCAGCCCGTGCATGTCGTAGCCCGGGCGGTCGGTGACGTCGTAGCCCTGCATTCGAAGGTAGCGGATGTAGATGTCCTTCAGCGTCTTGTTCCACGTCGTCCCCATGTGGGCCGCGCCCGACGTGTAGGGCGGCCCGTCGACGAAGAAGAAGTCCTCGCCGTCGGCGCGATGCTCCACCGTCTTCTCGTAGGCGTCGACCTCCTCCCAGTAGTCGAACACACGCCCTTCGACAGCGTGTGGATCGTACTGGTCGTCGACGTCGGCGAACCGGTCCATACAGGATGAATCGCCGCCGGGATTAAAGGACAATCGGTTGTGTGCTGCTCTTTCCACGATGGACGCGGGGGTCTACCGTCGTCGACTGCGCCCGTCTTGCGTCCGTCTGACGGGTGATTTTGTAGCTAGAGGACGTCTCGACGCGTATGACGAGTCTCGGGGAGGCTTACGAACGTCGCGAGTTCGACGGGCGGGACCCGCGCTGGATCGCCGTCGGTGCGGGCTCGTTCGTCGCCGGCGTGGTGGCGATCGGTATCGCTATCGCGGTGGTCGCAACGCCCCTCGGCGACGTGCTAGGGCTGACCGGCGCCTTCGAAGCCCGGGAGACGGCGGGCGTACTGGCTGGGACGGGTGTGCCCGCGATGCTGCTCGGGGTGGTCGCAGTCCTGCCGTCGAGCCGTCGCCAGGGAATAGGCGTGGTCGCCGGCGCGTTGATCTGTCTAGCCGGCGTCGGACTGTTTACCTACGCCTACCCTTGGATGTGGCCACCGGCCGAGCCGGCCTACGCCTTCGAGACGACGATGATCTACTTCATCGGTGCCGTTCTGGCGTTCTGGTCGGTGTTCTCGACGGTCGCGAGCTATCGCGTCCGCAACAATCCGCAGGGGACAGTCCGGATGGAACTCACCCGACAGGGTGAGACCAGAACCGTCACCGTCTCCCGGGATCAGTACCGGCAATACCGCCAGGCGATGCGGGGCGACGGCGGCGAGGAGACGCGTGTCATCACCGAAATCGAATCGCGGCTCGAGGAATAGTGCGGTCCCTGTTTCGCTGACGGCGCCACACGTTCCGCGAGCGGCACCGACCGCCGGGACCGTCGGGTTTATTCAGACGCGCACGCAAGCCGGAGCCGATGAAGCCGTTGCACGCGCGCTACCCGTTCATGGGGGCGGCCAGGGAGGCCGTCGACGCAGCTGAGATCGACCTCGCGTCGGTCGTTCAGCGTGGCGACCCGGCCGTCGATCGGGGACTGGCTCGCGTCGAAGCAGCCCTGGAAGAGGGTACGGTCGGGACGCCCCACCGCCAGACGCGCGTGGAACTGCTCTCTTATCCCGTCGCTCGCGTGCTGGTGTCGATCATCGACGAGGCGGTCCTGACCCGATCGTACGCCCGCGCTGAAGCAGCCAGCGCCCACGAGCGGTTCACCGAGGAACTGGCTTCGACTACGGAGTTAAAGAGCACCAGCGGCGAGTCGTTGACCCTCCGGGACCTGCTCAGGGAATTCGATCTGCTTGCACACGTCTCGCCCGAAAGCGGGCCGCTGGCTGAGACCGATCGCTACCGGGTCGAGGTAGGGGCTTACCTGGAACTGGCGGCTGGACAGTGGGGCGACGAATGGCGGCTGGTCAACCGGACACTGACCGACGGTGAGGTGCCGGTCGACCGCGATGGGCTGCTCGTACTCTGTCGGAGGGCCGTCGAGCGCCGCGTTGAGGCTGGACTGCCGTTGAACGTACCCGACGCTATCGCCGATCCGCTGAACGAGGAGGTCGAGCAGCTCCGGGAAACCCTGGCGGAACTCGATCTGACCCGTGACATCGACACCGTCGTCCCGGAGCTGTTCCCGCCGTGCATGCGGGCGCTGCTGGACAGGATACAGAAGGGAGAGCACCTCGAACACCACTCACGCTTTGCGATCACTGCCTTCCTGACTTCGATCGGGATGTCGACCGACGAGATCGTCGACCTCTACGAGATCAACCCTGGCTTCGGTGAGGAGATGACCCGGTATCAAACCGATCACATCCGCGGGGACACCAGCCCGACGGAGTATTCGACGCCCTCCTGTGCGACCATGCAGTCCTACGGCGACTGCGTCAACATGGACGACCGGTGTGAACGCATCTCCCACCCGATGGCCTACTACGAGGACGCGCTGGATGAGACCGACGAGGAAGAAGTGACCGACTGGCGCGAGGCTCAGGAGTCCTGACGCGAGAGATAGAGGCCGGCGACGGCCATCACCACGACGAAAAACAGGATCCCGCCCACCAGGGGCATCGCTCCGGCAGCGGCAATACTGTCAGTCTCGTGGATCGACCCGTCGGCAGTCCCGCTTATCGTTCCGGTGACAGTCGCGTTGACAGTTCCGTTGAGCGTCCCCGAGAACGATCCCTCGATCGTCCCGTTGTCCGGCCCGGAGAGAGCCCCATCGACGGATCCCGATATAGTGCCGTTGACGTCCGACCCGTCTGCGGTCCCGTTGAACGAGGCGTCGAGCGTCCCGTTGAACGCTCCGCCGTCCGTCCCGTTGACGCTTCCCTGGAGATCGCCGTCGACGGTCCCGTTCAGTTCCCCGACGTCGGAGCCGTTGAAGGTCGCTTCTCCCTGAACGGCCCCGTCGTGGACGGTCCCGTCAAAGGTCGCGCCCCCGGCTCCGTAGACCGTCCCTATTACGGCGAGAACGAGGATAAACAGTCCGACGGATCCGATCGCGATCCCGAGCTCGACGGCGTCTGAGCGCTCCATTACCGGGTGAGTCCGGTGCGATTCCGGAAAAGCGTGTCGAACCGCTTGGCTGGGCCGCTGTCCCTCGGTTTCACCCCGTTCACCGATCCCTTTACCTGCCTTCGGGCCCTACGTTTCAACTGGACGCAGTCGTGAAACCAGCCGCGTCCGATCCGCTATGCCCGATCAGATCCCGACCCGCTCCACCCGAAAGACTGCACTCGCCCCGGACCCCCGGACGATGGACGACCGGGCGGCCCGGGCCTGGACCGAGCGAATGGCGGTCCGACCGCTCGGCGACGGCCGGTACGCCGTCGATAGCCACAGCGGCGCGACCTACGTCGTCGACCTCCCGGACGGCAGCTGTACCTGTCCCGACCACCAGATCCGTGGCGAACGGTGCAAGCACATCCGCCGAGTCGCTATCGAAGTGACCAGCCACCGCGTCCCACCTCCCGGGAAGCGTCGGGCGACGTGCGCGCAGTGTGGCGTCGAGACGTTCGTTCCCGAAACGAGTGACGAGCCGTCACTCTGTGCGGCCTGCACCTTCCGTCCAGGCGACGTCGTCCTCGATCGGGAGACCGGCGACCGCCTCGTCGTCGACCGAGTTACGACCGACCGCGCACACGAACGCGAGATCGACGCGGCCGACTGTACCGTCGCCGAGTACGAGACCAACGCTGGCTACCCCCGCAACGACCTCGTGGTCGAGGCGAGCTACCTCGGCGACGTCGTCCGCCGTGAGAGCCCGCGCGTCTACGCCTTCCCTCACTCGCGGCTGACACAGACTGATCAGCGCCTCCTGGAGTGACGCCGCAGGTTTTCATACTGCCGACAGTATCACTCGAGCATCGCCGCGGCCTCATCCAGATCTAGATCCCCGCGTTCGAACGCCGAGAGCACGTCCAGCACGTTTTGATCCGGTCCGTCGTCCTCTCCAAGGTCGTCAAGAGTCATTTTCTCGGAGTGGCCGACCAGCTCCTCGAAGTCGACGCCTTCCGCGAGGGCAGTTTCTTTCTTGACGCGGTAGTTGCCGCCGTCGGTGGTGTACAGATCGCCGGGATGGAAGAAATACCAGTCCTCGCGGTCGAAGCGGACGCCGACCCGCGGCTTCGCGCCGAAGTTCCGCGAGAAGTACACCAGCGCCTCGATCTCCTCGCCGGTGAGATAGATCGGATCGCCGGCGCTGGACTTAGCTTCGATGGCGTAGAAGGTCGAGCCGTCGCCGGCTAGCACGTCCGGGAGTTCGCGCTCGGTGGCGCTCCCGCTGGCCGGTGCGCGCATCACCGCGAACCCCGACTCGTCGAGAGCGTTGACCAGCTCCCGCTCGCGGCGATCACCCTTGTCGTTCGAGACTACCATTACCTCCCCGTCTGTCCGCCCCGGTGTTAAGGCCTGCTCCCGACGCTCGATCTCCTCACGTGGGTGGCTCCCGATCCCCGACTCCCTCTTGTGAGTGACTGTGTGGCGCTGTACCGAACGACCGGAAAACCTTTGACTAACTGGTCAGTCAGTGCGTACACGGTCACGATGGTCCCCGGAGTTACGACTCGCGTCCTCGCTCGCCGTTCGGCGGTGATCCTTCGATGAGCGTCGCTCAGGAGCTGGCCGGGATCCGCGACCGAATCGGAGAGGTGTTCGAGGATCCGGACGAGCTGGACCTGACCAGCGGCGGGATCGGCTGGCCGCTGTTCTACCTGTCGCTGCCGATCATCGTCACGAACCTGCTGCAGACGGCCTACAATCTCACGGACACGTTCTGGATCGGTCGCTACAGTACGAACGCGCTGACGGCGATCACGTTCTCGTTCCCGCTGGTCTTCCTGATGTTCGCGATGGCGATGGGGCTCGCTATCGCGGGAAGCGTACTGGTCGCCCAGAACGTCGGCAGGGACGACGAGGCTGCCGCCCAGTACGCGGCCTCCCAGACTGTCGTCTTCTCCCTGCTCGTCTCCCTGGGGCTGGGCCTGGCGGGCTACGCCGTCGTCGAGCCGATCCTGGGACTGCTCGGTGCCGACGCGGCCGTCCGGGTGTTGGCTGCCGACTACATGCGGATCATCGCGCTCGGTATGCCCTTCATGTTCGGGTTCGCGGTTTTCATCTCGCTCATGCGAGGGTACGGAGACACCGTCACGCCGATGCTCGTGATGTTCGGATCGGTCGTGCTCAATATCGCCATCGACCCGTTCGTCATCTTCGGTCTCGGCCCGGTTCCCGAACTCGGGATCGCCGGTGCAGCAATCGCGACGGTCGTCTCTAGGGGACTAGCGATGGTCGTCGGACTGACGATCATGTTCCGCGGCAGCTACGGCGTCGAGATTCACCTCGCTTCGATGCGGCCTGATATCGGCTACTGGATGAAGCTGCTCCGGATCGGTGTCCCCGGTTCGATCGAGGTCACGGGGCGAGCGCTGTCGGTGACGGTGATGCTGTTCATCGTCGGCCAGTTCGCCAACGAGGTCGTCGCTGGCTTCGGTGTCGTCGCCCGGGTCAACTCCATCGTCTTTCTGCCCGCCATCGCCGTGAGCCAGGGCGTCGAGACGATGACCGGCCAGAACATCGGAGCCGACCGCGAGGACCGGGCCGCGCGGACGAACGACTTCGCCGCGAAGGTCCTGCTCGTCGTCCTCGCGGCCATGGGTGTGGTCGCGTTTGTCTTCGCCGAGTCTATCGTCGGCGTGTTCACCAGTGATCCGGCGGTGATCGAACCCGGCGCGACGTTCTTGCGCTACGTCGCGCCATCTTTCGGCTTTATCGGGATCATGCGGGCGTACATCGGCGGGTTCCGTGGCACGGGCGGGACGCTCACGGCGGCGGCGATCACCGTTGCCATGCTCTGGCTGATCCGCCTGCCGATCGCCTGGTTCGGTGCCAATTCGATCGGTCAGGAAGGCGTCTGGGTAGCCTTCGCCGTCTCGAACGCCGCCGGCGCGATCATCGCGTACCTGTGGTTCCGGCAGGGCCGCTGGAGACACCGTGACGTCACTGATGAGACCCGTAGCGTCGATGTCGGGCCTGAACCTGAACCGGGTGACGACTGATCCGGACAGAAACGCCTATGCCTGCGGACTCCCGGGTTTCGGTGTGGCCACTTACGCAGACGGAGAGACGGAACTCCCGGTCTCGGAGGTCCTACCCGCGTTCGCCGACGCCTTCCCCTTCGAGCGGTTCAACCGGATGCAGACCGAGACGTTGCCGGCGCTGCTGGACCGCGACGACAACGTCGTCGTCAGCGCGCCGACCGCGAGCGGTAAGACTGCCGTCGCCGAAGTGGCGATCAGCGAGGTGCTCCGCGATGGGGGAACTGCGCTTTTCCTGGCCCCGTTGCGGGCACTTACTAACGAGAAGGAACGCGAGTGGGAGCGCTTCGAGGAGCTGGGCTACTCGGTGTACGTCGTCACTGGTGAGCGGGACCTCAACCCGCGCCGGGCCGAGCGCGCGGACGTGCTGGTAATGACTCCCGAGAAGGCCGACTCCGCCACTCGAAAGCACGACACGCCCCGGTACTCGTTTGTCACCGACGTCGACACCTGCGTTATCGACGAGGTTCACCTGCTGGACTCCGATCGGCGCGGGTCCGTGCTGGAGGTAACGATCTCGCGCTTCCGTCGTCTCTGTGATCCCCGGATCGTCGCGCTGTCGGCGACGATGCCCAACATAGACGACGTGGCGGCCTGGCTGGACGCCCCGCCGGAGACGACCTTTTCGTTCGGCGAGGAGTACCGCCCTGTTCCGCTTAATGCAGACGTCAAGACATATACGCACGGTGACAATGCCTTCGCCGACAAGTACCGCCGGCTCTACCGGGCGATGGACCTCGTCGAACCGCACCTCGACGACGAGGGCCAGGCACTGGTGTTCGTCTCCTCCCGTCAGGACACCGTCCAGGCGGCGAAGAAGGCACGCGACGAACTGGTCGAACGCGATATCCCGATGGGTGCCCGCGGCGACTACGACTTCCACAACGACGCCGCCGAACTGAGCAACGACACCCTCCGCCAGTCCGTGCTGGACGGCGTCGCCTTCCATCACGCCGGGCTCTCCCGTGACGACAAGAACCGCGTCGAACAGTGGTTCCGCGAGGGGAAGATCCAGCTTCTGTTCTCGACCTCGACGCTCGCGTGGGGCGTCAATCTCCCTGCGCGGTGCGTCGTGATCCGTGACACCAAGTACCACGACCCTCTCGAAGGCGAGGTCGACATGAGCCCGTTGGACGTCCTCCAGATGCTCGGTCGGGCTGGTCGACCGGGATACGACGACAACGGGTACGCCTGGGTAGTCTGTGACCGGAGTGAGGCCGACAAATATCGCCGACTCCTGCGGGACGGCAAGGAGATCGAATCCCGACTCGCGGAGGATCTGGCCTCGCATCTCAACGCCGAGATCGCGATGGGGACTATCGACGATCTGGACGACGTCCTCTCGTGGCTGGAGACGACTTTCTATCACGTCCGGGCCGAGAGCGCGCCCGAAAAGTACGACGACGCCGCGAATCTCCGGGAACACGCATCGGGTACGCTTCGTGAGCTGGTCGATCGGGGCTTCATCGAGATGGACGAGGACCTCACGGTCGTGGCGACTGGCCTGGGACAGCTGGCATCGAAGTTCTATCTCCGGCTCGATACCGCCCGCTCGTTCGCGGATCTGGCCGAGGACGCCGACGATCTCACCGAGGACGCCGTCCTCAGGGCCGTCGCGCAGGCCGACGCGTTCGACAGCGTTTCCGCTCGACAGGACGAAGAGGAAGCCGTCGAAGCAGTGTTGGGCGGCCGCGGCGAGACTCTGGATCCCGGCCCGCGGAAGGTGTACGCCATTCTCCGAGCGGGAATGAACGGCACCATCCCCTCGGAACTCAAAAGCGATTCCTGGGTGATCCGCCAGAACGCCCTGCGACTGCTGGCGGCCCTTCGAGCGTTCCTGGATCAGTTTGCCGACGCCTGGGCGGCCAATCTCGCTCGCCGGGTCGAAGCGCGGGTCGAACACGGCGTCAGCGACGACGCGGTCGGGTTGACTGCCGTCGACGGGGTGGGTCCCGGACGAGCGCGCACGCTCGCCACCGCCGGCATCGGAACGCCGCCGGCCATCGACGATGCCGGTATCGAGGGACTGACTGCCGCCGGTCTGAGCGAAGGCGTCGCCGAGCGGGTCCTCGAGAGCGCCCGCGAACTCCCCAGAGTGGTCGTCGAGTGGGGCGACTTTCCCGATTCGATCGTCCGTGGCGAGAACGCCATGCAGGAAGTTACCGTCCGAAACGTGGCCGGCGGCGCTCGCGCCGGCATCCGGGTCGCCGTCAACGGCGTCGAGATGACCGCGACCGACTGCTATCTCGGGGAGACGACCCTTCCCGTCGGAGTCTTCGGCGGCGACGCCGAGAAACTCACGTTTTCCGTCGAAATCGCATTCCCGGAACTCCCGCTGCAACCAGTTGTCGAACGGCGATCCGTCGACGTCGTCTGATCTCTGATCCAGCCGATCCGTTCTGGGCCCACTCTGCGGCCGTGTGATCGAGAGTGCAGCGGTTCGTTAGTATCTCTTTACCTGCGTTCCCAGCCCCGTGGAAACATATCCGAATTGGTAGTTAGGGATAGGATTGTTTTTTGGTAACTTGTGTCACACTCGAATCAGCGAAACCGTCTTAGAACAATCTATAAAATATTTAGGCGTATCTGGGGCGGTATTGTTGGACCTTCTTTTCATGCAATACCCGTAAACAAGCCTGAGACGGCTGATTTCAATCGCGTAAAATGACGCTAAGTGTCGGCTCCCTATATGGGGGATGGGTACGTACTTGAGAGTAGGTGTCCCCGCAATGTCGAATGCATCCCCGGCAGATGTCGACCGCGAGTCGGTCGGCTTCGACGCAGAGACGTTTCAGGCAACGGTCGCTCCACCCGTCCGTTTCGTCGGGTTCTGGGTGGCCGTCCTCCTCCCGTTTGCGTACGTCCCGTTGCTGTTTACCGGTCTCGAAGGGTCGACTATGACCGCCTTCCTCGCGCTCATCGCGGCCCACATCGTCTCGCTGGTGCTCGGTAACCAGTACAAGCAATAATCTAACGGCCCTCCAGCCATTCCTCCACTACACGTTTTCGACTCGTTCGAGCAGTAGCGCCCCTAGTTCTTCGGGCGTCGCCGCGACGGCTTCGACGGCCGTCGGGTCGATTCCGTCGTGGACGCCGGTGTAGCCCAGACAGCGCACACCAGCGGCGTTTGCGGCCGCCGCGCCAGTTGTCGAATCCTCGACGGCGATGCTCGTCCCTGGACTCGCGCCGACTTCTCGGACCGCGCGCTCGTAGACATCCGGCGCGGGCTTGCCCCGCTCGACGTCGGCGGCGCTGACGACCGCGTCGAACGTCAACTCGAACCGATCGAGGACGACGTCGATCCAGTGGTGGGGTGAAGACGTGACCAGTGCTACGGTGATATCCCCCGCTTGCAAGTCTGACAGCAGTTCCTCGAATCCCCCCATCAGCGTCACGCGCTCGCCGTAGAGATCCCGGGCGGCTTTCTCGAACAGTTCGAGGAAGCGTTCGCGTTCGACGGCGACCTCGTAGTTTTCGGCCAGGTAGTCGTAGATCTCCTGGTAGTACATTCCCATGATTTCCTCGGGATCGACGCCCTGATCGGGGACGACCTCAGGGAAAACCCGCTCGGCCTCCAGTTCGGGCCAGTAGCGCTCGGAATCGACGACGACGCCGTCCATGTCGAACAGCACTGCGCTCATGTCTGTGCTTGTGTGAGCGTGGCCAAAGCGGTGGCGATCCGCCGAGAGTTTATATCCGAAGTCGGCAGCACTCGGCTGTATGCACGACGGCATTGCGGTCACGGCGGGAGAGTGTACGACCACATTCGATGGTAATCGAGTCCGGGCACACGAACAACGCGGCCGGATGGTTGTCGTCGTCAAGCCCGACAACACTGTGTTGGTCCACGACGCCGACGGCTACCAGCCGGTCGCGTGGCTCACTCGGGCGGAGTCGGTCACCGTCGATGGCGACCGAATCGAGGCCCGTGACGGCGACCAGCACCTCCTAGTCGAGGTTCACGAGGCATTCGGGAGCGGTCGCTACCCAGCCAGCGCGGCAGGGGTGCCGGTGGGTGACTGCCCGGAGTGTCCGGGAACGCTCGTACGGGTCAGCGACGGCGTGTCCTGTACCGGCTGTTCCGTCCGTTTCGGGATCCCAGGGGATGCGACCGTCCTGGAGGAGCGCTGTGAATGCGGTCTACCGCTGATGGACGTCGATCGGGGCGCGTCCTTCCGGGTCTGTCTCGACCGGGACTGTGAGTCGCTGGACGCCGCAGTCAAGCGTGCGTTCGACCGCGAGTGGGCGTGTCCGAACTGCGGCGGTGACCTCCGTGTTCTCCGCCGGGGCGGCCTGCTGGCTGGCTGTGAACACTATCCGGACTGTGATACCGGGTTTGCGTTCCCGGCCGGGACGGTCGTCGGCGAGTGTGACTGTGGGTTGCCACTGTTCGAGACATCTACCGGTCAGCGCTGTCTCGACGCGACCTGTCAGGCTTGGACAGAGGGGGCCGAGCGCCCGGCTCCCTCGGGACCGTAGCTCATTTGCGCGCGGGCCGGCAGGTGACAGTATGGAGCTGACCCTGGAGGGTTCGACCGTCCGCGGCGGCCGGCAGGCGCGCGAACGCTTCCACGATGCGCGCGGGTATGGCCGATCGGTCGCTGGCGACCTGGAACTGGCCCCTGTCGAGGCTGCTCATCTGCTGTATCGGGGCGACGTCGAGACGATCCGGGACGCCGAGTCGGGAGAGCGACTCGACTTCCGAGCACTGTTGGCCTCGGAGTCAGTCTCGGAGATCGACGTCCTCGTCTACAAGGACCTCCGGGACCGGGGGTTCTACCTCTCGCCCTCGATCGCAGGATGGGTCGAAGACCCCGAAAGCGCGGATTTCGTTGTCTATCCCCGGGGAAAGGGTCCCTGGGACGACGCAGTCGCTTACCGAGTCCGGGCGGTCAGCGAGCGGACCGACCTCCCGGCCGGGACGCTCGGCGACACCGTTCTGGCCGTCGTCGACGAGGAGTCCTCGATCACCTACCTCCAGACGGATCGCCCCGACGTGCGCGGCACGACTGACCCAGGACTCCCCGAGGGGGTCCCGGCTGATCTCCTCAGTGATCGGGTGCTGGTCTGGGAGCCACCGGCCGCGCTGTACGAGGAAGCCTTCTACGGCCAGCCGCTGGACGAGGAGGTCGGGATGCCGCTACAGCTGTCCCTGGTCGAAGCCGCGGCGCTCGCCCGCCGCGGGGTTCTGGCTATCGATGGCGGGACCGCGGCCGTCGTCGAACGTGGACGTGAAGTCGAGGGCGACCGGTTCGACCGTCGGCTGGCCGTCTACCGTGCCCTCCGGGATCGGAATGTCGTCCCCAAGACCGGCTACAAGTTCGGGGCGGATTTCCGGACCTACGCCGACGTCGAGCACGTCGACGAGCTCGGTCACTCCGAACTGCTCGTCCGCGTGCTCCCGAGTGAGCACGCGTTCGCGCCCCGGGATCTGGCGCTCGACGTACGTCTGGCCCACGGCGTTCGAAAACGGATGGTGTTCGCGCTGACCGACGGCGACGGGATCGAGTGGTTGTCGGTCTCGCGGCTCACACCATAGCCCACGCCCGCAACCGTTAGGACGCTGCAGTCGCGTTCCGGAACCAGGGCACCGTCGCGTTCGAGAGCTGACTGTGTGCGACATCGTAGGGCGTCCCGGACGGCTTATCTCCCGGTTGGCCGGTGTAGCTGCCGAACTGCGTGTGATTGACGCCGGGCAACTCGCGGAAGGTGGCGTTTTCGGGGACGTTCTTCTTATTTCTCTCGTAGGTATCCTGATCCAACACCGTATCCTCGCTTCCGGTGACGCTCAACACGCGCAGGCCCGTGTCAGTGATGGATTGATCGCAGTAGGATCCAAGGAGGAGCACTCCCGAGACGCGGTCGGGATTGTCACCCGCGTATCGGCAGGCCATTGCACCGCCCAGGGAGTGACCGCCTACGTACCACCGCTGGATCTCGTGGTTCCGGTCCAGTACCTCCGTCGCGGCGTCCCGATCGAGGACTGCCAGATTCAGCGGCATCTTCACGATGACCACTGTGACGTTCGCGTCGCTGACCAGCGGTGACAGCGACGCGAGGTAGGCGTCAGGGTGGACCCGAGCCCCGGGATAGAACACCATTCCTGTCGTCGACTCCCCGTTCGTGGGCCGGAGGACGTAGTCCCCGCTGACTCGCTGCACGTCTATCCGGTCGTCTTCGATGACGGACTGGACGCTCGCGTCGCTACCGTGGAAGGGTGTCCCGAAGTACAGCACGCCGGCGGTGACTGCCAGCAAGACGACCACGATAAACCAGATGCCGAGTCGCTCTTCGTTTCGGCCTAACCACGTGCGCACGCGTCCCATCGATCGAGCGTGCGGTCGACTGGTCCCTAACAGTACCGATCTACGGGTGGATCGGGGTGATCGCTTTCGGACGGTTCACAGATCTGCGCCGACGGCATCCTCAATGTTGTCGAACCCGTCGCGTTCGAGTAGCGTCGCGAGACCGCGGTTGATATCCCGTGCGACTGTTGGGCCGCGGTAGATAAACGCCGTATAGAGCTGAACGAGACTCGCTCCTGCTCGGATCTTCCGGTAGGCGTCCGCGCCCGTGAACACGCCGCCCACGCCGATCACCGGAACGTCCGTCCGTTCAGCGACGAACCGGACCATCTCGGTCGCGGTCCCCTCGATCGGCTTCCCGGAGAGGCCACCTTCTTCGGCGCGGCTCGGGCTCTGCAGGGTATCGGGGCGTTCCGTAGACGTGTTCGTCGCGATCACGCCGTCGAGATCGTACTCCGCGACGAGTTCCAGAGTCTCTTCGACGGCCGGCTCCGGGAGATCCGGCGAGAGTTTCACCAGCAGCGGACTCGCGTTGGCTTCGACTAGCTCACTCAGGATCCCTTCCAGCGTCTCCCTGTTCTGGAGTTCACGGAACCCCTCTGTGTTGGGACAAGAGACGTTGACGACGAAGAAGTCGCCGCCGTCTTCGACCTGTTCGTAGGTGTACCGGTAGTCAGCAGGGGCGTCCTCGGTGGGCGTCGATTCGCTTTTCGCGAGATTGACGCCTACTGGGTAGCCGACCTCCGTGTTCCGGAGTCGCTCCCCGACGACGTCGGCTCCCTCGTTGTTCAGTCCCATCCGATTGACCAGCCCCTCGTCCTCGACGAGCCGGAACACGCGCGGCCGAGGGTTCCCCGGCTGGGGTTCAGCGGTGACACCGCCGACCTCGACGTGCCCGAACCCGAGCCCGTGGAGTGTCCGGGGAGCCTCCGCGTTTTTGTCGAACCCGGCCGCGACCCCAACAGGGTTCGGGAACGTCTGTCCGAACGCTTCGACCGTCAACCGTTCGTCCTCAACGGCGAATCCGCGCCGGAGCAACGAGGGCAGAGGCGTGTGGTCCGCCGCCTTCATCCCCGTATGTGCTATCGAGTGTGCTGTCTCAGGCGGTAGTCGGAACAGGGCTGGTCGGACGCGTTCATAGAGGCTCATTGATTGCTTTCGGTCCGCTCAGAACTCGTGTTCGACGTCCTCCGGGTCGGCTTTCTGGATAATAATCTTGTTGTCCCGGACCCTGACGAAGACTTCGTCGCCGATCTCCAGACCTGCGACGGCGAGCTCGTCCTCGTGGAGATTGATGTGGACGTTGTGATACTCCCCGTCCTCGTCTTTTGCACCACTCGGGCTGAGCTTCTTCTTTCGCACCATCGCGCTGTCTTGTCTCGACCATCCCAGCAGGATATACTTAAGTCTACCGTGCCCAGCCCGCTTATACGATCTCACTGGCTGGGATCTCTCGACAGCTGGAATATCGGGGGGTCGAACATCCGTGCGAATCTGGGGCTGGCCGGACGCCGGAACGGTGCGCGCGCGAGACATAGACGCCGCCGTTTTCGGCCACCTTCCGGCGGATTTCCCCGCCATTCGACTCCTCCTTTAAAAGTGAATCGGCCGACGTACCACGATTTTGGGGGTATATTTATAATGAGTCATGTTCTGAATCCACACGGAGTGGTCAAACTATGGCACGCGACCAAGACAAACGAAACTTTGCGCTCCGGGAGGAGGATGGTACAGAATCGAGCGTCTTTTCGGGCAGTACTCCACGTCAGGCCGCACTGAAGGCCGCACGGAGACTCGACCCTGCCCCAAGTGAGGACGCCGCGGACCCGACCGAACTCCGCCTCCGGGAGAAAGGCACCAAGAAGGTTCATCTCTACGAGGGTTGGGCCTGGGAAGAGCAGGCACCCGACGACAAGCCGGACTGGATGCCCAGCGAGATCACGAAGGGGAACGTCTCCAAGCAGGGCGTCGAGCATCTCGACGAGATCTAACCGCGAACATTTCTTTCGCGCGCCCACGTGAGAGCGAGTTGCAGCAAGGCATCAGCAGCCACGTCCAGTTCGCTGATAGGGGCTATTGCACCGAGATCGGGCAGCAGATGCGGATTTGACTCCCAAGAGCCAGATGGCGTCGCTTCTGCTTCCGAACCTGTCACGAAATAACAAGGGGGTTCTTCATGCTGTTGACCCTTGTAATCGCATGACGTAGGGTCTCCGGTTCGACGGCCTTAAGTGAAACCCTCCCATCGAACCAACTGCGCAGTGGCGCAGGGCGGACGCCCGCCCCGCTGGGCCACGCGGCATCCGACGCCCTTATCCGTACCAGGGTGCTCGGATGAGAACACGCACGCTCTGGTCCGGTTCGATCCGGGCCGGGACGATCCGACGCCCTTAAGTGTAACAGGGTGCTCGGATGTGATGCGAACGCCCTCACGCCGGTCGGTTCCGGCGAGGGGAAATCCGACGCCCTTAAGTGTAACAGGGTGCTCGGATTGAATGCAAACGTGGCCTGGTCGGGGCCGTTCAACGCCCGGCCACACCGGACCCGAACCTCTCCCGGTTCGAAGGGCTTAATACCCTTCCCGGGTTAGGTTCAGATCCGGAGGAAATGAGGATTCCACCCCTGCGGTCCGCCGTACAGATGGGATCTGATGTTAGCCTTGGTAGTTCGGTGACACCCGATCGGGGTGTCGTCGAACGTGACTCAATACGATAGCGACACACACTCTTACGAGTGTGTTCCCGCCTAACCCCCTGGCCCTTGTGGCCAGGATACATTCCGGTTGATCCTGCCGGAGGCCATTGCTATCGGAGTCCGATTTAGCCATGCTAGTCGCACGGGTTTAGACCCGTGGCAGATAGCTCAGTAACACGTGGCCAAACTACCCTATGGACCGGAATAACCTCGGGAAACTGAGGCTAATTCCGGATACAGCTCTCAGCCTGGAGTGGCGAGAGCTGGAAACGCTCCGGCGCCGTAGGATGTGGCTGCGGCCGATTAGGTAGACGGTGGGGTAACGGCCCACCGTGCCAATAATCGGTACGGGTTGTGAGAGCAAGAGCCCGGAGACGGAATCTGAGACAAGATTCCGGGCCCTACGGGGCGCAGCAGGCGCGAAACCTTTACACTGCACGACAGTGCGATAAGGGGACTCCGAGTGCGAGGGCATATAGTCCTCGCTTTTCTGTACCGTAGGGAGGTACAGGAACAAGTGCTGGGCAAGACCGGTGCCAGCCGCCGCGGTAATACCGGCAGCACAAGTGATGGCCGATATTATTGGGCCTAAAGCGTCCGTAGCTGGCCAGACAAGTCCGTTGGGAAATCGACGTGCTCAACGCGTCGGCGTCCAGCGGAAACTGTCTGGCTTGGGACCGGAAGACCCGAGGGGTACGTCCGGGGTAGGAGTGAAATCCTGTAATCCTGGACGGACCACCGGTGGCGAAAGCGCCTCGGGAAGACGGATCCGACAGTGAGGGACGAAAGCTGGGGTCTCGAACCGGATTAGATACCCGGGTAGTCCCAGCTGTAAACGATGTCCGCTAGGTGTGGCGTAGGCTACGAGCCTGCGCTGTGCCGTAGGGAAGCCGTGAAGCGGACCGCCTGGGAAGTACGTCTGCAAGGATGAAACTTAAAGGAATTGGCGGGGGAGCACTACAACCGGAGGAGCCTGCGGTTTAATTGGACTCAACGCCGGACATCTCACCGGCACCGACAGTGTGCAGTGAAGGTCAGGTTGATGATCTTACTGGAGCCACTGAGAGGAGGTGCATGGCCGCCGTCAGCTCGTACCGTGAGGCGTCCTGTTAAGTCAGGCAACGAGCGAGACCCGCACCCTTAGTTGCCAGCAGCATCTTGCGATGGCTGGGTACACTAGGGGGACTGCCGCTGCCAAAGCGGAGGAAGGAACGG
>JAZKRQ010000033.1:0-20744 GCA_036628575.1 Halapricum sp.
ACTCGGTAGTGGAAACTTCCCATACGACGACGTCGAGACGTTCGTCGACGACGTTGTCGACCAGCTCGAAGACCAGGATCTCATCTGACACTGCCGGCTATACGTTCGTGAAGATTTTCGGCACCCCGGGGTGCCGAAATACTTGCGAAAAGTTATAGCCGGCTGTATGAGGCCGGACGTCGGGATAACTATCGCCTGGCGTGGTTGGCGTCCGGAGAGCCAGGCTTTATTTCGTCCGTCCTCCGAGATACGGGTAGATGCTCAGCCCCGAGATGGAGGATTACCTCAAGACGATCCACGAGCACCAGCGCGAGACTGAGGGGCCGGTCTCGACCTCGACGATCGCCGAGGCCATGGACGTGACGCCGCCGACGGCCACCAGCATGATGGAGAAGCTCGAAGACCGTGGGTTCGTCGAGCGCGAGAAGTACAAGGGCGTCAGACTCACCGAGGAGGGCGAGACGATCGCGATCGAAGTGATCCGACACCATCGGCTGCTGGAGACCTATCTGACCGAGAAACTGGGTTTCGACTGGGCTGAAGTCCACGAAGAGGCCGACCGGCTCGAACACCACATCTCCGAGCAGTTCGAGCGTCGCGTCGCGGACCAGCTCGACGACCCGGACGTCGATCCTCACGGTGATCCGATCCCCAGCGACGCGCTCGAACCGCTCAAGGAGTGTACCGGGACTGCTCTCAGCGAATGTACTGAGGGTCAGTCTGTCGAAGTCACCCGCGTCCGCGACCGCGACCCGGACGAACTCGAATACCTCTCGGACGTCGGGATCGTCCCCGGAGCCACGCTGACGGTCGTCGAAGTCACGCCAATCGGACTCGTCGAAGTCGAACTCGATGACGGCGATCGGATCTCACTGCCCGAACACGTCGCCGCGACGATCCGTGTCACGGATGCGGCGTGACATCCCCACAGCCGGCGGATCCACCCGGTTTCCATACCTTTTGATCGGACGCGCCCAACTGATCATCCATGACTCGGGTGTGCGTGATAGGTTGCGGTCTCGCGGGTGCAGCGGCAACGCTGGAACTCGCCGATACGGCGGAGGTGACAGTCTTCGAAGCCGACCGGATCGGCGGTCGAATGCGCTCCCACGAGCGGGACGGCTGTCGCTACGATCTGGGGGCGAACTACCTCGAACTGGGTGATGACGAACTCGAAACGATCGTCACCGATGCAGTCGGAGACGTATTGCAGGAGATCGAACCACCTGTCTGGCGGTTCGACGCTGGCGGGGACGTCGTCCCCGACCGGAGTGACCAGCATACTCGCTGGAGCGCCGAAAGCGGCCTCGAAGCGATACCCCGATCGATGGTCGAGCGTACCGACGCGAGAGTCGAGGAGGGGACTCCAGTCACCGCACTCGATCGAACCGAATCCGGGTGGTCGGTCACCGCCGGCGACGGGACGGAACGGTTCGACGGCGTCATACTCGCGGTTCCGGCCGGTGCGACGTCCCTGTTGACTGAAATCGCCACGTGGGACGATCCCGCAAAAGCTCGACTTCACGCCGCTGCAGACTCGGTTCCGCAGCGCCCGATGGACACCGTGGCGTTACACTACCCCTTCGAAATCGAACGGCCGTATTTCGGAGTGGTGAGCCAGGAGGGAGTCTACGACGTCGCCTGGGTTTCTCTGGAAGCCAGCAAGCCGGGACGAGTTCCAGAAGGGGAGTCAGTCGTGGTCGTCCAGTTTGGCCCGTCCTGGGCGACGACGCATCCACGCGCGGAACCGGCAGAGACGGCAGAGGCAGCTGCCGATCGCGCCGCTGAATTGATCGACGACGAGCGGGTAGCTGAGCCGGATTGGTGGGACCACCAGCGATGGGCCAACGCCATCCCCTCCCGTGGTCCGGATATAGATGTAAGGACTCACGCTTTGGACCACCATCTTGCGATCGCCGGTGATTGGACCGAGGGAATCGGGCGAACCCGGGCGGCAATCCGGAGTGGACTCGCGGCTGGCGAAGAACTCGCCGGACATCTGTGATAGATCGAGGCATTTTCAGCAGTCTGTTCTGAATGCCATTCGCCACAGCGGGGTGGCGAAGTCTGTCGAAACTTCACAGCCGGCTGGAAAATCTGTCGCTCTGGGTAGGCAAGGAGTTCTACGCTAATCCCTATCAGACGAGCAACTGTACGTCGGAGTCGATCATGTCCTCCAAGGCAGTCGCAGCGCCAACGTCGGTGGTGACGCCATCGTAGAACTCATCGGTGTCGTAATCGAACAGATCTGCGGTCATCTGACAGGCCTGGAGGTCGACGCCCATCTCCAGGCTCGTCTCGATCAGTTCCTCGACAGTCGCAGTGCCGTTTTCCTCGATTTCGCGGTTCATATACCACGTCGCGAGCCGATCGCCTCCCGGGAACGCCCCGAGCGCATTGGGCATCGGCATGCTGGGATTGCCGACCGCACTGACCTTGAGGTCTTTCGAGCGCTCCTCGTGGAGAATGTCCAGTCCCCAGAACGTGTGGAAGACGGTCACATCCCAGCCGAAAGCGGCGGCTGTGCTCGCGAGGATGAGAGGTGGATAGGCCATATCCAGCGACCCCTTCGTCGCGATGATAGACAACTTCTGGCTGCTGTCGCCGGATTCGGCTTCTACGTCGCTAAGGCGCTGTTCGAGTTCATCGACGCGAGCCTGGAGCTGCTCACGTGAGGGGATCGTTTCGTCACCAGAGGAGGTGTCCGTGCTCATCGTTATTCGGTGCGCACGTAATGTGTGTAGACGGTCTCGCCGTCCATCTCCGTCTGGTCTTGGTCCAGCATTGCGACGCCGTCAGTGCTGTCGGCCCAGCCACCGAGGTCACTCTCGCTTCCCGGGTCAGTCGCTAGCACTTCCAGCACCTCGCCGCTATCGAGCCCGTCGATGGCCTGCTTGGTCTTGACCACGGGCATCGGGCAGTTCTCGCCGCGAACGTCGAGCGTCTCGGTAGTTGTGAATTCCTGTGACATGGTTTTGTTGTGACCGTAACGCGCAATACTATGGGGCGATACAAAAGTTTGTTGTTCGGTGAAATCCACACACATTCTCGTTTTTGGATTATAGATTGAACCCGAGATCTGGGGGCTTTTAATGCAATCTCCATAGGCAAAAGCCGAGATACACACGTCCATAATATTGCCGATACTGTGAATTACTATCCAAACGTTTTAGTGCTCGGCCCGGGTATCAACGGGTGACACATGGCCAAGCCATTCGTGCTTGACGACGATGGGGGCGTGAGCATCGTCGGCCCGCCGGGGCTCGAGCGGTTCCTCGGTGAGGACGAGCAAACGGGAGAACAGCCGGGCAGTTCCACGAACGAGGCTACGGACACGAGCGTCGCAGATGACGATTGAACCACTCCAGATCACCGTCGAGACACTCTTCCCGAACGGCATCGCACACTACGCGGCCGGTGGGCTACTGATCGGGCTCGGTGTCGCGGTCATCTACGCCGGGACTGGGATCATCGCTGGAGCGAGTACGTTCCTCGAATCGACGTGGTCGTACGTCTCCTCGGTCCCGCGGCTGAACCAGCCGAAGTACCGCGCGTCACGTGACTGGCGAGTCGTGTTCACCCTGGGGATCGTTGCCGGTGCGGCGATCTACGCGCTGACGCTGGGGCCCGGCGGCTGGACCACAGACGTCCAGTGGTGGCGGCTGCTCGTCGGCGGCATTCTCGTCGGGATCGGGACGCGGCTGGGTAAAGGTTGTACCTCCGGTCACGGCGTCTGTGGCGTCGGTTCGGGCTCGAACACCTCCTTCGTGAACGTCGCGACGTTCCTCGCCTTCGCGATCGGAACGGCACAGCTCGTGTCTGCGCTGGGGGTGTCCCCATGAGCGATCGCCCGCCGCTGTTCTACGGGGTCGTCCTTCTCGGCGGTCTGATCTTCGGATTCGGCCTGGGACTGAGTCAAATGGCCCGCCCAGAGGTCGTCCTGAACTTCCTGCAGTTCGAGGACTTCGGCTTGCTGTTCGTGATGGGGGGTGGCGCGGTCTTCAGCGCGCTCACCTTCGCAGTCGTACCCCGACTGTTCGGCCGCGCGCCGTTGACCGGCGACATATTCAGCAGGCGAGAGAAGTCCTTTGATCGAAACGTGGTCGTCGGCGGATCGATCTTCGGCGTCGGCTGGGGCCTGTCGGGCATCTGTCCCGGTGCGGCCTACGCGAGCCTCGGAGTCGGAAACTATCCGATTCTGATCGCGATCGGAGGAATGTTCCTCGGCGCGTACGCACAAGGCTACTGGCGTTCGTATCGACAGCGGACCGACGCAAGCGTCACCCCTGCTGACTGATCGAACCGCTATTTCGCCGTTTCTCGTCCGTTTGTAGCCGAAACTCAATATATTGTGTGATATTGGAATAATTCGACAATACTATAACGACGCTGCCCGTAATAGGTTCTATGCGAGCAGTGTACGCAACAGACCTGTCGTCGGCGATCGATACGGCGATCGAATCACGGGTCTGTCTAGAGTGTCTCGGACGGTACGGAATCGAAGAGATCGACCTGATCACAGTAACGAGCCCGAATATCACGACGGGAATGCCCGGGAGTGACGTGGGCGACCGAACTCGGAAGGGGCTCGAACGACAGAAACGTCATCTCGAAACGGAGGGATTCTCCGTAAACACGCACGTCGTCCGGGGGACGCCACATCGCCGGATCAATGGGCTTGCCGAGCAGGTCAACGCGGATCTCATCATCGCGGGTTCCCGAGGACAGAGCCCGCTCAAGCAGCGGCTTATCGGTAGTACAGTCCGAAACATCGCACGGACCGCAGTGAGTCCACTGTTGGTCCAGCGGATCGTCCAGCGAGACGGCTCGCCGGAAGTCGCGAACAAACACCTCTTCAGACGGATACTGTACGCGACGGACTTCTCGGAGAACGCGGAACGGGCCTTCGAGCAGTTCTATCGGACGAAAGAGGCGACCCACGAGGCCACGCTGTTGTACGTCAGAGCGCCGGACCGACGAGCCGGGGATGACGCCATTGAGAATCCCGAACAGCGCCTCGAATCCAAGGCCGATGAGCTCCGGGACATGGGTATCGAGGCCACGACTGTCGTCAGGGACGGTGAGGCGATCGAAGAGATTCTGGCCGCTGAAGACGAGATCGATCCGACATCGATCCTCATCGGCGGCCGCGGTCGGAGTCGTCTCCGCCGGCTCCTGCTGGGGAGCACTTCGGAGGATATCGTCGCTAAGGCCGACAGCAACGTGCTAGTCGTGCCGCCGCAACGCGTTCGGTGAACGAGCGAGGTTCGCTCGTTCGATGGAAGAGCTACTATTTCGGGGTTGCCGGATGAAACTGAAAGAGCGTTTTGATCTTATAGAAGACTTATTCTGCGGGAGCGCCGGCCTTCGGGTGTGAATCGACGCACGTTCCTCGCAACGAGTTCCGCGGGGATCGCTTTCGGTGTAGCGGGCTGTCAAGACGTACTCGGCCGAAGTGATGGCCCCGATCAGCCGGGGACTACCTCGACGGACGACGGAGGTGGGAATGCGGCCGACAGTTTGCGTATCGTTGGGATTTACGGGGACGAGGTCGAGCGCGATTTCGTAGACGGTGAGTACCTCCACATGGAGAACGTCGGCGCGGACCCGCTTGACGTCTCATAGTGATTACTGTAACGATTTACCGGTGCGACCGCACGAGAGCGTGCGATCGACCCGGAACAGACTTACAGTAATCACTATCAGGATGCGTCGTCGAGTACAACACAGGCTACACCCACCAGATAGCGGATCTCGTGCTCGAATCCGGCGCGCAGCTCGGTCTGATGAGCCGGGATGGGGAGGACTCGGTGTACCCGATGAGTCCCCCCTTCTACGTCCGGTATCTGGGAGCTGATGCGGTCCCGTTACTCGGCGAAAGCGGGACCGTACGCGTCCTGGATCCGGAGGACGGGCTGGTCGCCAGGGTCTCCTATGAGGACTTCGGATGTGACGGCGGGGCCGAAACCGGCGACGAGATGGAGTGTATCCACTCATACTGATTACTGTAGCGATTTACCGCTACGACCGCACGGCTGCGTGCGGTCGATGTGGAACAGACCTACAGTAATCACTATCAGATTGATTTGCAGAGCGGGGAAGGCATCTATTGCTCGACCAGCAGTTCGTCGAACAGCGCCTCGACGCGATCCTCGATCTCGTCTCTGATCACCGCGACTTCGTCGGGAGTTCTGCCGTCCGGATCGTCCAGGTCCCAGTCGCGGCTGTCGCCGCTCCAGGTCGCCGGACAGACGTCTCGGGCCGAACAGCCCATCGTGATTACGACGTCAGTGGTCCGGAGTTCCTCGTGTGTAATCTCTCGGGGCGTACGATCGGAGAGATCGAACCCGAGATCCCCCATCGCCTCGAGGACTTCCTCGTGGACGTGTTCGGCCGGTCGGGTGCCGCCGGTGACGATGTCGATCTCCTCTCCATCGTCGCGCCGTCGCCGCTCCCGCTCGGCAAACGCGGTCGCCATCTGGCTTCGGCCAGCGTTCTGGACGCAGACGAATCCGACTTTCATACCTCGAGTTTGGCGAGAACGGGTTTACTTCTTGCTATGAAATCTATATAACGGCAGGACGGCTATGGACCGATCGAAAACGAGCCGTCTGTAGACAGAGCGCAATGAGAGCCTTCTATCGGGTAAAGCAAGTGAGGTTAGTCCGCTGGCTGGGGCGTCGGCTGCCCCTCACTGCGGAGGTTTCGAACGGAGCTAACGACGACGGCTCCGCTGACCAGCGTCGCTGCCCCCATGATAATGATGAGGCTCACAACGTCCAGGATCGGCATTTCGATAGCGCTGCCGATCTCACGGACGGCAACGGCGATCGCACCCAGCAACAGCATCACGCCGAAGTACACTTTGATCTCGTCCTCGTCAACGATGCTCGTGGCCGCGGCACCCAGACGAGCCCCGAAGGCTGACCCGGCCAGAAGCGGAACGACGATCGTCAAATTCACCGCGCCGTCCATCGCATAGAGGAAACTGCCGATCCCGCCCGAGAACACGATCTCGAAGAGGTCCGTCCCGACTGCGACAGGGACCGGCACGCCCACGAGGTAGAACAGCGCAGGCATGCGGATGAACCCGCCGCCGACGCCGAGTAGCCCTGATAGCAGGCCCGTAGCGAACGCGACCAGGAGAATCATCCACAGCGAAACCGTGACGCCGCCCCGAAGAGACATCATCGGCGGCACCTCGTACGACTGGATCGTCTTAGCGATGTCGGGGATGTCGTCCCCGTTCGGTTCCTCTTCATCGACGTCGTGGCTGATCCCGCCGCTGTCGTCTTTCAACGCGTTTCGCGTGACGAAAGCGCCGATCCCGCCGAGCAAACCGACGTAGGCGACGCTCACGAACGTGTTCGCGACCCCAAGATCCTGCATGAAGTGGAGTCCGATCCGCCCGACTTCGATGCCAGCGGTAGTACCAGCGATCATGAGCACGCCGAGTTTGTAGTCGACCTGCCCTAGATCCCTGTGTTTGAGCGTCGCGATCACCGAGGTCCCGAACACGAATGCGAGCCCTGACGCGACCGCAACGTCAGTGGGGTAACCCATCACGATGAGCGCGGGCGTGACCAGGAACGACCCACCCATCCCGAAGAAGCCGAACAGGAGGCCGATCAGCACGCCGAAGCCCACGAACATTCCAAGCAGGCCCACGGCGACGCCAAACAGCTCCACGATCACTCACCCCGCAGATAGCGGGCGATACGTGTGCCCAGGAGTTTTTCGAGCGCGCCGTAGCCTACGTACAGCAGCAACGCTTCGACCAGGACGATCCCGATAAGTATCACCGCACCGACAGGGCCCTCGAGCGTCTCAATACCGAACATCGTCGATCACCTCGGATAGTCTTGTGCGTGGCATAGATCTCTGCTCGCCTGACCGTACCCGGCGATGGGTCTTAACGGTTTTGGGTTGGCTATACAATACTATATCTCGCTACCCTATGCGTGGTTTCGCATAAGTTATCGCTATCTTACGTGGCCTACGAAGCTACTCATGATTCATTACCCCTACAATATGGGCACTTTAAACTAACTCGCGAACAACAAAGCCCCGATCAGATCGGGCCGGAGGCGAAACCCGTAGTGGTTAGAATTGTGGAGTACTTACAAAACTCTTTTATAACTCCCCCCAATACAGAGCAATGAGTACCGATGGACGCAGACGACTTCCCCACGCCTGATGAACCGGTCGAAGGAATCACCCCTGAGGAACTCCGCCGTCAAATCCAGGACGGCGAGAACGTCACGATACTCGACACCCGTACAAGCGGGGACTTCGAGGAGTGGCACATCGGAGGAGAGAACGTTAGTATCGAGAACATTCCGTACTTCGACTTCCTCGACGATGTCGACGAAGAACTCCTGGATTCAGTCCCGGCCGGCGACCCGCTGGTCGTCCTGTGTGCGAAGGGCGGTGCCAGCGAATACGTCGCAGGGTTGCTCGCCGAGGAAGACCGTGACGTCGTCCATCTCGAGGACGGTATGAACGGCTGGGCGAGTATCTACGAGGCCGCCGAGATCGAGCGTTACGACGGTCCCGGGACAGTCCTCCAGTATCAGCGCCCGTCCAGCGGCTGTCTCGGCTACCTGGTATACGACGACGAGGACGCTGCCGTCATCGACCCGCTACAGGCGTTCACTGACCGTTACCTCGAAGACGCCGAGGAACTTGGCGTTGATCTGAAATACGCGCTCGACACCCACATCCACGCTGACCACATTAGCGGCGTCCGCGCGCTCGACGAGGAAGGCGTCACGGGCGTCATCCCTCAGGAAGCCGTCGATCGCGGCGTCACCTACGCTGACGAGCTACAGACCGCGGCCGACGGCGACACCTTCGAGATCGGCGACGTGACCGTCGAGACGGTATACACGCCCGGCCACACCTCGGGGATGACCTCCTATCTGGTCGGCGAGAGCCTGCTGACGACCGGTGACGGACTATTCGTCGAAAGCGTCGCCCGTCCGGACCTCGAAGAGGGGGACGAAGGCGCTCCGGAGGCCGCTCGCGAGCTCCACGAGACGATCCAAGAGCAGATCCTCGAACTGCCCGACGACGTTCTCGTCGGCGGCGCTCACTTCAGCGACGCCGCCGAGCCCGCCGGGGACGGTACCTACACCGCGCCGATCGGTGAACTCCGCGAGGAGATGGACCCGCTCACCTACGACGAAGAGGAGTTCGTCGAGACGGTGTTGGAAGACATGCCGCCCCGTCCGGCGAACTACGAAGACATCATCGAGACGAACCTCGGCCAGCGTGATACCGACGAAGAGGAAGCGTTCACACTGGAACTCGGCCCCAACAACTGCGCAGCCAGTCAGGACTCGATGACGAGCGACTGACGACTGAGCGCTATTTTCGCATTCCTCATGGACCTCTCTACCCTCGTAGTCTTCCTGCTCGCTGGCGGTGCGAGCCTGTTCATGGCCTGGGTCATCGGCGCGGGCTCCAGCGGCGCGACGCCCTTCGCGCCCGCGGTGGGTGCCAACGCCATCTCGACGATGCAGGCCGCCTTCATCGTCGGCATCCTCGGGTTTCTCGGCGCAGTTTTGCAGGGCGGCAACGTTACCGAGGCGGTCGGCTCAGGACTGATCAGCGGGGTCACGCTCACCCCCGAGGCAGTGATCCTCGCGCTCGTGACCGCGGCAGGCCTGATGGCAGCCGGCATCGCAACAGGCTACCCAATCGCGACCGCGTTCACCGTCACCGGCGCGATCGTCGGCTCCGGGCTGGCACTGGGCGGGCTCCCTGCCTGGTCGAAATACGCCGAGATCGCCGCTATGTGGACGATCGCACCCGTCGTCAACGCTGGATTGGCCTATGGGCTGGCCAGTCTGCTTCCTCGCGAGGACGTTCCCGAGGGGTGGGCCGTTCCGGTCCTTGCAGGCCTGACCGGTGCGACAGTTTCGCTGATCGGCTTCGCGCTGTTGGGCCCCGGTGAGACCAGTCGGTCGATCGCTGCAGCCGTCGAAGCTGCGTCCCCTGTCGACGGCATGGTCGTCAGGAGCGCGGTCGTCTTCCTGGTCGCCACGCTGTCCGCGGCTGTGGTCGGACTGTGGATCCGCGCCGACGAGGAGCGCGGGATCCGTCGGTTCTTGCTCGTGCTCGGCTCGCTGGTCGCGTTCTCTGCAGGTGGCAGTCAAGTCGGGTTGGCGGTCGGCCCGCTCGTCCCGCTACTCGACAGCGTCGACGTCTCGCTGCTGGCGGTGTTGACCGGCGGTGCGTTCGGGATTCTCGTCGGTTCCTGGACCGGCGCCCCCCGGATGATCAAGTCGCTGTCTCAGGACTACGCCTCGCTCGGTCCCCGGCGATCGATCTCCGCACTCCTCCCGACCTTCCTGTTCGCGCAGGCTGCCGTCGCTCTCGGGACGCCGATCTCGTTCAATCAGGCGATCGTGACGGCGATCATCGGCAGCGGAGCCGCCGTAGCGAGCGGCGACGGCGTCGATCGGTCGAAACTCGGCCGCACGATCGGGGCCTGGGCCGGCTCGTTCGTACTCGCGCTGGCGATCGGGTTCGGCGTGCTTTCGGTGATGTAGACGGATCTATTGCGCCCGCTCGACGACCGTCCCGCCTCCGAGCCCTTCCCACTCGACCCGGTATCCGAGTCGCGAGAGGGTGGCACTGGCGTCTTCGATCCCGTACCCGCCAAGCGCCGCTTCCGCCTCGTCGAGTGTCATCCCGGCCTCTATTTCCCCTTCGAGATCCTCGAGCACCGTGGGCCGGACGAGCGTCCGACCGACCCGCTCGTGCTCTGGGAACGCCTTGTCCTCAATCGCGCTCTCGCTAACGCCGTGCTCCTCCGCAACGGCCGAGAGGGTTGTCACGTCGTCCTCAGGGATGAGTTCCGCGGGGAGTTCGGCCGCGCTCTCGGCGGCCAACTGTTCCTCATAGCGTCTGAGCGCATCCCTGACATCCTTGACCCGGACAGTTCCCGAATATGGGATCGCGCGGTGGTCACGGGCCTCGATTTCCTCGCCGGCCTCGCCCGAGTCAGTCAGACGGATTTCCGCGCTCTCGCCGACCCCCAGTGATTCGTCGACGGCAACCAGCAGTTCTACGTCCTCCAGTTCACCGAGGCGGTCGAGCTTCTTAGTGACGTACTCAGGCGTCCAGAAGCCCATGATCTCGAAGAATACGCGGAAGTCCGCGTGTCGATAGTCGAAAGCGAAATCCGGAATGACGACGTTCGCTCCCGCGGCGAGCGGCTCGGGCTCGCGGACGAGGTCCCAGTCGAGATCCAGCGAGTCGAACCGACTCGCGAAGTCGGCCTCGACGCCGCTGTCGAATGTGACCTCGGTGACGGGTTCGACGTCTGGCACGGAGACGTCCGCGTCGGTGAGCACCGACTCGCGCACGGTCCCATCGTCGTCAATCGTCGCAACGAGACGCCATTCGGACGTTTTGGCGACGCTACGGAGCAACCGGGCGAATCGTGTTCCGTACCGACGGGTGCGACGAAACAGCGCGGTCGGACCCGTCACTACCACTTCGCGACCGGCGTCGGTCCGTTCGATCTCGTACATCAGGCGGAGACGTTTGACCGCTGAGATGACGGCCTTCGGGTCGTCGCTACGGACCCTGACCGCAGTGGCATCGAACAGCGCGGTCTGGGCCAGCGAGAGATCGTATTGTTCACAGAGAGTGTCGGGATCGTATCGCGAAGAAATCCCTGTCAGGATCTGTCGGTCGTCCAGATCAGCGTACAGTGATGCCTCGACGGCCGCCGGATCGGACGACAGGCGCTCGGCCGCTCGGGCGAGCGCGGTCTCGCGCTCGCGCTCTGTAACGACACCGACCGATTCGGCCGCCTCGAAGGTCGCGCGTCGGGCGCGTTCCGGCGGTAACGGCGCCCGCGTTTCGAAGACCGCCTCACGTTCGAGTAGTTTGGCGAATCCCCGAACGAGTTTGAAATCCGGAGCATCCTCTTCGAGATCTCGCAGCGCTTTTTCGAGACGCTCTCGTGGTTCGCCGACGTGACCTTGATACGTTCCGAGGACGCGCGCCGCGAGGTCGCGATGATCGCCCCCAACGAACTGCGGGTGATACCCGCCGCCGGCACGTGACACCCGCAGAAGTTCTTTCGTCAGCACTGACGGTGGTTCGCTCGCCAGCGATAAAAGCTATGGCAAGGTTCTTCCTTTCCGCCGTCGACGCATTCGCTATGCCGACGAGGCGATCGATCCTGGCCGCAGTCGCTGGGGGGACGCTGACGCTGGGCGGATGTTTGGTTCGCGAACCCAAAGAGCCACCGCGAAACGTCATCACCGAGAACAACGAAACCGAGACCGAGCGAACACTGGCCCCGATAAGCATCCGGAAACCTGAGATCGTCGGACAGGAACTCGTCAGTGGTCCAGACGGGGATGTCATCATCGAGGCGGAGCTGGAAAACGTCTCTCCTTCACGCGTCGATGGAACGCTATATGCCAACGTACAGTATCAGGGGACGGCTTTCCAGTACGGGACCGAATTCGACCTCTCAGCGTTCGCCACAGAAACCGTCTCGCTCCAGCTCCCGATCGAGTACGAGTCTTTCGCCTCCCGGCCCAGCCTCAGGCTATCCGTCGTGTTGAATTCCCCCACCGGCACACCGTAGCTTACCGCCGTCGTCGCGAGACGCGTTCTTCGGCCGTCTCTTGGGTGACGACCTCGTACAGGAGCGCCCGCGAGCCATCCGCTATCGGCCGCAGGATCCGCCCCAGTCGCTGGGTAAACTCGCGCTGGCTCCCGCTGCCCGAGAGTACGATCGCCACATTGGCGTCCGGAACGTCGACGCCTTCGTCGAGGACGTTCGCCGTCACGATCCGCGAATACGTCCCGTTGCGGAAGGCCCGAAGTATCTCCCGGCGCTCCCCAGCACTCGTCTCATGAGTGATCGCGGGGAGCAAGAACCGTTCGGAGAGCCGATAGACCAGGTCAGTGAACGCCGTGAAAACGATGACCCGGTCGTCATCGTGACGATCCAGCAGATCGGCCAGGACCTCGATCTTCCGGTCGGCGTTCATCATCACCTCCCGCGCACGTTGTTTGGCCAACAGTGCCTCGCGAGCGGCCGGATCCGTTCCGGACCGCATCACGAGTTTGCGGTAGTCCTCTCCACTGCGGAGTTGGATATTCGACTGCTGTAGGTAGTCAGTGAAGATCCCCTGTTGGCACTCGTACACTTCGCGCTCCGCGGACGTCAGGGCAACTTCAATCCGTTTGATATCGTAGTCCGCGAGATGCTCGCCAGCCAGTTCTTCGGGATCGAGTCGGACGGCGCGGGGACCAACCAGCTCCTCTAAACGTTCGTGTGCGCCGTCGGGGCGCTCGAAGGTCGCCGTCAACCCCATTCGTGCAGGGGCAGCGAGCAGGCGGGCGATCTCCCGATACCCTTCGCCTCCGAGATGGTGAACCTCGTCGAAGACGACAAACTCGAACCGATCCCCGAGTTCGTCAGCACGGAGATACGCCGAATCGTACGTCGACACCGTGATCGGCTCGACTCGCTGTTCACCCCCGCCTAGCTGTCCGATCGTCCCACTGTACTCTCGGCTCAACTCTTCGCGCCACTGCTCCAAGAGATCAATAGTCGGGACGACGATCAAAGTCGGGACGTCTATCGTGGCGGTCGCCACAATGGCGATCACCGTCTTGCCGCTCCCGGTCGGCAACTCCAGAACCCCGCGCTCTTCCGCCTCGCGCCATGCTTCCAGCGCATCACGCTGATACGCCCGGAGTTCGTAGGCCGTCTCGAACTCCACAGATCGAGCGTCGAAAACGTCGTCGACGTAGTCGATCCCCTCCTCGTCGAGCCAGTCACGGAGTTCACGATACCGGAACGCTGGCGCTCTGGCTGTTTCGGTCCGCGAATCGATCTCGACGAACGGGAGATCCGGGACGAGCCCCTCGATCCTGATCGTCCCGTCCTCGTAGGCGAGCCGCGGTGTCATCGGTTTCGGATTGGCCGGTCGAGCGGATAAATCGCCCGCTCGAACCCCCTGTGTCGATGGTGTGATAGTGGCTGTTGTACGTCATTTCTCTATCGAACGCCCGAATTCGAGCGGTTGTGACAGTAAAAAATCACAGCAGTTGAATCGTTCGGCGGAGTCCGCTCCGATGTCGACGGCGTTTAACCGTTCGCCATCCCCCATCCCGTGTATGGACGCTACCGCACACCACTACGGCATCACGGTATCCGACCTCGATCGTACTGCTACGTTCTACCGAGACGTGCTCGGACTTGACGTCCTCGCGGAATTTTCCGTCGGCGGCGAGGCGTTCGCCACCGGCGTCGACGTTCCCGGGGCCAGCGCCGAGTTCGTCCACCTGGACGCCGGTGACGCTCGAATAGAACTGGTCAGTTACGACCCGGAAGCCGAACCGAGAACGGACGGAGCGCTAAACGAACCGGGGACAACACACATCGGCCTCTCTGTCGAGGATCTGGACGCAGTCGACGAGGCGTTGCCTGACGGGGTCGACACGCTTAGCGAGCCGAAAACGACCGAAAGTGGTACCAGAATTCTGTTCGTCCGCGACCCCGAAGGGAACCTCGTCGAGTTGCTCGAAGCCTAGGGATTCGGTTCGGCGGCCGTCTCTTCCTCTTCCAGGCTCTCGAGTGCTTCCAGGGCCGTCCGTCGGTAGTTCTCGACCGGCAGGTCGTACTCCTCGTTGGCCATCTCGACGTACTCGTCGGTGTTGTCCGACTCGAAGCGCTGGATCCGGTCGAGGGTTCGCTCGGCCGTCTCCACGACCCATCGATCCCGAGTCGTCTCGTCGACACTCGTGATCGACTCGGGCCGAACGGAGACGTTGACATCACCCTCGTCGGTCTCGTATGTGCGCGGTTTGCCGACGATAGCTACGTAAGCCGGCGGCTCCAGTTCCCGCAACATAGCCGCTGCGTCGGGCTGGTACTGCCCGGCGTAGACGAAGAACGTGTCGCCGTTGGGATCGACTACCCGACCTTGCCAGTACTCGCTGTCCTCGCCGACGTCTTCGGTCTCAGTCAGCGTGCCGACGACGAATATCCGGTTGGCCCGGGCACCTGTCGGCAACAGGACGTACACCGGCGCTCGCTCGTCGTCGCTCTCCTTGAAGGTATACGTCGCGTCGTTGAACTCGCGTGCGAAGACGCGGCGGGCGACTTCGCGGGTAGGTGCTGAACTCATTTCACATCGACCTCGCTTTGATCAGCGCGCTTTCTGCATCGACCGGCTCGTCCAGAACTTCCAGGTCGTTCACCAGGACGTACCGTCCCAGAGTCGGGCCGGTAACCCGGTAGTACCGTCCCAGGGTGTCAGTCTCCATCTCGTCGGCGACGACCGTCGTGTCCAGGGCGTCCATAGCCATGTTCTTGGCCTCTTCCAGTTCGATCCCGGTCAGCTCCTCTGTGGCTTCCTGATCGAAAATTATCTCGTGGACCTCCTCACCATCGTCGAGCACGCCCTTGATCCGGAGGTCGAACTCCCCTTCGACTTCGCCGTGCTCGCTGCACCGCCCGTTCTGGAGGACGCGCGTACAGCCCTCCTCAGGACAGCGTTTGATCAACCCGCTGCCGCTCTGGATATCGACCAATGCGCCCTCGACAGTGACGGTGTCGTCGCCGACCTCGATGTCCTCGTCGACCACTTCGATCGTCGTCGTCCGGTTGAGCTTCACCGAGAAGTTCCCCTGGTACTCGTCAGTGACGACGTTGCCCAGGTCATAGACCTGTCCCTCTTCGAGGGTCGGCAGATCGGACTTGGCCCACTTGGTGAACTTGATCGTCCCGGATTCATCACCCAGGAGGCCGACCTGTGCTATCGAGTCGCTTCGAGGCTCCCAGAGGTCGGCCACCTTCGCGGTGATGTCGACCCACTGCTCGGCCGTGTCGATGTCGGCGATCTGAACGCGTTCGTTGCCGCCCCCACCTCCGCCGAGGTCGTCCCGATCCATCCCCGCCTCGTCGAGGTAGCCGTTAGTAACGCTCCGGCGTGCCTCCTCGAGGGGAACCTTGTACTCGTTGACCAGCGTGTCGAGGCGCTCCTCGACGTCCTCGACATCGATGTCGAGCTGGTCGGCAAACTGCTCGTGTATCTCTTCCGCTTGTGTACGCAAATCAGTCATGCTCTCACTGTCTCCGCTTTGTTTTCGATGGGAGACATTCGATGGTTGGTCGTCATCGTATAAAAACTCTCGGCGACCGAAGTGAAAGTGAACATTTTGAGAGGACTACCGGAACTCCAACCGCGGAGAAGGCCTATGTGTGCCGCGTTCCGAACGGGGGGCATGGACGACGACCGCCTGGAGCGGTTCCTCCGCGCGAAACTCCGCTCGGCCGGCGAGCAGGTAGCCCAGGCGCAGAACGCCTACAAGCGCGCGAGAAACGCCGCGAAGCTCGACCTGCCAGTCGACGACGAGGGCAACGCACGGATCGTCTGTCGCCGCTACGCCGAGCGCCGCGCCGTCGCGATGGATACCGACCGAAAACCGGAATGTTTCGAGGCAGGGCATCCGGATTGTGAAGGGTGTGTCGAGGACATCCGGGACGGGCGAGTCGAGTCGTGGTAACCCCTCACCGTAACTAGTGATATTTTATCGGTACGACCGAACGCAGTCGTTCATTCGATCCGGAACAAATTTACTAAAACCGATTACTCCACGGCCAGCGCCGCCTCGAGATCACCTCGGTCATCGAGTTCGACAATGATGTCACTCCCACCGACAAAGTCCCCGTCGACGTACAGCTGTGGAATCGTCTGCCACCCACTGTGTGATTCGAGCGCGTCCCGATAGGCCGATAGCGCCGATAACACGTCCACGGCCTCGAAATCGATGTCATATTGCGATAGCGTCCCCACTGCTCGTTGCGAGAAGCCACACAGGGGCCGTTCCGGCTGCCCCTTGATGAACAGGACGCGATCGTATTCCTCGATGAGCGACGCGACTCGCGCCTGGACCTCCTTCGGACTTGTCTCCTGGGACTGTTCCGAGGCCATGTGTGCTAGACGATAGTGGCGAGATAAGTTAGTTCCGCAATTTAATGTAGTTACGGCCTTTGCCCGGGGGCGTCCGGTGGAGCCTCTGTTGGCGTGTACGTCGTAATCTTCAACGCGTGGATGTCGGTGGTGAGGTGATCCTCGACGGCGTCGTGAACGAGACTATGTTGCTCGACGAGGGACTCCCCCTCGAATGCGGGCGAGACGACGACTGCCGCGAGATGATCGGTATCGTTCGGGCGGGGTGTGCTCACGCGGACGTGAGCGTTGGGAAGCGCGTCTTCGATAACGGCGGCGACATCTTCGGGATCCATACCCTAACGCACAGGCCCGCCGGCAAAACACTTATCGGGGCAGCAAATTTGGCCGATGCGGGTCAACTAGAGAGTATGAACCGCCCTATCGTAGCTATCGTACTGGCCGGCGGCACTGGGACTCGTCTCTATCCGGCGACCCGTAGCGACCGACCCAAACAGTTCCGTTCGTTCGGCAGCGACCAGTCGCTGCTCGAAGCGACTGTCGAGAGGGCCGCCGTCGCCGATGAAGTGTACGTCCTGACCCGACCAGATTTCGCGGACGAAGCCGCTAAGCACGCCCCCTCCGCGACGGTTCTCACCGAACCGGAACCGAAGGACACCGGGCCGGCCCTGACGTACGCTGCCCACCGGGTGCGCGAGGAGGTGGGGCAGAGCGTCATATTGAGTCTTCCGAGTGATCATCGGATCGCGGGGGCGTTCGCGCCCACTGCACGACGGGCCTGTCAGGTCGCAGTTGACACCGGGAATCTCGTGACGATCGGGGTCGAGCCGACCCGCCCGGAGACCGGATACGGGTACATCGAGCCCGGGGTACAGTGCGGCGAGTACTACGATGTCGAGTCGTTCACCGAGAAGCCGGACCAGGAAACTGCCGAGCGCTATCTGGAAGAGGGGTATTACTGGAACAGTGGGACCTTCGCGTGGACGCCAGAGGCCTTCCTCGAAGCCACGAGTGGCACCGAACTCGCATCCCTGGTCGATGCATTGGAAGAGGGCAACCCACAGCGAGGCTTCGAAGCCGTACCGTCGGTCAGCGTCGATTACGCAGTCATGGAAGTCGCCTCGAACGTCGCCGTCGTACCGGCTCACTACGGATGGGACGATCTCGGCAACTGGGACGCGTTCGAGCGCGTACTGGAGGCCGACGAGGACGGCAACGTTACACTCGGCGAGAGCCTCACATTGGAGGCCCAGAACAACGTTATCGCCAGCGACGGGCACGTCAGCGCGGTCGGTGTCGAGGATCTGGTGATCGCGAGTTTTGGCGACCGAACGTTGGTCGCCCCCAAGTCCGAGACGCAGCAAGTTCGTGAAGTAGTCTCCCGATTGGAAACCGACGGAAAGTTTTGATAACGAGACAGTTCTACTCCAGGACCTGTCACTTGTGAAGACTTAATATCTACGCGCGAGTACCTGCGCTTGGATGGGGACTGTTACCACACACCTCGCATCACAGGCGCGATCGATCTTCGACGACCTCGGGTATACCGTCTCCGACGACGGCGAGGAGATAAGAGCCCAGCGCAAGTGGCGAGTCGTCCACGTGACGCCGATGCCGGAGCCGACGGACGTACCGAACTCCGGGGAGTTCCGCTGTTTCGTGACCCCCAGCGAGTCACGTCACGATCTCAAGGGATGGCTCGACCGCCAGGAGCTAGACTACGAGTGGGCGATCATTAGCGTCGACGACGCCGGCGACTACGAAGTTTTCGAGACGACGACCATCCGGTGAGAGCACGGACTCCGGACGCCCGGTGGGCTTTTGGTCATGCCACGTGATATCAAGAGTGGGCCATGGTATTCAAGAAGTACTCCCTGAACCTATGCGGTGTATTCTTAACCCTGGTATCGAAAAAGTAGCGTATGGCACAGACCAAGCGCGAGAAGTACGTACAAGAGCGTCAGGCTATCCGTGACTTGGCTGAAAACGGCGAGATAGCACAGCAAGACGCCGATGAACTTCTCCGGTGGTGTGACGGCTACGATCCCGAGAAAGCCACCCAGACGCCAGACAACGCTGACGATGACGCGAATAGGTGGGGAAAGACGCGCAAACCATCTACGCTACGCCAGTGGCTCCGGTCGGTTGCGACTTTCGCCCGTGACTTGGACGGTTCACTTCTCGAAGCCGACGCCGACGACTTCAACACAGTGGCACAACGACTGTATGAAGGCAAAGCAGCGTCCGTAAGCAAGCCTTTGAGCAAGAATTCAGTGCGAACACGGCAGAATTGCTTGAAACGGTTTCTCCGACACTTAGACAACGGTGTTGATCCCGAGGATATTGCAGTCTTTGACATGAAATCTACCGTTGTCGATCCCGAGGATATGCTTACCCGCGAGGAGTTCCACGCACTTCGCAACGCGCCGGAACACCCCCGTGATAAGGCGATTGTAGACCTTTTTCTCTACACTGGCCAGCGGAACACTGCTATTCGAACGCTACGAATCAAGGATATTGATCTAGACGACAAGAAGTATCGACTCAACAAAGAGGCAGATGGATTGAAGGGGGCCGAACTAATCGGGACGTGGAACCCGCTTCTTGGTGCCACGGGGTCGGTTCGTGACTGGTTGAACCACCACCCTGAGCCAGACAATCCCGAAGCTTACCTTATCTGCGAACGCCGTGACAGTCAAGTTCGGGATGCTACCACGACAATCAGTGACGACACTGTGAATCGAGTGCTCAGAGAAGCAGCAGAACTGGCAGCGGAGGAGGTGCCAGGAATCAAAAATAAGCCGTCCCATGCTCACGCACTCCGGCACAATTTCGTGACGATGTGCAAGCGGGACTACAGTATGGACGACGACGTGATTAAGCGCCTAATTCGTCACAAACCGGAGAGTGACGTAATGAATACGACGTATGCACACCTATCTGACTCTGATTATATTCAAAAGGCAGAAGAGGCATTCGGGATTCGGGAAGAGAAAGACGAATCGCCAATGACGCCCGAACACTGTAGCGTGTGCCGTGACCCGTTGCCACCGAACGCGAAGGCGTGCCCGAACTGTGGGGAAGTCTATACTCCGGACGCCCGTAGTGCCCAAGACAAAATCGAAGGCAATGTGCAAGACGCGAAAGACGACGCCGACAGTCTGCGGGAACACAAAGACTTGGACAGAGTGGAACGACTGGTACGCGAGAACCCGGAGCTAGTCGACGTGTTGGAAAGCATGGTTGACGAATAACGCACATAGTACGCTAGAGCAGGATACCCCGTGTGTGTTCCCCTGCCTTCAAACACACCCATTTAACCCACCTTGAGAGGCAGGTCAACGTGTTCTATCTCAGCAATCTCACCGTTGGTAACTCCGGTAAAGAGCATGATCAAGATAGTCACAACTATCAAGATCTCTTTCCAATTCTCTTCAAGAAGCAGTTTCATACCATAGATACGGGTGAAATCTGCATTTTTGCGTCGTCCACGCCGGTCTAACCTGCGACTGAAACCTACCACTCCACCGATAATCACTGCTGTGCCGAACGAAATAACGACCAAGGTATCAACGACAGATAGAATTGCTATCCCACCCATTACGAGTAAAATTCCGAGTGCGGCGATCATCCCTAGAGAAGCAATACCAATAAAGGGGATACCGCGGGTGAAGAAGCCAACAAAAGAAGAACCTAGCCAAATAGCGGCACCGACTACAAGACCGATACTAACTCAATCCTCCAGTTGTAAGTCACTCAATCCGGGCCAGAGCAAATAGGACT
>JAZKRQ010000034.1:0-20148 GCA_036628575.1 Halapricum sp.
CAGCAGATATGGATCTTCCGTGGGGATTTAAATTCCATGATAGATAATAGCACACAATCATACGTCTGGTCTCTGTACCCAGATTCATGGGTTCGATGATGGAATGGCATCCAGAGACTGCGAACGAGGAATCCACACAACTAACCCGTGCCCAAGCCTACCTTGATGAGGCTCTTCAAGCGGATTCCTCGGAAGCCAAAAACTATGCTATTCGGAGTGCATTACAACTCCTCGTCACTGCAAAATGTCGCGATAACATTGAGCAGGCAGAGGTAGATTAGCACTCAGTATAGCACAGTAGTTTCAGTAGATGTGGAACGGAACGAACGAAACTACCGCGCTGAATAGAACCTCTGTATCGGTCGCCTCGCTACCTAACAACTGTTGGATAGATCGGCTCGGAGCGTGCAAGATGTACCGCCCACCTCGCGTATCTCGTACAGCCGGTCTTACAAGTACAGGAAGTGGTGACGAATCGATACAGGGACAGAGCCACCACAGAGAAGATCAGTCGTCGTCGGCAGTGAGCAAGAGCGTGTTCGTGACGAGGGTGTCGATGGCACGCCTGAGCCGTTCGGTGACTGCCTGATCGGAGATGCCGAACTCTTCTGCAATGTCCTGGGTCGAACTGCGCCGGGGCAGCGAGTAGTATCCCTTCTCGACGGCGTAGCTGAGCGTCTCTCGCTGTGGGGTGGTCAGCCCGTACCACGGCCCTGCGTCGGGCGTGGTCGGATTGTAGATACGTTTGATGTTGATTGATATGTCGGCCTCAAAACAGGACTCCTGGAACGTCGAGAGTGCACTGTGGGACGGAAACCGCAGCTGAAACTCCCACGTGTCCGACCCGCCCCTGGCCTCTAAGACGTGACCATCCAGTGACAACACGCTATCCAGAAAGGAACCCTCGCTGATAGTCCAGTCGAGTGCGTACAAGGTCTCCCCGTCGTGGGTGCTGACGACGTGGAGGTCCGCCACCGAGTGGTGATCCCGCGCCTGTGCTTCGAAGGCCTCGCGCGCCTGTCCGAAGACGCGAAAGAACGGGACAGAACGGTCCCCCAGCGGTACCATTGTCTCCAGGGTGACCGTCGTGCCACCCTCCGTGGACAGGATACGCCCCAGTTGAAATTCCGTGGCTGAAAGGGACAGTTCGACGATGACCGGCATCGTCTTGGCTTCGGTAGTGACACGGTTAAAGGCTCGTCACGGCCCTATTGTTGCATGGTGTGTCAGGTCTATCGCCATACCTTTCCCAGTGAAGGCCTACTGTTTGAATAGATAGAGACGCGCGACGTGACGATCCGTACTGGGTCGAGACGGACATTCCTCAGATCAGGTCATCGGTGGCCTTCGCGTTCGAGCTCCCTCGTCTACCCATATTCAATCCCATGACAAACGACAAATCTGGTGACGACTTCCAAGGGAACATCACGTCCGAAGAGGCCTTCGAGGCCAGGCTTAGCGAGTTGATCGTAACTGCTCGCCAGAACGGGATCGACCCACTGGGGAGTTGGGTGTTCCGTAACGGTAAGACGGCACCCGATATGGAAGTCATGATCTTCGAACTCGCCGACCAAGGAGAGTAACGACACACAAAGAGTCGGCGTGCTGACTTCATCCTCTCTATGTTGCACTGCAATTGTGACGATCTTCTAATAAATATCGCGTGGCATCGGTAACTTTTGTCCAAAACCAAGATCTCGTTGAGTGACTTCTATTTCTGGTGCGCGTGCCCTTCTTTCGCAAGCTCGTCTTGGACTTCTTCCAAGACCCTCGATGCATGGGACCGCTCGGCGTTCCATCGAGAATCGTCGTCGGCAATTTCTTGCATTTTTCCTTCGAGAAATGCCAAGTACCGGGCATTTAATTCTATAGTTATATATTTATTGAGAATATATAATACTTTGGATTGACTTATTTCGCAAAGGTACTTTTATTGTATTGGAGAATAGATGATAGGATGTAATCACCAGATGGTATCGGGCCGCGTCCTCTGATCGACTGAAAACGCAAATGGGTGATTGGAGTTCTGTTTATAGGGATTCCACTCACATCTGTCGATTATGGTTCACGCGATGAAGTAGTGGGGTCGGAGGGATTTGAACCCCCGATCGACTGATATCTCCGGTTGGCGCCTCGGAACTCCAGAGGGTCATCAGCGCGGCCGATGATCAGTCGGTCGCTCAGTATATCAGTCTGGAGTTTCGTCCCGGGCGCCGTTGCCTCTGGAGTCAGTCGCCATGCCGGGCTTGGCCACGACCCCGCACTCTTCCGTAGGCACAATCCCCGTAAAGGGATTTCGGTTCCCGCTACTCCCGGTCGGTCTCGGCCCAGTCACACTCCTGGCATTTGTATCCGGTGACGAACTCCGTGATCGATGGCATATAGCCGACGGAGATGACGTCGCCGCCGCATTCGGGACACACCCGGTCGGCGTCCTCGATGGCCTCGGCGTCCATCACGTCCTCTCCCTCGATCAACTCGGCAAGTCGTTTCGGAGTGACCATCCGCCCCTGGACGACGCGGTTCTCGCTCATATCCCGACGTTGGTGAGGACGGCCCTAAGTGTTCCCTTCCAGGCAGTAACCAGTCGAACGCGCCAGATAGACAGGTGAAGATCGATCCAGAGATCGCTCCTGATCAGAGCCAGGGTGCCTGATAGCCGTCGTCGTCACCGACCTCGAAGGCATCGCCGTCAGCCGGGTTCTCTACCGTACCGCTCCCGTCCGTGGCGGCGGCTTCCGGTCGGGGGCGGGTGTGGGAGCTGTCAGGGTCGAACGCCAGCAGCGCCGTCAGCGCCAGCACGATCAGGGCGATGGGGACGTTCCCGGGAACGAGTCCGAACATCGACAGCGGGAGCAGGCCGAGCGCGACCGCGCTCCCGAATCGGAAGCGATCCAGGTCGACGACCTCCCGGAGTCGCGGCCCGGCGACGGCGACCACCAGCGCGAAGGTCACGCCGACGAGTCCGGCGGCCGCCCCACGAACGACGAGCCCGAGGTCCGTCGTGATGACCAGCGTCGCGTTTGACGGCTCGATACTCGCGAGTAGACCGAGCGCGACGATCATCGCTGGACGGGGCATGAGATCACCGATCCGGGCGCTGGCAGTCTTGGCAGCGACCGCGAGGATCACGACGGCGGCGAATCGCTCGAACACCCAGAGATTAAGGACGCTCTCGATGGTCGGCGCGACCGCCGCCTCGATCGCGGCGACAGTCACGAGGACGGCACCGACAGCGAGGATCTTCGGGACCTGCTCGCGTGGCCCACCCTCCATATCCGCGAGGATGACGGCGACGGTGGCGCTCCCGCCGAAGACAAGCAACCCTATCTCCAGAATGCCGAGCGGTCCGTCGATCGCGCCCGCTAGCACGAGTGCCGGGAACAGGCCGTCGACCAGCGGGAGACACATGACCGTCGCCAGCAACCGAGTGGCACCACCGACCTGCCGCTCGATCGCCAGCGCGATCGGGTGTTGGGAACTACTCATCAGGCGACGAGGCCGTCTCCCGTGGCCTGTGGGTACTCACGCACACGTCGACGGTACCGCGGCCGGGCCCGGAAGACGCGTGCGAACTCCGTCCGATCCGACCAGTGGTGGTCGAAATTGCCCACCATTTTGCAAAATGTATTCGAACACGGGTCCGCAGGCTGCATTTGGACGCTAATACCCGTTCGAACGGTGGGACTGACGGAGTCCATACATAAACAATCGTCTCATTCCAGTAAAAGCGTTGTGTGAGAATTGGCCGCAAGCCACAGACAAACGTACGGAATAACGTCGATATTCTAGGAAGGTCGACTATTCTTTAGGTTGAAATCCTGCACACGTAAACGATAATGGTTATTCTACTTGTTTTCAACTCGTTCGGATACCGAATATCTGTACGCTCGTGGATATTTTTGTGACGGGAGGACGGTCCCGACAGCTCCTCACAGAACGTCCTCGTCTCGCAACGTTTTTGGGAGGCCGAGGCGGACGGTTTACATGGCGAACGATCCACAGCCTTTCTCGGCGAAACTGGACGTACCAGAGGCGTTGACATTCGACGACGTACTTCTCAGACCCAAGGAAAGCCGCGTCGAGCCTGACGAGGCCGACATGTCAACACTGGTCTCGAAGAACGTCGAACTGCAGGTGCCCGTGCTTTCGGCCGCGATGGACACCGTCACGACGAGCGACATGGCGATCGCGATGGCCCGTCAGGGCGGTCTTGGCGTTATCCATCAGAACATGGACGTTGACCGGATGGTCGCTGAAGTCGAACGGGTCAAGCGTGCTGACGAACTCGTCATCCGCGATGTCGTGACCGCGCGACCGGATCAGACGGTCCGGGAGGTCGATACGATGATGCAAGAACGCGGTGTCTCGGGTGCGCCCGTCGTCGACGAGGACGACGAGGTGCTCGGCATCATCTCTGGGACTGACATCCGGCCGTATCTGGAGGTAGGCGAGGCAGACGAGGTCCGGGAGGCCATGACGGATGAAGTCATCACGGCTCCTGAGGACGTTACCCCCCGCGAAGCGCTGGAGCTGATGTACGAGCACAAGATCGAGCGCGTCCCGCTGGTCGACGACGAGAACCGCCTGGTGGGCCTCATCACGATGCAGGGGATCCTCCAGCGACGGGAGTACGACGACGCTGCCCGCGCCGAGGACGGCTCGCTCCGCTGCGGGGTCGCAGTCGGTCCGTTCGAGCAAGAGCGAGCCGTCGCCGCTGACGAGGCCGGAGCCGACGTGATATTCATCGATTGCGCTCACGCCCACAATCTGAACGTGGTTGACAGCGCCCGCGAGATCAAGTCACAGGTCGAGGCCGACGTCGTCGTCGGCAACATCGGCACCCGCGAAGCCGCCGAAGACCTCGTCGAGTTCGCCGACGGGCTGAAAGTCGGGATCGGACCCGGCTCGATCTGTACGACGCGGGTCGTCTCCGGGGCGGGCATGCCCCAGATCACGGCCGTCACGGAAGTCGCGGACGTCGCCGCCCAGCACGACGTGCCTGTGATCGCTGACGGCGGCATCCGCTACTCCGGTGACGCTATCAAAGCCATCGCGGCCGGGGCCGACGCGGTCATGCTCGGCTCCTATTTCGCCGGGACTGACGAGGCACCCGGCCGAGTCATCACGATGCAGGGCAAGAAGTACAAGCAGTACCGCGGGATGGGCAGTGTCGGCGCGATGTCGTCCGGCGGCGGCGAGCGCTATCTCAAGGACGTCGAAGAGCAGGAGGAAGAGGAGTACGTCCCCGAGGGCGTCGAGGCTGCGACGCCGTACAAGGGGTCGCTGGAGTCGGAACTCCACCAGCTCGTCGGCGGAATGAAATCAGGTATGGGCTACGTTGGCGCCGAGACGATCCCCGAGTTCAAGGAACGCTCGGAGTTCGTCCGCGTCTCCAGTGCGGGCCACCAGGAAAGTCACCCACACGACGTGATGATCACTGACGAAGCGCCCAACTACAGCCCGGACAACAACTAGAGGGATTTGCCGGCGGTTTCACAGGCGGTACAAGGCGGATGCCCCGACCCTTGAGGTCGGGGAGGAAGCCGACAACCGATGACACAAACCACGCTACGATGGTAGTCTAACTCCCGAACGTATAAGTAACACCGACAAGATATGTGAAACACAGTGGAATACCGTCGTACCGCTGTCATCAAACTCGACGCTCCCGAAGGAGCCGACGACTCCCTTCGAGAGACTGTCGATCAGTTCAAACACTGCGCCAACACCGCAAGCGAATGGTGCTGGCACGGAGACGACGGATACCACGTCACCTCGAAAGCCAAAGCCGAACGCGCCCTGTACGACCAACTCCGCGACGAAACTGATCTGACCGCTAACCTCGTCCAGAAAGGGATTCGCAGGGCGGTCGAAGCCGTCAAAAGCGGAGTCTCACGTCTCGAACGTGGTGAGAATACATCGCAACCGCACTTCTCGGCAGACAGCGCGGTGTACGACAAGCGAAGCGCGACGTTCCACCGTGACCACGTTTCCCTTTCGACCGTGGATGGGCGCGTTAAGTGCGATTACATCCTTCCCGACGATTCGGAGACACCGCCGACGAAGTACGTTTCCGACGAGGACTTCGAGTTTCGGATGGCACACTTGCAGTACCGCGACGGTGACTGGTATCTCCACGCTTCGATGCGGAAAGTCGAAGCAGACGAGGAAACGTCTGAATCCGAGTCCATGCACAGAACAGTCCTTGGTGTGGATTTGGGCGTCAACAATCTCGCCGTTGCTTCGACGGGGCGATTCTGGTCAGCAGACGAGTTCAACCACTGGCGTCGAGAATACGAGAAGCGCCGTGGGTCGCTCCAGCAGTGTGGTTCTCGCCACGCCCACTCGAACATCAAGTCAGTCGGGCAGAAAGAGTACGGACGCTTTGAGATACACCTGCACACGGTGGCGAACGAACTTATCGAAGAAGCCGCCGAGAACGGCTGTTCGCATATCGTGTTCGAGGATTTGACCCACATTCGGGAGAACATTCCCGAAGCGACGTGGCAACACGTTTGGGCGTTCCGACGCCTCTACAAGTACGTCGAATACAAGGCCGAAGAACACGACATCGAAGCCGTACAGGTTGCCCCTCGAAATACGTCGAAGCGGTGTTCGACGTGTGGGTTTACCCACGACGACAATCGGTCGGGTGAGTCGTTCGAGTGTCAGCAGTGTGGGTATGAGAATCACGCCGACTACAACGCTTCCAAGAATATCGGTTTGCAGTATCTCCGTCGCAGGCAAAACGCAGGTGACGGAGGCGCACCCGTAGATGTGCGCTTGAATCGCGGGACGCTGAACGTGAGCGGGGAGTACGTACCCCCTGCCTCTACTGAGGCATAGAACGGGAGTCCACGCGAAAGCCTCGGGGCTTGACCCCGAGGCGATTTACACGCTGGACTGCAGTACCCGTTCTCGGCGGCGTTAGAACTCGGATGCGCGCGGAACGATTCGCCACAGTTCTCGCAGGTGTAGGTCTCGAACTCGGACATAACGGTCGGGAATACGTCCGTGGCGTCCAAAATAGTGTCCCTGCGGGTCGATTCGGAGTCCCTTTCAATCTTTGGGCGGAACTATCGGCAGATGAGTCTGCGCAAGGAGGGACCGCCGGATCCGATGCTGGTGCTCAGGACGTTCGGTCGGATCGCGATCAGCGACGCGGTGACCATCGTCCTGTTGAGCGTCCTGTACTCGATCGCGTCCCTGTCGATCATCACTATCGGGCCCGCACTGCTGGCGCTGATGGACGCATTCCACGCGTCGATCACCCACACCGGTACTGGCGGCGGGGCACCGGACTCCGCGATCGGACGGGCCTCACACTTCATCGAGTCGATCTGGACGTACATCTGGTCGGGCCTGCCGTACACTGTTGCGATTATAGCTATGAGCGTCTGGATGTACTTCTACCTCCGGTTCGTCATCGGCGATTCGGTACCACTCATGTTGATCGGCGTGCTCGGACTCTACGTTATCGTCGCCGGGATCGTGTTGTTGTTCCGCGCTGCCGACATTGTCGTCCGAGAGGATGCCGAGAACCGCCCCGGGTTCTTCGAGGGGCTGCGGCTTGCCTGGCGGTCACTGGCCTCCAACGTTCCCTACGCTGCGATGCACGCAATCACCGCCATCGTGGTGACGGTCGTCCCACTCCTCGTCCTGTCACCGATTGTGATCGTAGTCGCGCTCCCGGGACTGCTTGCGCTGCTGGAATTACTCAATTACGAGGAACTGGATGGAGCCGGGGCGAAGACGATCCGGTTTGCATATCTGGACCCCCAGGAGTGACGACGGACACTCGCCCTCGATCATAGTGATTACTGTAAGTCTGTTCCGGGTCGACCGCACAGTGTCGTGCGGTCGCACTGGTAAATCGTTACAGTAATCACTATCATAGTGACTGCTGTAAGTCAATGCCACATCGACCGCCCGCAGTCGGACGGTCGTACCGGTGAATAGTTACAGCAGTCACTATCAGTGGTTTCGATCCAGAAAGGCTCGGAGCCGGTCCAGTCCGGTTGTGAGAACGTCCGGGTCGGTGCCGAATCCGATCCGGAATCGATTCGGGTGACCGAAGACGTCACCGGGAACGAGCAGGACTGACTCCTCGCGGACCAGTGACCGGCAAAACGTTCGAGCATCCGCGAACTCATCCGGGATAGTCGGGAAGCCGACGACGCCTGCCGGCTCAGTCCACGACATGTCGTACTCGGCCAGCAAGGCCGCGACGTGGTCCCGGTTTTCCGCCGCGAGGTCACGGTGCTCGCCCAGCAGTTCGTCCGCCCGATCGAACGCCTGGCGTGCGACGTACTGACCGAACTGCGGCGGCGAGATCGTCGTGTAGTCCTTCCAGTGAGTCGCCGCCGAGACCACTTCCGACGGGCCGGCTAGCCAGCCGAACCGTAGTCCAGGTAGCCCCCAGGCCTTCGACAGGCCGCTCGTCGAAACGGCACGAGGACCGAGGCTTGCGACTGGCGGATTCGGATCCGGATCGAGCAACCGGTAGACCTCGTCGCCCAGCAGATACGCGTCGGCGTCGATCGCGAGGTCGTACAGCCCTCGGAGGGCATCCTCGCCGTGGGCTCTCCCTGTCGGGTTGTTCGGCGTGTTGACGACGATCAGATCGGTCTCCGGGCGGATCGCGTCGGCCACCGCGTCGGGATCGAGGGTCCACTCCGGTGGATCTAGCGGTACCGTCGTCACCTCCGCTAGCGCGGCCGGGATCGCGATCAGCGATTGGTATGTCGGTGTCACGACGACGGCGTGGCGGCCGCGCTCCAGCAGCGAGAGGAAGGCGAGCAAGTTCGCTTCCTGGGTCCCGCAGGTGAACACGACCTCTTCAGGATCGCGGTCGTAGCGGGCGGCCACCCGTTCGCGGAAAGCCGGATCGCCGTTCGTGGGCACCACGTAACCGAGACGGCCTGGATCGGTGTCGAACCGGTCGGCCTCGACCGCGCGGACGCCGCTCTCGCCGAGCATCACGTCGGCGTCGGCCTCGTAGCGATCAAGCCAGCGTTCGAGGGCGAAAGTGTCGATCTGCACGATCCGAACCGGGAGCGGACGGGACAAAAAGGCTACTCGTCCGGCGGCTCTTCGGCGTCGACGCCGTCGAAGGGGCCAAACGCCGGCTGGTCTGATTCCGAAGCGGCTCCTGTCTCGCGCTGGCGCATCTGCTGGCGAGTGAACTGCGGTTTGGCCCTGATGCCGCGGCGCTTCCGGAAGGACCGATAGAGCAACAGGGCCGCGAATAACGTCCCCGCGGCGGCGACGCCGGTGGCTTCGAGCGTCGAGAAGGCGAACAGCACGGTCGTCGAGACGACGCCGCTTGCGAGGAACAGTCCGAGCACGATCCGACCGGCCAACACGTCGAAGAGGTTGTCTGAGTCCTCGATGTCCGCCCGGACGTAGAACTCTTCGCGTTCGATCCGGTCGAGCGCGGATTCGAGTTTGGGTGGAATCCGCATCGTCGAGCGAGCGGCGTCCTGGACCTCGTTCGCGCGGTCGCGGACGAACTGTCGGGCGCTCTCCTCGAAGTAACCTTCTTCCCGGAGGAAGTCAGTCGCGACCGAGATGAAGTCGAAGTCCGGGTCCAGCGTCACGCAGACCCCTTCGACGACGGTCGCGACCCGGAGGACGAGCGCGAGGTTCGCCGGTAGTCGTAGCGGGAACTCGTAGATAGTGTCCTCGACCTGCTGGATGATCTGCTGGACGCGGTATTGCTCGATGTCTTCCCCGCGGGCGTCGGCGATAGCCAGTTCCATCACGTCGGCCATCACCTGCCGGTCGGCCTCCGGGGAGAGCGTTCCCATCTCGATCAATGCGTCGAGGATCGCATCGATATCCTGCTCGGCGACGGCGGTGTAGAAGTCGATGATCTTCTCCTGGATGAACGGGTCGACCCGCCCGCTCATGCCGAAGTCGTAGAAGACGACCGTCCCGTCGTCCTGGACCGCGAGGTTCCCGGGGTGTGGATCGGCGTGGAAGACGCCGTCCTCGACGATCATCTGGAAGTACGCCCGTTCGAGCGTCTCGGCCAGCTGCGTCCGGTCGACCCCCTTTCGATCGAGTTCCTCGATGTCGTCTATCTTCGTCCCCGGGATGTACTCCATCGTCAGAACGCGGCCAGTCGAGTGACTCTCCACCACTGGCGGGATCTTGATCTGATCCTGATCCTGAAAGTTGCTCTTGATCTCTGTGAGCATCTCCGCTTCGCGCCTGTAGTCCATCTCCTCGCGGATGGTCGTGGCGAACTCGTCGGCCAGCGTCCGCAACGAGAACGAGCGGGCGTCGTCGACGAAGTACATGATCACCGGGAGCGTCCAGCGGATCACTCGCAAGTCGGCCTCGACGAGGTCCTCGACGCCGGGTCGGCGCACCTTCACCGCAACGGGGTCGCCCTCGACTTCGGCGTAGTAGACCTGGCCAAGGCTAGCCCCGCTGATCGATTCGGTATCGAAGTCGCTGAACCGCTCCTCGACTGGCCCGATCTCCCCCTCGATGACGACCCGGGCTTGTTGCCAGTCGGCCGGCGGCACCCGGTCCTGGAGCTTCGAGAATTCCTCGACGTACTCCGGGGGGAGGATGTCAGGTCGCGTCGAGAGCAGTTGCCCGAGTTTGATGAACGTCGGCCCGAGCGTTAAAAGGGTCTCTAGCAACGTCTGGGCACGCTCGCGGCGCTGCTCGGGCGACACTCGGCGACTCGACCCGACGAGCAGATAACGACGGCGGTCACGGGCGTAGGCGATCGCCAGCGGGAGGAACTGGCGAACGACCGTAAAGAACCGCTGGTAGGCGCGGAGGTTCACCGACTGGCCACCCCGTCCTCAGGCCTCGTTGATAGGGATGGTCGACGACGGTTCAGCGCCCTGTTTGGGGAGACGGAGTTCGAGGACACCGTTTTCGACGGTTCCTTCGGCGCCGTCACCGCTTACGTCCGGCGGAAGCGGGAGTTCGACGTCGAGGAAGAGTGCGCGTTCCTCTCGGAGGTACTCGAACTCGGTCGGGAGGTCCTTCTCACGCCGGGCCTCGACGACCAATCGCCCCCCTTCGACGTGGGCATCGACGGTATCGGCAGTCGCCCCCGGGAGGTCGACGACCAGCAGGTAGGCGTCGTCGCTCTCCAGGAGGTCGGCGAACACCGCGTCGGGCAACTCTTGCAGCGCGTCTCGAAGCGCGGACATGGACTCCGCTTAGGACGGTAGGGGCAAAAACACGGTGGTCCCGAACGTGACTCTCTCGCACGGCTGGCGAGCACAACCGCTCGATCTCACAGCACGAGTCCGCCCGCGAGCACGATCGTTGCTACTCCGACCAGAGCCGGCAGGACCCCTATCTTCACCTGTTCGAGCGCGACGCCGCGTTCCCGCGAGTCTGCGATCAAGAATCGCCGGACGCCGTCGCTATCGATCCGGACGTTGATCTCGCCGGCTCGACTGCCCGCGGACGGATCATGACATCCTCCGCGCCGTAAACGGCGCGGTTTCCACGCGCTTGGGGTCGGGCGATCCGACGCCAACGGTGGCAAAATTCCCCTCGCGGGTACTCCGGTTTGCACGCCAGCCGTCGGTCCCTCGCGGGAGTGGTGTGCTTGGGTATCCGCTTGGCCCGTGCGGGCGGTGCCATCCACCTGACTGCGCCTCGCGGCGAAGTCTGACTCGGGCAGGCTCGCGTTTTTGATAACGGGTGAACGCCAATCCACACCCACTTTTCCCGAGTTGCTAGTTTTGCATACGACCCCGGACGGCTTAAACTCAGGGAAAGCGGAGTGAAAGTGGACGCGATTCACGCCCGCCCTGTTCGGCCCTCGGTTCCGACCGATGTCGGAACACTCGCCCCTCACGGGAAGGGCGGGACTCTCTCGCTGACTAAGGTAGTGTGCCCGACCGTAGACGTAACAGTCTTCGCCGGGGTCGAGCCGCTGCTCGACGAACCGCTGTTCGTTCCCCAGCGCGATCTCCGTGATCCCGACGTCGACGTTCTCGTCCTGTCGATCCGGACGGTTCGACCCGAGACTTTAGTTCGGGCCGACGAAGGGAGAGGTATGAGCGACGACCCGCACGGATTCGACGACGTGACGCGGCTGGTCGAGGCCGTTGAAACGGTCACGGACGCGGTGACGCCGATAGATCGGACGGAGACAGTCCCGTTATCGACGGCCGAGGGACGGGTCCTCGCGGAACCGATCGAGGCCCGGCGAGCCGTGCCCCACTACGACCGCGCGGCTATGGACGGCTACGCTGTGCACGCCAGCGATACCTTCGACGCGACCGAGCGCTCGCCGGTCGCGCTCGACCGCTTCGAGGTCGACTCCGGCCCGCTCGCACCCGGGCAGGCGCAGTGGGTCCATACCGGTAGCCCGCTCCCGGAGGGGGCCGACGCCGTCGTGAAAGTCGAACGGACGACCCGACGCGGCGACCGGGTCGAGATCGAGACGGCGGCCGCGGAGGGCGAGAACGTCGCCCCGGTCGGCGAGGACGTCAGCGAGGGCCAGCGCCTCTTCGAGCCTGGCCACCAGCTCCGCCCGTCGGATCTGGGACTGTTGAAATCGACCGGGTTCGGCCGGGTCGAGGCGTACGAGCGGCCGACCGTCGGCGTCGTTCCGACGGGCGACGAACTCGTCCAGAACGATCCCGAACCCGGTGAGGTGGTCGAGACGAACGGTTTCACGGTTTCGCGATACGTCGACCGGTGGGGCGGTGCGGCGACCTATCGGGAGGTCGTTCCCGACGATCCGGCAGCGCTCCGTTCGGCTATCCAACGAGACCTCACCAAGGACGTGGTCGTCACTAACGGCGGCTCCTCTGTCGGGAAACGCGACCACCTGGCGGACGTGATCGAGAACCTCGGCGAGGTGCTGGTCCACGGCGTCGCGATCAAGCCTGGCCATCCTGTCGGGGTCGGCATCGTCGAGGACAGGCCGGTCGTCATGCTCCCGGGCTATCCGGTCTCGACAATCGTCGGTGCGATGCAGTTGCTACGGCCCCTCCTCAAGCACGTCGGTCACATGCCAGTGAACCCACCGCCGACGACCGAGGTGCGACTGTCGCGGAAGATTGCCGGCGCGGTCGGATCTCGGACGTTCGCTCGCGTCACTCTGGAAGAGGAGGACGGCGAGACCGTCGCCGTCCCGACCCGGACGAGTGGCGCGGGTGTACTTTCGAGCGTCGCGCTGGCGGACGGGTGGGTCGTCGTGCCCGAGTCACGTGAGGGAATCCCGGCCGGCGAGACAGTGGCGGTCGAGAACTGGGAGTACGATGAGTGACCGCGTCGAGTTCCGGGACCTAACAGACCCGGAGATGGCCCACGAGACGATCGCGGGACTTGACCTCGGCGGTGGGACCGCGACGGTCTCGCTGGAGGACGCCCGCGGTCGCGTCCTTGCAGAGCGACTGGACGCGGCGATCGACGTCCCGGGGTTCGATCGGGCGAGCATGGACGGCTACGCTGTACGCGCCCGCGACACCTTTGGCGCAGACGAGACCGATCCCGTCGTCCTTGAGATCGAAGGTTTGGTCCACGCCGGGGAGACGCCCGCCGTCGAGGTGAGCGAAGGCGGAGCCGCCGAGGTCTCGACTGGTGCTGTCATGCCCGAGGGGGCCGACGCCGTCGTGGCGGTCGAGCGGACCAGCCGTCCCGAAGAGGATCGGGTCGCCGTTCGGACGGCGGTCACGCCGGGCGAGAACGTCATGCTCGCCGGCGCGGATATCGCAGCCGGCGAGCGGGCGCTCGGCCCTGGGACTGAACTGACGACCCGGGAAATCGGGCTGCTATCGGCGATGGGCGTCGAGTCAGTCCCCGTCAGAGCCAGACCACGCGTGGGGATCGTCTCGACGGGCGACGAACTCGTCCGGCCCGGCGACGAACTCGATCACGGTGCCGGCCAGATCTACGACGTCAACACCCACACCGTCTCGGCGGGCGTCGAGGAGGCTGGCGGCGAAGTCGTCACCTATCCCCACGCCGGCGACGATCCCGACGAGCTAGAGCGAGTCCTGCGGACGGCAGCCGAGGAGTGTGATCTCGTCCTCTCGTCGGGATCGACCAGCGCCTCGACCGTGGACGTGATCTACCGGGTCGTCGAGGACCTGGGCGAGTTGCTGATCCACGGCGTCGCAGTCAAGCCCGGTAGGCCGATGCTCGTCGGGACGCTCGGCGCGGCGGCGTACGTCGGGCTGCCGGGCTACCCGGTCTCGGCACTGACTATCTTCCGGACGTTCGTCGCGCCAGCGATCCGGGAAGCTGCCGGGCTGGCCGAACCCCGGACGGCGACGGTCACCGGCGAGATGGCCGTCCGCGAGCGCTACGAGGAGGGACGGCTCCGCTACGTCCCTGTGGGGTTGGTAACTGACGGGGACGGCCGGACGCTGGTCTATCCTGTCGACAAGGGAAGCGGTGCGACGACCTCGCTGACAGCTGGTGATGGGATCGTCGCGATGGATCCCGACACGAACGAACTTGCTGCCGGCGATCGCGTCGACGTGTCGCTGTTCTCTTCCTCGGTCCGACCACCGACGCTCGTGGGTGCGGGCGAAGACGACCCCGCCCTCTCGAGACTGCTCGATCACGTCGAGCGACCGCGATATCTCGCCGACGGCGCTCGACAGGGCCGCCGGTGGATCGAAGACGGCATCGCGGACGTGGCCGTCCTGAGCGGTCCCGTCGCCGGGCCGGAGAACGCAGAGGTGATCGGGTCCTGGATCCGCGAGTGGGGACTACTCGTGCCAGGGGGGAACCCGGAAGGCGTCGAGGGAATCACGTCGCTCGTCGACGCGGACCTGTCGTTCGTCAACCGGCCACGCGACAGCGGTCTCAGGGCGACGTTCGACGAAACTCTCGACAAGCTCGCCGACGAGCACGACAGCGATCGCGCGACGCTGACCGGCGCCATCGCCGGCTACGACCGAACGGCCCGCGCTCACGAGAGCCCGGCCCGGCGGGTCCTGACCGGCGACGCCGACGCGGGACTCGGACTGGCGGTTTCGGCCGAGCGACTCGATCTCGGGTTCGTCCCCGTCGGCGAGGAGCGCGTCCGGGTCCTGGCCGCGCCGGATCGGAGAGACAAATCCGATATCGCGACGCTGAAAGCTGCCATCGAGGACGGGGAGATGGTCCACTCGCTGGCTGGATATCACCGGTCGTAGTGACTGCTGGACCTATTCACCGGTGCTATCGCCCCCTATTGGGCGGTCGGTACGGCATTGACGTATCATTCGTACCGGACTGATTTTCGCTGCATACCGTGGACATCCCCCAGTCCGAGTTTCCATCCCTGAATCAGTTCGATTGACTCGGCCCGTTCAAACTCATCCATGAACCAGCCATCCGCCACGAGCACGTCAATGAACGAATCCCACTCCTCGTCGTCCGGGTCAACCGATCGAACAGTATCCGTGATCGTAACACTGCGCCAGTTGAACAGGTCACGCACTTCATAGTGATTACTGTAGCGATTTACCGCTACGACCGCACGACTGCGTGCGGTCGATGTGGAACAGACCTACAGTAATCACTATCAGTCACGAGAAAACGCGTCGTCGCTCCATCCTCGATAAACTCCGTTTTCGCGGCTTTATCGCTGGTAACGAGAAACGGAAAATACATCGACTCACTGTCGTATCCAAACGAGACCGGGATACTGTAGGGGTCGCCCCCGTCACAGAGAGAGACGACTCCGAATCCCTGTGATTCCAACACACGATCGATATCGTCCTCACTCAACGAAGTTTCGATAAATTGTTCGTGGCGATCTCGAGCCATGCAGAGAGGGTTCACGTTCAGGTATCTTGTAATTTGGACAAGAGGTAAAGTGGTCGATTGATAGTGACCGCTGTAACGATTTACCGGTGCGCCCGCACGCTGTCGTGCGGTCGATCCGGAACAGACTTACAGCGGTCACTATGATTCAGGAAATTGTGCCCCTTATCCACTCGGACGTGACTCTGTTACACGGCGCGACACCACATCAACTGGTATAGGCTGTGACAGCCGATATCTGTGACAGCATGTCTTAACTAAATCACGTCCGAGTGGATATCTCGAAATCCATCAGTTCAGGCTTAGGCAATCCAGGCCGGGGGGCGAAACGCTGACCACGGTTGAGCCCCGACGCCGGGACGATGGAGGTCGCGTTGCTCACCGTCGGCAACGAACTGCTGGCCGGAGACACCGAGAACACTAACGCTACGTGGCTCGCATCGCGATTGACCGACCGTGGGGCAGAAGTCCGGCGTATCCTGGCCGTGCCTGACGACCGCGAACTGATCGCCGAGCGCACGCGAGCCTACAGCGACGCATTCGATGCCGTGCTCGTCACCGGTGGGATCGGCGGCACACCCGACGACGTGACGATGGAAGCCGTTGCCGACGCCTTCGAACTGGAGATGGTCGTCAACGACCTCGCGCTGACCGAGGTCGAACAGCACCTGGCTGACATCGGTGAGTCCGTTCCCGATCTGGATCTGGATGTCGAGGCGGAGGCGTCGATCCCGGCCGGAGCCGAACCGCTTTCGAACCCCGAGGGGCTGGCTCCGGGCTGCCGGTTAGAGAACGTCTATGTCCTGCCGGGGATCCCCGGCGAGATGAAGGCGATGTTCGAGACGATAGCCGGGGAGTTTACCGGCGAGTTGACCTCGCGGTTCCTCTACACGATCGAGCCGGAGGCGAATATCGTCCCCGAGTTGGCCGAGGCCCGGGATCGCTTCGACGTCCGGGTCGGCTGTTATCCTGACCGTGAAGCGCGCCACAACAGGCTGAAACTCACCGGCCCGGACGAGACAGCGCTCGAAGCGGCGACCGGATGGCTACTGAAAGAGATCGACGCCAGCGAGACGCCGGTCGAACGCGAGTGGGACGCCGAGCAAGAGCCTGCTGGCGGACCTGAATGAGCGGGATCGACGTCGATCAGCGTCCTGTCGAGGTCGAACAGCTAGACGTCGTAGTCCGCGCGGGCTACAGGGACAGCTCGGTTGGTGTCAGGAAGACAAGGGCGTTCCGGGAGCCTCACTCCCTGGCCAACGGAAGATAGCGCCCACGTAGTTCTCCTGGTGTCGGAACGGATGCGACGACGCGGTACTCGTCCGGGTCCCGTCGGAGCAGGGTTCCACGGTGTGTCACTGCGAAGACATCGTCCTCGGCCACGCACCAGCCGATAGCGAGTTCGTCGGGGACCGGTGTTTCGACCGACTCGGTTGCCTGTCCGTTCCGCCGTTCGAACAGCGCGTGGTCCGTCTCTTCGTCCCACGTTGGCGAGGGGCCCTGTGCCCCTCCGGCGTAGGTGACACCGTCGTGGACGAACGCCTCACGGAAGTACCACTGTGGATGGCCCTCGTCGAGGCGCGCCCACGTCCGGCCAGCGTCGGTCGATCGGAACAGCCCGCTGCCGGTTGAGACCACGAACGTATCGCTATCCCCGAGCGTGAGGTGATGGACGTCATCGGGGTGGGGTACGTCGAACCCCTCGACGTGTCTGGCCGTCCAGCTGTTCCCGCGGTCGTCGCTGAGGAAGACCCCGCCGACCTCTAGGCCGGCGACGACTCGATCTGGCGTCGCCGGATGCGTGCACAGCCTCCGGATCTGTGCTTTGCCCCCGTGACGCGGGATTCCCCAGTCCGACCGCTCTCGGAGATCTTCGAACCCCGCCAGGGGCCGCCAGTCGTCTTCGTCCGAGGGGATACCGCCGGCAGTATCAGCAACGAACACCCGCGCAGGTCTCGTCCCGGTGTAGAGCCGATCACCCGATGGGCTGGCGACGACCGAATACACTTCCGCTTCCGGGACACAGAGATCCCGCCACGCAGTTCCACTGGCAGAGTAGTACAGTCCCGACTCCGAAGCCGCGAACAACCCATCGAGTCCGTCGAACCGGCGCACACGATAAACCCGTCCGGATTCGAGTACCTGCTCGGTCGTCACTTCACCCGGTTTATTGATCCCCTCGATCCTGTAAACCCCGTCGTCGCTTCCGGCGTAGAGCATATTGGGTTCTCGAGCGGCCGGCACTTATTGGTGGGTGTGCAGACGCTGGAGTGGCACGCGAGGTGCTCGACGCCAGTGAGAGGGGGATCCAGCGCGACTGGAATCCTATCGAGATCCCTGTGGGCGGAACGGATACTGTCCATGTTAAGACATAACAAATTCACTCAGAATGATTTATTATGGTTGCCATCCAATATTCAAATCCCGTTGGAACGCGGGGACACACTGGACGACGCATCTCAGATCACCCGTCAGGGTAGAAAGGGATGCGTTGGGGGCCACAACCAAGCGTCCTGTAACAGGGATCCGAGGTCAACGCCCTGAAGGAGAACCACAGCAGTCCAGAACCGGTCCGGCCGGCAGGATCGGTGAGAAGGCCAACGTACCGGACGTCGCGTAAGGGATGTTCGGGAACCCGACACGTCGACAAAAGCTGGTGAAAGCCCAGCTAAAGTCCGCAAGGACAACGCCGGTGAAAGCCCGGCTACAGTCGGCACACATGTCGGCACGGCCGCAGGGACTGTGGAAAACAGCTCCCGTCCAGGTCCAAACCGCGTCCGCGGGTTCTCTCGACGAAAAACCGCAAGCACTAGCTCACTCCGTCGCTTTGAGGTTGTGGACGGGATCGAGCCAGTCGACGATCTCGGCGGTCGGCTCTATCGCGTCAGCGATCGCCTCGCTATCCTTGTAGGCCAGGGGGGCCTCGTCCAGGACGGATTCGACGATCGACTCGGAGTAGACGCCGTCCATCCGCTCGTCCAGCTCCTCGACGGTGGCTTTCTCGCTGGCCTCGCGCCGGCTCATCGTCCGACCGGCACCGTGTGGGGCTGTCCGGTTCCAGTCGTCGTTGCCCGTCCCGCGGGCCAGGATCGACCCTTCGGCCATGTTGAACGGGATGATCAGGCGTTGGCCCTCGCGTGCTGGCGTCGCTCCCTTCCGGATCGTCAGATCCCTGAAATCGATGTAGTTGTGGATCGACTGGAAGCGATCGATGTGCTCGACGCCGAGCGCCTCACAGATAGCGTCGCTCATGAGTTCGCGATTCCAGCGGGCGTACTGCTGGGCGAACAGCATGTCCACGTAGTAGCCGTGAGCCTCCCGACCGTCGAGGTAATCCAGATCCGTGTTTCGCTCGTCAGGTTCGGGCTCGATAGCGTTGAGCCGAACGAAGGTCTCTTCGATGGCTTTACCCTCCAGATCCGAGATGACGGCCTCGCGATCGATGTGGGACTCGCCCTTGCCGCCGGTGACCCACGCGTATAGGTCAGCGTCACTGACTTCGTCCGGATCGAACTTCAGGTACTGCTCGTCTCCATTTGGGATCGCCTCGCGGATCGCGTCGGCGTTGCGGTAGTGCGTCGCTCGTTCCTGCCAGTATTCGGCCACTGCGAGGCCGAGATACCGGGAGCCGCTGTGAATCACGAGCCAGTAATCGCCGCTTTCGCGAGCTCGCGCGAACTCGATGAAGTGATTCCCACCTCCGAGGGTGCCGGCACTCTTGATCACGTGTCCGATCCCCTGGCGCTTTCGGGAGAGCACGCGATCACAGAGGGCCTTGAAGTATTCCTCGTCGTAGCCGTCGAAGTCGAACTCGAGGGGATCGATCGGCCGATCGAACCGCTCGCGATACGACGCGTCGAACCGGTCGAAGACCTCGTTGGCCCGCGCAAATGGGAATTCCTCGACGAGGTGAGGCGCGTCGTCGTAGTCGTGGACGGATCGCCCCATGGGGACGGCCTCGCGGACCCGTCGCTCGCGTTCGGTATCGGCCAGCGGCAGCTCTGGACCGAGGTTCGTGGCGGCCATGCCACAGCCGACGTCGACGCCGACGATGTTGGGGACGATACGGTCGGGCAACGCCATCGTGAACCCGATCGGCGCGCCGGCCCCCCAGTGGGTGTCGGGCATCACGACCACGGGTTCGGTGAACGCCTCGTGGTCGACCAGCGTCTGGATCTGCTCGATCGCCGACTCCTCTATCAGCGACTCGTCTTCGGCCATGATCGTCGCAGTCGTGTGGGCGCCCTCCAGCTCGATCGGCATCGGTGACGGTCGCTACTCGCCGCGCGAGGTAAGGGTTGTCGGCTGCTACCGGAAAACGGGATATGAGAGACTGACTAGCGGTTAGACGAACCGAACGACAGGCTGCAAATTGACATCCTCCTCCGCCTG
>JAZKRQ010000035.1:0-20106 GCA_036628575.1 Halapricum sp.
GAGCAGTTCTCGCTACGACCTCCTCGCTTCTCAATCCCTCAACTAGACAGTGCCTTCCCCCGATACGTATCAACTATTGCAGAACGCCAGACGCGACGGGGTGCGCCCAGTCATCGGTTGAACTCGCACAAGACGGGTTGGAATCGCAGGACTACGAAGGCACTGTCGACTCTCAATCAACCAGCAAGTGGAAGGGCCCTGCCGGGGAACATCCGCAGAATGCATGGCTATGAGCTAGCTACTCAGACCCGCCAGGGCCGCTGAAGCGCTGGTCTAGCTGTTGATATCTTCACCTCGGCTCATAGACCAGAGTCACTGCTTCGTTGTTCGAGAGACCAACACATCTTTATCGTTGGCCACGAAACCAACGTAGTAACGGATGGAACCGACGGCCGACGACCTTGATGGATACGACAACGCCACGGTGTACGAGGATGGAACAGTCGTTCGCGTGTCTATCCGGCGGACAGACAACGACGCGTACCAATCGGGCTGGAAGTATACGTTCCACTACGGAGCGCTGACCGCAGGTCCCGAGACGCTCGACGACGGCACGATCCGCCGCTATGATAATGCCCACGAGGATACGAAAGACCACGAACGACACGTCGCTCCCGACCCGGAACCGGAGTACATCGAGTTCCCTGGCATCGAGGAACTCTACGAACGGTTCTGGGACGAGATTCCGAAGCCGCGGTTCGGCTCATCCAACGACAACGGTGATACCCATGACTGAACAAAACGTGCTCGTTGTCACGGTTGACGACGAGACCAGTCCGTACGAAGACGGCCTCGAAGCGATCCAGACGCTCAAGGAAGGCGAGAGTCTGAACCAACCCGCTACTGTCAGGTTCCCGAACGAGAGCCAACTGACCGACGTCTTCAACGAACGCACGTACACGCTCTTGCGCGTCATCAGAGACGAAGAACCCGAGAGCATCCGCGAGACTGCGCGGCTAGTCGGCCGCGACAAGAAGAACGTTCACCAGGAGTTGACGACACTCGAAGCGCTCGGGGTCATCCGCTTCGAGGCAATCGGACGGGCGAAAAAGCCCGTGTTCCCCTACGACGACCTCGTCGTGACCCCGCTCCCTCACGATACCAGAGACAGGGCTGATGCTGCTCCCTGATAGTAGTTCCTTCCCCTCCCCCGATACTGTAACGTTACCCGAAACCACTATATAAACGAGTTTCGTATAGTGTTACAACATGCTCGGGCGAATCGAACTCGAAGTGCTCGCCACTACCGAACGTGGTGACACCATCTCCGATATCGCGGACGAACTTGGCCACAGCGAGAGCTACGTCTCGCGGGCGGTTTCGAGCCTCGCCGAGAAGGGGCTCTGCCACACTGAGCGGGATGGCAATCGAAAGCGAGTGATTCCGTCTGACGCTCATGCAGTCGAAGTGTATCGGGATCTCGTCCGAGAGTACTCACACGTTGATTTCCCGGATCTGCTGACCGGGAAGAGTCTGGAAGTCCTCTACTATCTCGATCAACCGCGCACGGTCACCGAGATAGCCGATGCGAGTGATAACTATCGAAACACAATTAACCGTGTCCTGAAACGGCTCCGAGACCGTGGGCTCGTCGGTACAGACGACGGACAGTACTGGTTCAACAAGGACTTCGAGCGACTGCACGAGTTCGCGAGTGCCCTCGTACACCATCGCCACCGTCAACGACTCGAAGCAGTCACGTCACGCGGGACAATCCTCTGGGAAGGCTACGACGAATTTCTCGCACAGACCGAGACAGAGATCGACGCCGAAGCCTTTCACGAGACCGGCCTCCCTCGATTCGCTGCGTACGACCTCCAGTTCCTGTTGACCGGCAAGCGCTACTACTTCTACTCGGAGCGGATCGATGCAGTCGAACCGGCTGACCTCTGTTGTCACACACTACTGATCGACGACGACACCCGGCATCGGTCGTACTGTCTGCTCCTGTGCAGCCACGTCGATATCGACGCGGACGCGCTCAGAGAGACAGCGTCGAAATACGGAGTTGAAGCTGAAATCGACGCAGTGATACGATATCTACGCACCAGCGGCGACGTCGAAGACGACCGATTGCCAGCGTGGTCTGCGTTCGAAGAACTGGCGGCAGACTACGGAGTGACAGTCCCACAATGAGACCGACATTCGGACGAGAGTACGTCGAAGACGAGTTCGAACGAATCGCTACTGCACTCGCTGAGCCGCTCACCGTCTATCTGATCGGCGGCGGTGCGATGGCGCTACAGGATCTGAAAGGTGCAACGAAGGATATCGATCTCGTCGTTGCCAACGGCGATGGGTGTCGTATCGACATCTTCAATCAGCAAGTTGCGAACAAACTGGTGTTGACCGAGGGGATGGTCGAGCGGAGCAACCCCTTTCTCACGACTGGGTCCCTGACCGTTCGCCTGGTCAGGAACGAGGATATCTTCCTCTTCAAGCTGGTTGCAGGCCGTGACGACGATATCGAGGATCTGAGTGTCCTCGTCGAGACTGGTCTCGATTACGGTGTCGTCGAGGCTGAACTGGAGCGGCAGATCGAACGGCTCGGTGACGACCAGTTCACGACGTTTGTGAACGAGGCGCTGTTCGAACTGCGAGAGCGATACGGTGTGACGACACCCATCGAGGACCGGGTTCAGGAACTGACGCGGCGGTACTATCACGGATTGGAAATCCTCCAGATACTCGACGAGCCGAAGTCGATCGAGGAGCTGGCGGCCGAACTCGACCTCGAGGTTTCGGAAGCCAGCGAGCGCATTACGTACCTCGAAGAGTTCGATCGGGTCATCCGAGACGGAGACAGGATCACCGTACCCGAGTGAAATGGAAACTGAACAGACACACAATGCCAGTAGATCGAACCGATATCCGGGACCTCTGCACTGATAGTGATTACTGTCGGTCTGTTCCACATCGACCGCGCGCAGCCGTGCGGTCGTAGCGGTAAATCGCTACAGTAATCACTATGAGGCGGTGTTCGAACGCGGGCAGAACTACTACGACGAGGGTCGCATCCGTGAGCGACGGCGCGTCGACGATGTCGTCACCGCCACAGTCGAAGGCTCGAAGCTGTACGACGTGACGCTCTCACTTTCAGAACCGAACTTCGATCCCTGGTGTACCTGTCCGTACGACGGGCCGGGCGAATGCAAGCACGTCGTTGCCGTGCTGTTGTCCCTGATCGCCGATCTGCCCGCAGACGAGAGCGAGCGTATCGACGAGGTCTTCGAGAAAATCGAGGGGCGGGAGCTTCAGGCGTTCGTTCGCGAGGAGTTCGCTCGCGACGAGGCGATGCTAGATCGATTTCTCGCCGAGTTCGGCGCGACGTCTGGGAAGTCCTACGAAACGTATCGCGAGGACGTCGTCCAGTTGTTCGAGGAACATACGAAAGAATACCCTGTCGTCATCGAGGCGATCGATTTCAGTCGGCTCACCGATCTCGGCGAGCGCCATCAGAAGAGGGGGAACTATCGTCAAGCCGCAGCGGTCTACCGCGGACTCGTCGCCGGTATCGATGACAACATCGACCTCGTCGATGGGGCCTACGATCACTACGCGACGGTCTTTCGCGACGGCCTGGACGCCTTCGTCGAGTGCGTCGCTGCGGCGGATCTCTCTCCGTCCGAGTACGACGAGTACGAAGAGTTTCTGGTCGAGCGAATCAAGTCGGGGGCACATGTGCATCGAGAGGAGTTCGAGCGAGCACTGTCCGAGTTGGAAGATACAGTCGAAGACTGACCGAAATGTACCGTAGTGGATCCGCAGAGCCAGATTGTCAATTGGCGATTAATTATGGCCCCACGTTCTGTCGCTCATCAGTGGACCGACGACGACAATGATCCGCGTCGGTCGTCTGGATGAACGCTACACGGGACGAAATCAAATCAGAACACGTAGGTGAAAGTCATGGATGCCGTCGCTAGCTCTGACTCTAGAAATATAAATTATTTGAAATGGGCCCTGCCGGATTTGAACCAGCGCTCAATCGGTTATGAGCCGATCGCTTTAACCAGACTAAGCTAAGGGCCCACACTCGCGGCTTCTGGATGCGGAGACTAAACTGTACCGTCTTTCGGGCACGCATATCGAACCCTTTCGTCGGCGCGAGCTTGTCCGAGTCTCGCTTTTGTTTTTCGCGGATTCACCGCTCGCTATCGCTCATCGTCTCGTTCGCAATAGAAGGACGCCGCCGCCAGGGCTCGAACCTGGGACAACCACGTATCTGCGGCACGCAGAGATCCTACGCACCGTAACAGCGTGGTGCTCTACCAGCTGAGCTACGGCGGCTCGCGATTGCACTCTCAGGTAGTCGGAGTCATTTGATAGGGCTTTCGCTTCGAGCGTGCATCGACACGCTTTCACGTACTTGTCGACACCCCACAGATATGAGCGACGAGTTCGACGGCGTGGTTAAGCCCGTCCGCGAGCGCGTCGATCCCGACCCCGACGAGCGCGAGCGTATGCGGGCGGTCGTCGCGGAGCTGACCGACCGCATCGACGACGCTCTCGCCGACCTCCCGGTCGAGGCGGAGGTGATCCAGGTCGGCTCGACCGCACGCGGCACCTGGATCGCTGGCGCTCGCGATATCGATCTGTTCGTACGCTTCCCGCCGGACCTCCCGCGGGAGGAACTGGAAACCTATGGCCTGCAGATCGGCCGCGAAGTCCTCCCCGATGGCCGCGAGGAATACGCCGAACACCCCTACGTCGTCGGTGAGGTCGACGGTTTCGAGGTCGATCTGGTCCCCTGTTACGACGTTGCCGACGCGACCGCAATCCAGTCGGCGGTCGATCGCACCCCCTTCCACACCGAGTACCTCACAGGCCGCCTCGACGAGGATCTCGCAGCCGATGTCCGGGTCTGCAAGCAGTTCCTCACTGGGATCGGTGTTTACGGCAGCGACCTCCGGACGCGGGGATTCTCGGGGTATCTGACCGAGCTACTTGTCCTCGAATACGGTGGCTTCCGCCCGCTGATCGAGGCCGCCGCCGAATGGCAACCGCCCGTCGAGTTCGATCCCGAAGACCACGGTCGAGCTTCCTTCGATGATCCGCTGGTCGTCATCGATCCGACCGATCCCGAGCGTAACGTCGCCGCCGTCTGTTCCGACACGAACGTCGCCCGACTCCAGCATTACGCCCGTGAGCTGCTGGCCGAACCCCGGATCGACCTGTTCTTCTCGATCGAACCCGAACCGATGGAGCCGGCGGAGGTGGCCACGGCGTTCGACGAGCGCGGGACGACGCCGGTCGCGATCGCCTTCGAGACGCCGGATCTCGTCGAAGACGATCTCTACCCGCAACTGGAGAAGTCACGCGAGGGGATCGTCGGCCTCCTGGACCGTCGCGGATTCGATGTCCTCCGATCGACGGCGTTCGCCGACGACGAGCGCGCGATCCTGTTGGCCGAGTTGGCAGTCGTCGAACGACCCGCAGTCGAGCGCCACGAGGGGCCGCCGGTCCACGTCCGCGAACACGCCGAGGGGTTCTTCGAGCGCTACGAGGGGCAGGTTTCGGCCGGGCCGTTCGTCGACGGGGATCGGTACGTCGTCGAACGTAATCGCCGGTTCACCACCGCCGAGGAGCTACTCGAGTCTGACGCGGTCTTGGACGTGGGGCTGGGCGCGGCCGTCGAGCGGCGGCTCGAAGAAGCGTACACGGTCCGGTCAGGCGAGGGTGTCCCGCCGCTGGCCGATCGGTTCGGTGTCGAGCTGGCGCGATACCTCGATCCGTCGCCCTAACTGTCGTCCGCGTTCGACTCGTCGACAGCAGGCGATTCGGAATCCGTGTGGTCGACGGGTTCGACCGACGGGAAGCCCTGTTCTTTGAGCCCGTCGATGACCGAGCGGCCGTTCTCGCTAACCGACCAGTCGTGGGCGTGCGGTTCGTGTCCGTCGAACACCTCGTGGACCATCTTCACGCCGTCAGAGAGTGTTTCCAGCCCGTATCCGCCTTCGAGGACGAACGCCAGCCCGGCGTCGATACGGCCGGTCAGATCACGAAGGTAGTCTGTCATCAATCCGTAGCCGTCGGTTGTGACGACCATCCGCGAGATAGGGTCGTGTTCGTGGGCGTCGAAGCCGGCACTGATCAACACGAGGTCCGGATCGAACTCCTCGAAAGCGGGGCCGATCACTTCTTCCAGGGCGGCGACGTACGCGGCGTCGCCACAGCCAGCCGGGAACGGAACGTTCAGCGTCGTCATCTCGGCGTCGCCCTCGCCGGTCTTGCCGAGGCTTCCGGTTCCGGGATAGAGTCCTTCCTCGTGGATCGAGGCGTAGAAGACGTCTTCGCGCTCGTAGAAGATGTCCTGGGTGCCGTTGCCGTGGTGGACGTCCCAGTCGAGGATCGCGACGCGGTCAGCGTCGCCCTGGTCGATGACGTACTGGGCCGCCACGGCCGCGTTGTTGATGAAACAGAAGCCCATGGCGTCGTCCTCGACGGCGTGATGACCGGGCGGGCGGCCCAGGGCGAAGGGCGTCTTGCGCCCGTCGGCCCCTTCGAGGGCCGCTTGTGCTGCCCACTGTGCCAGTCCCGCACTCGCCATCACGGCGTCCCAGGTCTCCTCGACGGCGACGGTATCGGCGTCCCAGTTCCCACCGCCGTCCTCACAGAATTCCCGGACTTCGGCGACGTAATCGGCGTCGTGGACCGCGGCCGCTTCCTCCTCGGTGGCCGAGTCGGCCGCAACGTACTCGACGTTGTGACACTCCGAAAGAGTCCGCCGTATCGCCCGGAGACGGTCGGGGCTCTCCGGGTGGCGCGTGCCGGTGTCGTGTTCGAGGCAGATCTCGCGGTAGCCAAACCTCATTCAAAGTAAGGCCCGAGTTCGTCGTATCGTTCGATGTCCTCCCCCTTAACGGTACGCCGTCCAGCGTGGCGCGCGAGGATCGCCGCGGCCGCCGCGACAGTGTCGGCCTCGTCTTCCAGCAACGAGGCCAGTGCGACCCTGGCGTCCATCGCCACCCGATAATCGTCGATGTCGAGCCTCGCGATCCGATCGACCGGGGCGATCGGCAGTTCCAGCGAGTCGGGATCCGGAACCGTCTCGACCCCGAAATCGCCGGGCATCAGGGTCTTCCGTCCGTCGGCGGTGGCCCGTTCGGCCGCTTCGACCGCGAGTTCGGCACCCCGATCCTGGATCCGCTGGGTCAGCGCCTCGGTCGCCTCCGAGCTCACGCGAAGGGTTCCAGCGTTTCGACGGATGATCGAATCCACCGGGGCGAACGGTAGCTCGACGCTCATACGCCAAAACGGGGCCGATGCGGGCTTAAGGGTTTCCCGTCTGCGCTGCTAGAACAGTTCGTCCGCTTCGACCCGATCGGCCCGTCGCTGTCCTCTGACGGTCACCTGCTGGCCGAGCTGAACGCTCTCGTCGGTTTCGACGCTGATCGTCTCGTCACCGTCGTCGACGATCACCGGATCGCCGGTCTGGATGACCGTCCCTGTCATTTCGATCGTCTCGGTGTCGCTAGTACCGTCAGCGGTCTCGCTTTCGTTCGACCCGTCCGCGCCGTTCGACCGCGATTCCTCGCCGGCGTCTCGGTCGTCCGCGAACGCGTCCAGTCCCGTCGAGCCGTCCGAGCCGTCGGTGGAGGACTGTGTCGTCGCGCTGTCGTCGAGGACGACCACTGTCGACCCCCAGCCCGCCGACGCTTCCAGGTCGTCCTGCCAGCCGTCCTGAATCTCCGCGTCGGCGACGAACACCTCGTCGCCGGGGCCCAGATCGGTGTCGGCTTTCTCGCCCCACAGGGCCACCCGGATGTCGCCGGTGTCGTCCTGGATGCGGACGTTCCGGACCTGTCCCTCGCTGCCGTCGTCCCGGTCGAACGTACGTTTGGGATCGACCGACCGGACCACGCCGCCCAGATCGACTGTCTGCTCGATCTCGACGCTGTCGATCGGATCCGTCTCGGGACTGAAGTCGATCTCGTCGTCGACCTCCTCGACGGCGCCGCGGTCGCCGACATGCAACTCCAGATCGCCGTCGCGCTCGCGGACGTACCCGTCGACGACCTCCACGGGCGTCCCGGCATCGAGTTCCTCGGCCCGGTCGGCCCGCTCGTCCCACAGCGTCACGCGGATACGCCCGGTCTCGTCGCCCAGCGTGAGGTTGGCCACCCGCCCCTCGCTGCCGTCGTCTCGGTCGAAGGTGCGGACCGACTCTGTGCCGAGGACGATCCCCTGAACGTCGACGTCCGACTGCCCCATCGTCAGCGAGTCGATCGCCGCCGTCCCTCCGAGATCGACGTCGATCTCCGCGTCATCGTCGGGTTCGGCCTTGTCGACGCTGACTTCCAGCCCGTTGTAGCCGTCCTTGGGGCGGCCCTTGATCCGCAGTACCTGGCCGACCTCGAGACTCCCATCGTCGATGGAGACGGCCTGCTCGTCCCAGAAAGACAGCCGGACGCGCCCGGTCTCGTCGGCTACCTCGACGTTGATGACGTGGCCATCGTCGTCCTCGCCGTCGCGTTCGAACGTCCGCAGGTCGCCGATCGACGTGACCTTCGCGAGGAATTTGACCTCCTCCATCCCCGTCTCGATGTCGGCGATTGCGTTGACCTCGTTCTCGGAGAGTTCGTGAGCGATCAACATCGCCGCCGTCTCCTCGTCCGCGAGTCCCCCCATCTGTTCGACCTTCTGCTCGACCGCCTCCCGGAACTCCTCCTCGGAGACGTCAGCGTCGAGATCCGAATAGACGTCCTCGATCGCACCCATAGCTAGAAGAGGGCAGGGTCGGACCGCGTTTAAGCGTTGCCGATAGCGGCTGAAGGACGCTCGCGGGTGACGTCGGTGACTGTCGTCGGCTCTATCGCGCCGTCGGGGCTGGTTCGCTTCCAATCTGTACTCTCTCATTGTCGCGACAACGGCGCGACTTCTCTGGAACGTCCGTCCAGTCGTCGTTGCCTGGTCAGAACGAAGAAAACAGTACGGATCCGAAAGAGACGTTCGACACCCGTGCTGTCACGTCCTGCCGTGGCGGTGGCCGAATCGTAACCCCTTTAGTCGGCACCGGTGTACTGGGAGATGAGTCCGGGTAGGGTAGTGGACTATCCTCTTGGCTTGCGGAGCCAGGGACCAGCGTTCAAATCGCTGTCCGGACGTTTTCCACCTTTTAATCCACAAAGAGCGGTTGCGCTATCCGGGCCTCGTGCTGAGATTTAAATACGATCCTGGCTCACTCGATTGCAGTGGCTGAGTATCACCACCGAACTGCGATCACGCGTCTGGAGGTCACTGACGAGCAGCGTCGACGTCTCGAAGCGACGATCAGCGCGTGGAAGCGAGGTGCAAATATGGCTACAGACATCGGCTGGGAGTACGAAGAGAGACGGAAAACGAAATTACAGGCTCTGGCCTACGAGACCGTTCGAGAGCGGACAAGACTCGGGAGCCAGCACACGATCCTCGCGATACATCAGGCTACCGAGGCACTTCGAGGTATCGACGCTCTCCAGGAACAGGGACGTCCAGCCTCGAAGCCATCGTTCACCAGTCCGACCGTCACTTACGATGCACGCACGATGACCGTAAACCCAGATGATGAGGTAGTTTCTCTTACTACCGTAGACGGACGAATTCACTGCGATCTCAGCCTTCCGGCGGACGACGATGGCTATCAGTACCAGTATCTCGACGGCAACGAGTGGGAATTCACCGAATCGACACTAACGATCCGAGATGGTGAGTACTTTCTCCATCTGGGATTTCGACGAGAGAAAGAGCGTGAAACCGTCGAGAACAGAACAGTTCTCGGGGTCGATCTCGGAATCGCGAATCTTGCCGTCACCTCGACAGCACAGTTCGTGTCCGGCCGCGAACTGTGCCATCATCATTGCGAGTTCGAGAAAATACGTGGCGGGCTTCAGGCGACTGGCACGCAGTCGGCCCACCGGACGTACGTACAGCGAAGCAACGTCGAAGCACGGTTTACCAGGGACTACCTACACCGTGTCTCGAACCAAATAGTGAATGAAGCTATCACATACGACTGCACGAATATCGTCTTCGAAGATTTACGATACATCCGTGAGGAGTTGCCAGGGGAACGTGACTTCCATCAGTGGGCCCACCGCAAGCTCGTTCAGTATGTGACTTACAAAGCCGAAATGAACGATATCAGCATTGCTTTCGTCGATCCTACAAACACCTCTCGTCGCTGTAGCGAGTGCGGACATACTGACGAATCGAATCGTCGAAATCGCGATCACTTCGTCTGTGACAAATGCGGTAGCGAAGCGAACGCCGACTATAACGCTGCAAAGAATATCGGCCTGCGGTACGTCCGTCGTGGGCAACAGTCCTCACGGCGGACGGGCGACAGTCGACTCGCCCTGAAGTCGGGGGCCGTGCGACCTAGTACGGGATTTAGCCCCTACGAGCCACGGGACACCGACAAGTCCACACTATCGGAAGCGACTCCGTAAGCGAAGGGTAGACAGTCGATATCTCCGTCAGGACGCTTCTCTTCAGCGCAAAAACAGTGAGCGTAGCGACTGGCGCCGTCACTCGACGACGAACGCGCCACACCCGTAGACGTGTGAGACCTCGCCCTCCTCGTGGACGGTGACCTTGACACTGGTGAGTTCCATGTCGACGCAGTCGACGACGAACCATCCGAGTACAGTGTCGCCGCTATCGATAACGGTGACGAGCATCGCCGACGGTCGGTCGGTGAACTCGAAGGCGCCACCGCCAGTTCCGTCTGAGACCGAGAACTCAACGGAATCACCGGAGTAGATGGGTTCGACGCCCGTCGCACCGTCGAGTGCGCTGGCCGGGAGGTTCTCCGGCGAGAGAACGCCTGGGTAGGTTTTGGAACTGCCGTCATAGTAGACGCGGACGCCGTCGTTTTCGGGAAGTATCACCGATCCGGTGACCCGGCCGTCAGATGCCGCTGTCACCCGGAACGTGACCGTCTTCGTGGGGTCGATCGTTACGGGATCGGTCGGCGGCGTCTCGACTGTCGTGGTCGGCGTCGGGGTATCAGTGGGGATCGGGGTATCAGTGGGGGTCGTCGACGGTGTGTCGGCTGCGAGACCGATACAGCCAGTGAGGACGATGGCTAGACTCAGACAGAGCGTGGCGAGTAAACGTTGTCTCATAGTCCCTGAATATATTTATAGGATAATAAATTCGTATTGACAGTAGCTAGCAGCGAGGCAACTCGTACTGGATCGTCGCGCGAAAGTGCCATGCCACGGGACCTCCAACGGGCGGTCATGGACGCACACCTCCGGGCGGGGATCGCGATCTACAACGCGGGGTACTACCACGCCGCCCACGACGCCTGGGAGGAGCGATGGCTCGGACTCACGGGCGGGGACGACAAGGACTTCCTGCAGGGTCTGATCCAGTTCACCGCCGCAGTCTACCACACCACGAACGACAACTGGATCGGCGCACGGAAACTCGCCGCCACCGCTCAGGAGTATCTCGACGGGCTCGGGGAGACATACCGGGAGGTCGACCTCCGCTCCGTCCGCCGGTATCTCGCGGCGCTCGAACGCGACACCGAACGAGTCGGATCCGCGCCGTCACCGCCTGTCGCGCACGACGGTCAGATTGTCCGGCTCGACGACCTCGGGTTCGAGGCGACCGGCATCGCTGCGCCGATCCTGGCGGAAGACCTGGGCTACGACGAGGATATCTTCGAGCGCGCCGTCGAGTACGCCAACCAGGATCTCCAGGAGGGCAACGCGACGAGCCCGTTCGTGTCGTTAGTTTTCGATTTCGTGCGCGAGTTCTCGGGACGAGCAAGCGGGGAGAGACGACCCACGGATAGCGAGTCGCCGGATCACCGGGGGATCATCGTCCAGCGTCTCGGTGAGCACGTCGACCGCCGGAAGAGTCGCGAGCGTGACGTCGAAGGGTTGTTCTAGTCGTCGAGTACGACCGGAACACCTTCCCTTTCAAGATCCGCGACGAACGCGTCCGGATCGGTCTCCAGTGCCCCGAAGGTGTTGTAATGGATGGGAACGACCAACTCCGGATCGAGGTCGGCCGCAAGATCCGCGGCCTCCCGCCGATCCATCGTGAACGCCCCACCGATCGGCGGCAGGAACACGTCCACGTCGAGTTCCGCGTGCCCCTCGAGAACGTCGGTATCACCCGGCCAGAACACATTGGATTCGTCGAGCGAAAGAAGGTACCCACAGCCCCGTCCCTCCGGATGATACGGCGAACCATCGGGTCGAGTGTGTTGGCCATCGGGTTCGTTGTACGCAGGGAGCGTCCAGATCGGCACGCCCTCGACGACGAGATCTGACTCCTCGTCGACGCGCCGGAGTTCGTAGTCCAGATCAACGAGCCGGGGCAGGTCTCGACTCGATCCTCTCACGTCCATACCTTCGAAGGCAACTATTGTCGCGTCGTCGCTGGCCACGCGATCGATCCCGTCGGGATCGTAGTGATGAACGTGGCTGACACAGACGACGTCACCGTCCTCGGGGCGGTAGTCCCGGGCCGGCGGGTGGCCGATGCCGGGGGTGTCCGGTTCCCACTCGCCGGTGAGGACGCCGTAGCGGCCGGGATCGAGGTAGACGACCGTGCCGCTCGGGGATTCGAGCCGGGCGGTCGCATAGCCCAGCCAGTCGATCTCGATTCCGTCGTGGCTGACAGTCATAACAGCGGGTACGGGAAACGGGATGAAAAGAGCGGCGTCACTGCTGGTCCGCCAGTCGTTCGACCCGTTCGAGGGTGTCGGCTGTCTCGGGATCTTTGTCGTCGCGCACGCCGAGGAACCGGGGGAACCGTAGCGCGTAGCCTGAGTCGTAGGTGTTGGAGGCCTGCAACTCTTCGTATCCGACCTCGAAGACGACGGCCGGTTCGAGATCGACGGCCGTCCCCTCTTCGCCTCGGACGTAGGGTTCGAGGCGTTCGGTCAGCGTCTCCAGCTGTTCGTCGGTGATTCCCGTCGCGACGTTCCCGACCTGCGCGTAGCCCTCGCTGGTCCGGGCAGCCACCTCGAAGGTGCCCAGCAATTCAGCCCGGCGACCTTCGCCCCACTCCGCCCCGGTGACGACCAGATCCAGCGTCTCGACGTCGGGTTTTCGCTTGCGCCAGTGGCGGCCCCGGCGGCCCGGTGAGTAGGTCGACTCGGGGTCTTTGAGCATGATCCCCTCGTGGCCTGCGTCGAGAGCCTCGGCCTCGATGGCGGCGATTTCGTCGGCGTCGTCGCTGATCCACCACTCCGAGACGCCCTCCGAGAGCAGTGATTCGAGGCGCTCGCGTCGCACTTCGAGGGAGGCGTCCAGTAAATCTTCGCCATCCGCGTGCAGGCAGTCGAAGGTATGCAGACGAACCGCCACGTCCTCGCGGGCCTTCTCGACGTCGTGTTTCCGACGGAACCGTCGGAGGACCTCCTGGAACGGGAGCGGGTCGCCGTCGTCGTCGACAGCGACGACCTCGCCGTCCAGTATCGCTGGCGCGTTGAGATGGTCTTCGACGAACGCGACGACCTCCGGCAGCGGGTCGGTTACGTTCTCCATGTTCCGGGAGAACAGCCACACGTCCTCGCCGTCGAAATGCACCTGCACGCGGGCCCCGTCGTATTTGACCTCGACGGCCGCTTGCTCCCAGTCTTCCAGTGCGCCGGTGACGGTTCCGGCCTGCGCGAGCATCGCCTGGACCGGGCGACCGACCTTCAGGTGCAGATCGGCCAGACCGCTCTCGCCTTCCTCGCGGGCGACCTCGGCGACGAGACCGTAGTCGTTGGTTACCTGCAGCGCCCGCTCGACGGCCTCGACGGGAGCCTCAAAGGCGTCCGCGACCGCGTCCCTGACCGTGCCGCCGCCGACGCCGATCCGCATCTCCCCCAGGACGAGCCGGGCGAGATACCGGGCCTCTTCTGAACTGCAACGGTTGAACACCCCGAACAGCAGATCGCGTTTGGTGTCCAGACTGCCCGACCCTTCGACGGCAGCCAGTTCCCGGAGGTCAGTGTCGACTTCCTCGACAGTCAGCCCCTCGTTGTCCCCACCAGCGAACGCGCCGAGGCCGCGCTGGCCGCCGAAGTCGTAGCTCGCGGCGACGGCCCCGATCTCGCCACGCTCGGCCAGTCGTTCTTCGACATCCTCGCTGGTGACGTTGTGTCCGGCCGCGCGGGCGATCGCCTCGTAACACAGCGCCGGCCCCACGTCCAGCGTCGTCGACTCGTGGGCCGGAAACACGCGACCCTGGAGATAGCGAACGACCGTCGGGAGGTCCGAGCCGGCGTCGACCAACAGCGCCCGGACGCGGTCGGTGATCTCGGTGTCGGCACTCGCGGCCTCGATCTCGCTGGCCCGGCCGGCGAAGGCGGAGAACTCCATTGGGTCGGCATTGCTCGCTGTCGCACCTAAACGGTTCGTTACGAACCTCCCACGCCGATTGGTCCGTTCGGTCGGACAGCGGATTGATACGGACTGCTGTAACGATTTACCGCTACGACCGCCCGACTGCGGGCGGTCGATACGGAACAGACTTACAGCAGTCCGTATGACTGTCTGGCACGCTCGATTGGACGTTAGATAGACTTTCTGTCACGTTCGCGTCTGGATCGTAGGTAACTGTCGCCTGGACGGCGACCTGGTAACTCCCTTCCGGATAGGCGCGGTCGACTTCATCCCCGGTGTAGTCGAACTGCTGGTTATCGTTCGTGTCGAGGTGTGGAACCGCCACGACGAGGAACTCGCCTTTGTTCGGTGGCCCCGTCAACTCGACGTCGACGTTCCGGTGGGTACCCGGCGGGAGGAACTCCGTCCGGCCGATCACCTCTCCGTCTTCCGCCTCGGCGTGGAGGACGACGAACCCGCCATCGGACACCGACACCGAGTCGAGTGTGATCTGATCGCCAGCGGTGGTCTGTGAGGCGAGGTTGATCGAGGCGACCGGCGAGGATAGCAACAGGAAGGCTACGTAGGCGATCCCAAGCATGGTCGCGGCGTGTTTTGCGCCATCCTTGAGCGTCCCCTCGCCGAGTTGTCCAGCGATAAAGCCCGAGAAGACGGCCTGGACCAGGGCCGTATGGAAGAACGTCATCGCATACGCGGCCTTGTCGACCTCGCCCAGGCGGGCGAACTGCTCGGCATTGACTCCCAGTCGGTTCGGCCCCTCTGGCGTCTGTACCGACGCCGGGAGGCTCGGGATCAGCACTTCCTGGACGGCGATGATGATCACCAGGAACACGAAAAAGGAGATGTAGATAACCACGAGATAGGTAAACATCTGCTGGCGTCGCCGACGTCGCAACTGGAGGTCCGAGCGGGCCTGGGTGGCGGCGATCCGCAGGACCGGGCCGAGCTTCCCGCTGGCGCGCATCGCGTTGGTCAGAAGCGTCACGACGCGCGCGATAGAGGTCGTCCGGACGCGCCGTCCGAACCGGATCAGCGCGTCCTGGACGTTGGCCCCCATCTCGACGTCGCTCCAGATCCGGTCGACCTCGTCACTCAGGACGCCCAGGTCGCTGTCCCGGACTCGATCGAGACTCTCGACGACGGACATCCCGGCCTCGTTGAGGCTGGCCAGCCGTTCGAGCAGTTCGGGCGTGGCAGCCTCGATCCGGTCGATACGGCGTTTGTACAGTTCTCGCACGAAAGCGAAGGTCACGAGAACGAACAGCCCGGCCTGGATGAGTATGTCGTCGAGGACCCGAACGCTGACTCCCTGTGCGGCGAGCGCGTCCGGGAGCCGGAGACCGACCCACAGCAACGCGATCGGAACGGTGACGTACAACAGCCTGGTCGGATGCCACAGGATCGTTTGCAGTGGCGTTCCGATCACGTTCTTGACCTGTCCGATTCGATCGTACAATCGGAGCTGCGCCTGATTGGAACGGACTGCCGCGGACGTTCCGCCGTCCGGAGTCGTCGTCGGCGTCTCGGGCGCTCTAGTATCTCGTGACTCGCCTCGAGATTCCGTCTCGGGTGCGGTGGTGCTCTGATCGTCGGTTTCGAGTTGGGAGACGCCGCTTTCACGGGCGATCCCGAGCTGTTCGAGCTTCTGGGCGAGAAAGACCATGAACCCGGCGTTGGCGAGCGGGATGATCAGATATCCGATCATCTGGATGAAAAGCAGGGTGTCGGTAGTCGTCAGCCCGAACACCAGCAGTATCGTCACGAGGAACAGCATCCCCGCGACCAGTACCGTGACGTACGCTTCCGCGATCGTCGCCAGCAGTTCTAGGACCTCTTCTTGTCTTTCCTCGGCTTCCTCCTGATAGCGTTCGTACTGGTTCTGGAGGAATGTCGGGAGTCTCTGGCCGCTCTGCAGGACGCTCGCGAGGTTCTCGGAGAAGGTTTTGAACTTCTCGCTGGGCGTTCGGTAGGCCACTCGCCGGATCGCCGAGATTACGTCCGTGTTGAACAGGTCCATCTGGCGGACGCCGACCCGGACCTCCGCGGCCGCATCGCCGTAGATATCGCGGTTGTTCCCCAGCGTCCGCATCACCGTCGGGAAGGTGGTCCCACCGCGGGAGAGGGCGTACATGAACGCCACCGTCCGCGGCAGCGCCTCGTTGATCCCGCGCCGACGCACCTCGGCGTTGCTCTCCGGGATCTGCCACCGGAAGATGTACGCGAGCGTGGCCGCGAGCGTACCCACGACGATCCCGCCAGCGAGCCGGATCAGGTCCCGTTCGGTTTCCGTGAGGACGATCTCCAGGTTCGGATTCCCCAGTGCTTCACCCATGACTGACGGCAACTGGGCCAGCGTTGCCGCTACCGCTGGCAGTACGGCCAGCGTTCCGAGGACGAGGTACACGCCGACGATTCCGCCGATAAGGCCGGCGATGACGGTGTAAAACAGCGTCCGGGCGGCATAGAGGCGATAGGTCTGGTCGACGTGGGCGGCCTCCAGGGTTCGCTTGCGCGGCGCGGAGTCGGTCACGAATCGCCCGAACGCCAGCCGCGAGAGTCGTGACACCAGCCCGCTTACGCCGGTACTAATCGTTCCGAGCAATAGAACCAGGAACACGGCCGTACCGAGTCCCAGGGGGAGTAGCTGGATCGGCTCCATTTCACTCTATCGGGGCAACGGGGTCGCTCTCGTCGATCTGTGCCATGACGCCGGCCTTGTCGGCGTAGTAGCGGTTCACCCAGGCGGTAAAACGGCGGTAATCGGTGACTCCTTTCTCCCAGAGGTGTGCGAGGACGCGCCGTCGATCGCGCAACTCACCCAGCAGTTCCGACTGGCTCCAGCCCCGGTCGTCCTGAATCTCGTCCAGCAGGTCGGAGTTGCGCCGTACGAAACTGTCGTCGTTGGCGTCCCAGGTGAAGGTGTTTGAGTAGTCCAACTCCCCTGTGCGCTGGTCGATTCCCTCGATCTCGGCCAGCGTCTTGATCCGGCGGACTCGCTTGTCCTCGTGGCGGGTCAGCACCTGTACGCAGAGCAGATCCAGGCTGGCCACCATCGGTCGAGGGACGTTGATCGGCTCGTTCTCCAGCCGGTTGATAACCGTCTGCACGCTGTCGGCGTGCATCGTCGAGTAGGTCGTGTGCCCGGTGTTCATCGCCTGGAAGAGGGTGACGGCCTCCTGGCCGCGGACCTCGCCGACGACGATGTATTCGGGCCGGTGGCGCAGCGCCGACCGCAACAGGTCGTACATCGAGATGTCGTCCTCGTCGAAGCGCTCTCGAGTGACCGAGGACAGCCAGTTGTCGTGATACAGCGACAGCTCGCGGGTGTCCTCGATAGTCAGGACCTTCGAACGGGGCGGGATGAACATCGAGACGGCGTTCATACTGGTGGTCTTGCCCGCGGCGGTCCCGCCCGCAAAGATCAGTGACCTGTTGGACTCGATGGCCAGCCACAGGAACGCGAGCATGTTTAGGTCGACAGTGCCGAACTCCAGCAGGTCCACTGGAGTGAAGGGCTCCTCGGCGTACTTCCGGATCGTGAACGCCGACCCGCGTGGAGTCACTTCCTCGCCCAGTGCCAGCTCGATCCGGGAGCCGTCCGGAAGCGTCGTCGAGACGACGGGATCGGAGACGGAGATGTGCCGCCCGGAGCGCTGAGCCAGCTGGATGACGAAGTTCTGGAGCTCCCGCTCGCTGAAGGTGACGGTGGTCTCGATGTCAGTGTACTCTTCGTGGTAGGCGAAAATCGGCAGGTCGACCCCGTCACAGGAGATGTCCTCGATGGCCGGATCGTGCATCAGAGGGTCTATCTTGCCGTATCCCTGGAACTGACGGTAGAGATAGTAGAACAGACGATAGAACGTCTCGGGTTCGATGACGACGCCGTACTCTTCCAGGCGCGACTCTAACTCCTCCATCAGGGCCGCCTCGGGGTCGTCTTCGATGTCTTCCCGGTACAGAAGCGGCGTCCGGATGTCCTCGAACAGCCGCTCTAGGAGTTCGCGTTCGAGTTCGTCCAGAGTCGGCTCGACGACGTGATAGCGGTGTTCGTTCTCTTCGGGATTGTAGTTGATCGAGACGAACGCGTAGGGGGCGTTGAGCCAGTAACGCTCGATTTCTTCCATCTCGGCTAGCCCGTCGAAGGTCACCAGCGGGTCGTGAATGTCGGGATCGTAACTCTCCACGTCGACGGCCGAGCCCGTGATGGCTCTTGCAGTCCTGGCCAGCCGGGCTTTCGCGCCGCTCAGTAGCCCTGTCGAGTCCTTGTCGTCGCGTTCGCCCGAACCTGCCATAGTAGATCGAAACGACTGTTGTGACGTGGATTGCGGGTCCACGTACTTAAATTGGACACCCGACTATCGATCCCGAAAACGCCCGATACCGGAGTAGTGTGGTTTCGTCACCGCCGTTCGACCCGAAGCAACGCTGTCGCGAGCGCCCCGATAATGAGGACGCCGATCGGGATCGGGACGCCGGCGAGATCGCGTTCGAGGTAGTACAGGACCGACGCGGCCGCGGTCGCGCCGGTCGCAACCGCCAGCAGCCCGCCGATGAGTCGAACCGGATCGAGGGGGCTACGCTCGACGAAGGCCTCCTCGCGGAGGTAAAAAGCGACGCTGACGGCGAACGAACACAGCAACGCCAGTGCGCCGAGCGCCCACGCGTAGCTCCCCAGATACATGTACTGGCTCGCCGACTCCAGCGAGGCATAGTGGGAGATCGCCCCTCCCGGCGTCGTGACGAAGACACCCGAGAACAGGCGGGTACCGGGATACAGCGTGGCGAGGGCGTTGGCGGCCGAGACGAGCTGGTCGCCGGCCTTGAAGACGGTCGGGAACCGGAGCTGCAACTCGAAGACCGAGAACCGAAAGAAGACGACCGTACTGTCGATGGGCGCTTCGGGGTGATAGACGACGTTCCAGGGCAGTACCATCGCGATCCACGCTGAGATGACAGCGAACTCGCCAGCGTATTCCGAGCGAACCCAGGCCATTATCGATGTGGGGTCGGCGCGCGTGTGTAAAGATATCGTTCGTCGGTGGCGTTACATTCTTGTCGTTCGCCGGTGGCGTTACGTTCTTCTGCGGTGATACCGTACCCTTCAATACTGAATGCGGCGGGAAGACTTCACGACCGACGTCGACAGCGACGAACCGACGCCGAGGCTGACCGTGACCTTCGACGGAGCGCCCGAGACACTCCGCGACCGGCTGGCCACCGGCGGCGAGCCGCCGGAGGCGTCGGACCTCGATGTCACGTATCGACGGACGCCGACGGACGACCCTGGTGTCCTCGGAGTAACCGACCGACTCACCGGCGAGTTCGTCTTCGAGGCACCCCTCGAAGAGTCGGCGCTCCGTTCGCTAGTTGAGGCCACGAACCGGCTGGCCGAGGGAGACCGACACTATCTCCTTCGGATCGAGCCCGGTGACGGCGACCTTATCGAGTTCGAAAAAGAGACACTACTCGTCTACGACGCTGAAGGGAGTCTCAACCGCGAGCAGAGTCTTATTCCCGGGGGCGTCGAACTTTAGCTGATTGCAGGCGCTAAGCCCCCTCCCTCAAGGAGCAGCGGAAGTCGGCGAGTAGGCAGGGGTAGTTCACAGGACTTCGACCAGTGCCGGTAGTACTTCGGTCACGTCCGTCCGGAAATCGTAGTGGGCACGGTCACTGAGCGGGGTAGCGTCCAGATTGACGATTGCCAGCGTCGCTCCCGACCGCTGGGCCCGCGTGGGCAGTCCCGCCGCGGGCTGGACCGTCAGCGAAG
>JAZKRQ010000036.1:0-19781 GCA_036628575.1 Halapricum sp.
GTACGGAGGCGTCGAGCAGCGTCGCCTGTCCTTCGGGGCCGACGCCGTCGAGGATAATGTGGCGGGAATACCGATCGAGCTGTTCCTCGTCGAGATTCAGAGCCATATCTGGAGATTGAGCACAGGGGAGAATAAGCCACGGGGTCCGTAGTCGGGGGAATTATTATCCTCACGGTCGTACTCCGTGTATGGAGTGTTCCCGGTGCGGGGGAGATCTCGAAACGTACACCCTAGATGGCAACGAGGCGTACGTCTGCGCCGAGTGTGGGTTCGTCGACACGCCGGTCGAACACGAGGCGACGCCGCGGCCGGAACCGGAACCCTGGGAGGAGGCGCTCAAACGGTTCCACGAGAAGTACGTCGAGGGTGACGTCGCGATTACCGGAACGGGGGAGACGGCGGCGCTTGTCGAACTCGAATCCGCGGAATCCGACGATGAAGCGGCTGACGACACAGACGACGACAATCCCGATTCGGAGGGCACTACCGAGTCGAAGACAGACGAGCAGGAGAAACCGGCCTGATAGGGATTAGCGCAGAAATCCATAGATTCCGCCCGGGAACAGCAATCCGGCCGTCAGATCGGAGTGAGAATTCCGCCGATCGGCTACGCTAATCCCTATGAGTACGGCCTCCTCAGCACTGTTTGCGCGGTATTTTACCCGACGACGCTGGCGAACGCGTGGACTGTCGATCTGTCGGCGTGAAAAAACGAGAAGAGGTTCGTCAGTCTTCGGCGGGAGCTTCGGCCTCTTCTTCTGCCTCTTCTTCGGCTTCCGGCTGCTCCTCGTCCGAACGGGCGGCGACGAGCCCACCACGGGCGACGGAGTACATCGGCTCCTCGGCGTGGGAGACGCCGCTGATAGAGAACGGGATGTTGGCTTCTTCGAGGTGTTTCTCGAAGAGCTTCGTGAACCCGTCGGGCGTCGACGTGCCGCCGGTGACAACGACCGGGACGTCCAGCCCCTCCTCGACGTCTTCTTCGTCGACTTCACGCTGGATGAGATCGATGACGTAGTCCAGCAGGTTCTCGTAGTAGATTGACAGGGCACCTTCGACGCCGCCGACGTCGGTCGTGAAGTCCAGCTCGAAGTCCTCTTCTTTGATCGAGGTGACCTTGTCGACGGGTGTGCCGGTGGCCTGGGCGGCCTGCTCGTCGATCCAGTCGCCACCGCGGGCGACGGAGAACTTCATGACCGGTACTGCGTAGTAGGCCAGCGTAACGTTGGTCATCCCGGCACCGAAACTGATCCCGAGTCCGGTAAAGTCCTGATCGGCCAGCTCGGAGTAGATGACGGCCATCCCTTCGTTGATAGGCTCGGCGTCGTAGCCCATGTCGTCGAGGAAGCTCTCGATCGTCTTCTGGTGATACAGCGTCGAGAGGTCCGAGTCGATCGGGTCTGCAGGCGTCGAGAAATACAGTTTCTCGTTGGGGTGGTCGGGCGATCCGACGACCTGTTCGACGATGAGTTTCATCATCGGGATCGCCGACTTCTCATCGGAGGAGAGGATGCCGTGCTGCATCGGCCGGCGTGTCTCCTTGTTGAAGATATTCGCGAAATTCAGGGCGTCGTCCCCGACGACGTACACCTTATCGTCCTTGCGGATGTGGAGTACGTCCGACCGGCTGAGCATCTGTTCAGCCATGTCGGAGTATTCGATCTCGACGAACGAGTTCCGTTGCTGGACAAAGACCGTCTCGTTGCCTTCCTGCTGTGCCGAAATGATGTTCATCGTTCCGACGTCTAGTCCTTTCGCCATGTTCTGCACATCTAAGGGTGGTCTAATAAAACTATGTGAAAATGCCTAAATAGATCATTATTGGAAGTTTCCCTTGCCTGAAATCAGAACGTTCAGAGTCGCTTTCCAAGGATTTACGAAAGACCGAGGAACCGCTTCAGACGAGCCCACAGTCCCCTGCCCGAACCCTTCTCGGCAGCGGCGGCTGCCGCTTGCTCTTGCTCCTCCTTCCGGCGCTGTTTGAGTTCGTTGAGCTTGGTCGTCTGATCGTCTACGGTCGACTCGGAAGTGGCCGTCTTCTTCTCACCGCCTTTGAGTGCTTTCAGACCCTGGACCTGATCGTCGGTCGAGGTCGAACTGATCGTCTTCGAGGCCTCTACCTGCATTCCCGAGAAGTCGAACCCTTCCTCTTCGAGGTCGAGCTTGAGGGACTGACCCTCAGTGCGTTCGACGCCGCCCCAGGTGATGTCGACGTCTTCCATGGCCTCTTCGATGTCCCGCTGGATCTCTTCGTCGGTGTAGGACTCTTCCGGCTCTTCTTCTTCGACCGGTTCGATGTCTGCCGGGCCTGGCTTGGCGCGTTCGATCTGGTGGGCGACTAGCGCCGCACCTGTCGAGACGAGCACGAGCGCCATCCCGAGGCCGTACGCGACGACGACGTGAGCGGTGTACTGTGCACCCTCGACGTTGAAGTTCCACGGGTACAGGATCGCGAACCCGACCACGGCGAGGAACGTGATCGCCGTCCCGGCTGCCCCGGCGTAGATCGCCCGATTGTCGACCGGCAACAGGACCAGTATCCCGAGTAACAGCGTCGGGACTGCCATCATTCCCATCGCGAACGCGATCTCGCGAAACAGCCAGAACGCGTCGCTACCGTGCTCGGGGAGGAACGCGACGAGGAACAACACCAGACCGAACGCAGCCAGTGCGATCCCGCCGAAGAACAGTCCGAACCCGAGATACACGTCGATGCGGTCGTCGGGTTCGCCGATGTACTGCCGGTACAACTCGAAGAGTACGTTGTCCGGGAGGTCGTCAGGGAGGTCGTCGTCGTCAGCCATTAAACTGTATTTTCCACCCCTGTGTAATTATTGTTCCCCAATGTGTCTCTGTTCGAGTAGTCAAATGTTGCGTATGTTTCCCCGGCGATATTATCGTCTACTGCCCTCACTCATACTGCCGGCTGTAAGTTGGTGAAAATATTCGACCCACCGGGTGGTCGAATTCGTTCGAAATGTCACAGCCGGCAGTATCAGGTGTTTTTCGACCGTCAGATCTTTTCAACACATTTGTATCAACCCCCTTCCGAAGAGGGAGTATGACTGAGCACGTCGTCGTTCTCGGGTCGGGCTACGCCGGTGCAGGCGCGGTCAAGAGCCTGGAGGCCGAGGTGCGCGACGAGGCGGACATCACGTGGGTTTCCGACGTGGATTACCATCTCGTTCTCCACGAGGTGCACCGATGTATCAGCGATCCAGCTGTACAGGACGAGATTACGATCCCTATCTCGGAGATCAAGTCCCCGGAGACGCGTTTCGTCGAGGGGCACGTCGAGGCCATCGACACCGAGTCTCGCGCGGTCGAACTCGACGACGGGACGGCGATCGAGTACGACTATCTGGTCGTCGCTGTCGGCAGCCAGACCGCATTTTTCAATCTCGACGGGCTGGAGGAGCACGCCCACACGCTCAAGAGCCTCGACGACGCGCTCGGAATCCACGATGCGATCCGGGACGCGGCGCGGGCGGCAACTGCTGAAGACCGCGCCCGCGTCGTTATCGGCGGGGCGGGACTTTCGGGGATCCAGGCCGCGGGGGAGGTCGCGGAGTTCCGCGACGCGGTCGATGCACCCCTGGAGATTGTGCTCGTCGAGGCGCTCGATTCCGTGCTCCCCAATAGCGATCCCGACTTACAGTCGGCGCTTCGCCGCCGGCTGGATGCCAGAGACGTCCGGATCGAGACGGGACAGTTCATCTGTGAAGTCGACGACGATTACGTCTACATCGGCGAAGACGGCGACCGCATCGAATACGACGTTTTGATCTGGACGGGAGGGATCACCGGGCAGGACGCCATGGCGAACGCCGATTTGGACAGAGATCAGGGTTCCAATCGCGTCAGGGCTGGACGGACCTTCCAGACCGACGACGACCGCGTGTTCGCGATCGGGGACGCGGCGCTGCTCGAACAGGAGTCCGGCGAGCCCGTACCACCGAACGCCCAGGCTGCCTGGGAGGCCGCCGAAGTCGTCGGCGAGAACGTCGCCCGACAGATCCGGGGGCAGCCCCTGCGCACCTATACGTACAAAGACAAGGGTACGTCCATCTCCATCGGCGAGGACGCTGTCGCACACGACGTCATGAACATCCCGATATCGACCTTCGGCGGGCTACCGGCGAAGCTGCTCAAGAAGGCTATCGCTGCCCGCTGGATTGCTACCATCACGTCCCTCCCCCGCGCCGCGAAGGCCTGGGGCGACATGTAATTCTATCTGCTGACACATTTCGAACGCATTCGACGCCCCGGGAACCGAATATCTGTACGAAGGTACAGCCTCATAGTGGTCGCTATAACGATTTACCGGTGCGACCGCACGGAGTCGTGCGGTCGATCCGGAATAGACTTATAGCGATCACTATCAGTATAACTCCAGGTCGTGAGACTTATTCCGCCCCGCGCGTAGGTGTTGATATGGATCTGCGGGTCATCGAGAAAGACGACGACGCACTCTCTATCGAAATCGCTGGCGAAGATCACACGTTCATGAACGTGCTGAAGGGCGCGCTGCTGGAGACGGAGGGCGTCGCAGCGGCGACCTATGATATGAACCCCGAACAGTCGGGCGGCCAGACCGATCCGGTCCTCACGATCAAGACCGAAGGCGGTCGGGACGCCCTGGACGCTCTGGAGGCGGGGACTGATCGAATCATCGAGAAGACCGACGCGCTGTCGGAAGCCTACGAGTCGGCGGCCTGAAGTTAACAGTACGCGATCAGCACGTACACCCGGCCGTCCGGCCCCGCGTGGGCATCGATCCCGATCGCGTCTATTGACTCATCAGTCGGTGGCGTTTCGACCCCTAAAAACTGGGCGAGAGCCGTCGTGACGATCGACTCGACAGTCGTGTTTGTACCCACCGACCTCGTCGAGGCCTGTGAGACCGCGAGGCTACCTGTACAGCCGGTGTCGAATTGACCGAGTTGCTCTCGAGAGAGTTCCCGGTCTTCGTCCGTATACTCGTTTTTCACCAGCCGCTGATTCGCGTAGGTCGCCATCGAGTCCAGGCCACTATCCCGATCGAGTCGCTCCGTCCGTCGGGCATCGATCGCGTCGACGACCGACGTTTCGACGTCGGACAGGGACAGTCCTGCGACGGTGTCGTTGCTTCCGGGCACGTCCGCGACCGAAGGCGGTCCTTGCGGAGTGAGTCCGGGGATGTCTATGACGCCCGCAGATCCGAGCACGCCCACCGCGAGCAACAGGACAAGCACCAGTGCGGCCCCGACCTCGAAGCGGCCCGCGAGTTCCAGATAGCTCGACGTCTCGTCGGGCTCGAAGTCGTCGTATTCGAGCGGTCGCTTTTCGAAGGTGCCGTTACCACACCGGCTACACGGCGGATTGTTGCGCTGGTGATGGCGGCCACACGCCGTGCAAGCCCAGACGAACTGTTCGCGCTCATCGTCGGCGACGGCCTGCGGGACGACAGCCCGTTCGAACCTGTGGTGTCCACAGTTGTCACACGGCGGATCGTTCCGTTCGTGGGGCTTCCCACACTGTGGACAGCGCCATTTCACGACGCGAACCTCCGGAAGCGAGCGGCTTGAATGTTCTGCAACGGGCCTATACCTGTTCGTACGGACCCAGACGAGTCCCGTCCAGCAGATAGGCTTCTCCATCGGCGAGTCCCTCCGGCAGGAACGGCGAGAGGAAGTCCCGCCCTTCGACGTTGATCCACGTCCCGCCCGAGCGGTCGTTGTACGCTGGGAAAACGACAAGGTCGGCCGCGATCTCCGGTTCCGTTCCGTATCGATTCCGGAACGGTTCGGGATCGATCCGGCCCCGGAGCCACACCCGCTCGGTCCGGGTACCGCCGACCTCGTCTTCGAGCCGGACGACCGGGTGCTCGTGAGCGACACAGACTGTCTCGGCAGTCAACACATCCCGAGCCGGCCACGTGTGCCCGTGAGCGAAGCCGACCGATCCCATCCGAGTCCCGTTGCCGTCCGTCACGGTCACGTCCGGGCGGTCGGTGACGACCGACTCGATCTCCCCGTCGTGGTTTCCCTTGACGATCGTCACGGGGACGGAGACGGCGTCCAACAGCGCGTTGATCTCGTGGCGTTCCTCCCGCCCGGGTCCGCCGATCGAGGTCGCCAGATCTCCCAACAGCACCAGCCGGTCCGGGTCAGTCTCAGTCAGCAGTGCGAGTAGCCGCTCTCTGCGGCTTTCAGCGTCCGTATCGAGTTCGACGCCCTCGCGGCGGAGATCGGCCTCCAGACCCGCGTGGTAGTCGGCGACGACCAGCGCCCGCCCGTCGCCGTAGTCCGCGACCGCGACCGGTGCGCCGGGGACTGGCTCGACTCCCATCAGATCGGTTTCAGCGTCTCGTCGTCGGGTTCGTAACACCGTCCGTCCATCAGCGCGTCCTGGATGGCGTCTTCGACAGCACCGGGGTCGGCACCGTAGTCGTCGACGGCGGCGGCGATCACCGCTTCCCGATCCGCGCCGTCGCCGTCGTCGAGCGCTTCCATCGCTTCCATCACAGCGTCCTCCAGGTCGACGTCCTCGGCCGGTTCGGCGTCGGTCTGTTCGGTGGCCGAGTCGGCCTCCGTGTCAGCGGTCTGTTCCGCTTCCATCTCCTCGTGATCGGGTGTCTCGATGTCCGCTTCGCCGGGCTCCTCGACCTCGGTCCCGCTCTGGAACTCGGTGCCGTACTCGGACTCTACCTCTTCGCGGGTCTCCTCGTCGAGGTCGAACTCGCCCGGCTCGAAGTCGCCGATGTCCTCTTCGTCCGATGTCGCAGCCGCGCCCTCGGACTCAGCATCCGTCGTCGCGGGCTGGTCGTCCTCGGTCGAGGGTCGGGCCGCGTCCGTCGTCTCTTCGGTAGTAGGTTCACCGGACGGTTCTGCCTCGGCGCTTCCTTCGTCGGAAACGGTCTTCGACTCGTCCGCCGAGGCGGCCGCCGCACCTGCCCGTGAGTCGGCCGAAACCGAGGCCGGTTCGGGTTCCGTCTCGGTCTCGACGGTCCCCGTCCGGGAAGAAACATCAATGTCGGCCAGCGACGACAGGTCGGCTTCACCGGTGGCGTCGGGAGCGACCGATCGGTCGGCAACCTCCTCGCGCTCGCCGGCGACGACCCGGAGGGCGTCCAGGGCCGTCTCCCGTAGCGCTTCCAGATAGGGGCCGCCGGTCCCGTAGTGACCGATCGCCAGCGGGACCCCGGACGCCAGACCCTCGGGAACGCCCTGCTCTTCGAGGGCCGCCTGGAGTTCCTCACCGGTCACGTCGCTTTCGAGCGCGCCCGCCATCGTCCCGATCCGGTCGAGCGTCTGTTCTGCCGTCTCGATGACCCATCGGTCGCGGGTTTCGGCGTCAACCTCGTTGATGCTCTCCGGCCGTACCGACGTGTACGTCAGGTCGCTATCCTCGGGCTGGAAGGTCCGGGCTTTGCCGGAGACGGCGACGAATGTCGGCGGCTCGGCCCGTTCGAGGAACGTCTGGGCGTCGGGCTGGTACTGGCCGGCGTAAACGACGAAGGCGCCGGTCGGATCGACGACTCGGGCCCGGAGGACGTCGTCGCTCACCGGCTCGACTTCCGTCAGGACGCCGACGGCGAACAGCCGGTTGACCCGCGCTCCGGTCGGCGTGACGACGTAGTTCGGGGCCCGCTCCTCGTCGCTCTCGGCGTAGGAGAAGTCGCTTTCCTCGAACTCCGTCGCGAACAGCCTATAGGCAGTCTCGCGTCGCCCGACTGCGTCGTCGTCCTCGCTGCTCATGCTTCCACCTCCGACAGGAGGGCGGCCGCACGCTCGGCGGGCTCGTCATCGGCCTCCGCGAACGTCGAGGCGTTCAGGTTGGCCCCGTACTCGTCGATACTCAGCGTGCCGCGTACGCGGAACGCCCGGCCGACCAGCTTCTCGCGGATGGTGTCGGCGACGACTTCTTTGTCCATGGCGTCTCGGGCGTGCTCGCGGGCGTCCTCGACGTCACCGCCGTACACCTCTTCGGTGAGTTCCTCGTCGAGGATCGCCGTCACTGTTCCGGTTCCGTCGTCGAGAATGGCCTTCGTCCGGAGGTCTTCGACGGCCTCGACCTGACCGTGGGTGCGACACTGACCGTTCTGGACGATCCTCCCACACTCCGGGCATCGTTCGATCAGCCCCGAGCCATCCCGGATGGCGATGACGTTACCGACCAGTTCGACGTCGAACATTCCGCCGCTTTCGAGCGCCTCACGGATCGACAGGTTCGGAGCCGTTTCGTTGGGTTCGACCGTTCGATCAAGAGACTGGACCGTCGAGAATTCCGAGACGTTTACCGACGGTGCCCCGCGGAACTCCCGGACGTAGGTGTTCTCGATCCGGACGGACGCGCCCTCTTCGACCTCGGGGTGTGGGTCCCAGTCGGTGAAGGGCAACCGGGTCGTCTCGTCGGCCAGCACACCGCTGAGGATCTCCGTCTCACCGTCGCGACCGTCGATCACCTTGCGCTCACACTCCGTGACGGTCACTTCGACGTTGACGCCGCGGTCACCCGGATCAAGTTCGAGCAGGTCGGCGTCGCCGCCGATCTCGTGGGGAACCTCGAGAGTCTCCTCGAGGGTCTCGACGCTGGTGGATTCGCCGAGGTTGAGTTCGGCCGACCCCTCCCACTCGCGAACGCCGGCGTTACCGGCCCGGATGGTGTCTCCGGGTTCGAGTCCGAAGTCCTCCCAGGCGGTATACGAGAGGACGTCAGTGCCGTCAGCGATCTCGCCTTCGAAGATCGTGTGATCGGCTCCCTGATACCGGATCGACCGTTTGCCGACGGTCAGCACCCGGCCCGTGACGGTGACGTTCGAGTCCTCTGTCGTGACCTCTGCCAGATTCTTGCTCTTGGGTTCGGGGCTTCCTTCGTCGCCTCCGTCGCCGTACTTCCGACGGAGACTCTGCTTGGCTTCCTCCAGCGGAACGCTGTAGGACACCAGGTTCTCCAGATCGCGTTTGACCTCCTGTTTGTCTGCGCCGAGGGTGGAGGCGAGTTCCTCGGCCTCGTTGTCTAGATTCATCATCGGTGATTCGACTGGCACCTACAAAAAAGGTCGCCGTCAGCCTCTACGACGCTACACCAGCCTGCTCACTACGACCGTTGTATGTATGTTAATAACTAACAATTGATAAGGGGCTGCGATGCGTATCTTGCCGTTGACTACACTATGTCACTCGGGAACCAAGTAACCAAGGCGATGGGCCGTACCGAGTCTGACGAATCTCCGCTTCGGGTCTACGAGTGTGCGGAGTGTGGCCGTGCGTTCGCTCGGGAACGCGATCGATGTCCCGCCTGCGACGGCCGAGTCACGGAAATTCTGCTTCACTGATTAGTCCTCGGTAGGCAGGTCGAAATTGAAGGGTTAGCTAGATGAATTTTGTCGCGTGAATTATTGCGTCAGAAGGGTGGAGTGAGTTTCTTGGTTCGCTCGTGCCGAATGGAATCGGATTAGCCTAGAACGGACGTACCTATACCCAATATCTATCCGTGTTGGACGAGAACAACTAACAGGGGGATCAACAATGTCGCTCGGCACGGCCGTGGCATACGCCCTAGAGAATCCGAATCGGCTGCCCAACGCCCGGGGGGAATATCGATGCCGAGAGTGTGGCCGCCTCTTTCACCGGCCGTTCGACGCGTGCCCGGCCTGTGATCGGGTGACTGCCAGGGTGACTACCCACCTGGAGGGATGATCGGGTCCCGGGCCCGTTTTCCGGTCGCGTACAGTTATGTCGGTGCAGAAACAATCCCTAGACGTGACCGATGTACGATACGATACTCTTGCCGACGGACGGCTCGGCAGAGATGGAGCCGGTGATCGACCACGCCGTCGGGCTGGCTGCCCATCACGATGCGAAACTCCATGCCCTGTACGTACTCGACACGGCGGCGCTGGGTAATCTCCCGATGGAGACGTCCTGGGAGACGATCTCATCGATGCTCGAAGAGGAAGGGCAGGGAGCGCTCAACACGATTGACGGGCGGGCAGACGACGTCGACCTCCAGCGGGAGATAGTCGAAGGGTCGCCGAGCCGGAAGATCGTCGAATACGCGGAAGAGGCAGGGGTCGACGTGATCGCCATGGGTACGCACGGTCGGGGCGGTATCGACCGACTCCTGCTCGGGAGCGTGGCCGAGCGGGTCGTTCGTACTTCGCCGGTTCCAGTACTGACCGTGCGAGTCGCAGGTGAGTGATAGTGACTGCTGTAAGTTAATGCCACACCGACTGCCCGCAGTCGGGCGGTCGTACCGGTAGATAGTTACAGCAGTCACTATGAAGGGGACGTCTTTCGAAATTTCCCGCGACGTGGATCGGCGAGCGGCTGTCAGGCGCAACTCACAATCTAGAGGCCGACGAGAGACCGGAGCCGATCCGTGAACGATTGCCCGTCCGAGGTGTCGGTATCACGCTCGTTACTCGCTGTCTGTTGGGCCGTGTCCTGTTCCTGCTTTTCGCCTTCGGCGGCTGATCGGTCAGCGTTCGACTCGCGCTCCTCAGGCACGTCCTCGTACGACTGCTTCAACGGATCTACCGTCGTCTCGGGCCGCGTGTGATCCATCTGACGGGGACCGCCGATCGGTTTCTGTACGGATCGCGTCGCGTCCGCGCCCGGTTTTACGCCGCCATCAGTTTGTCTGGTTACCAACCGATCGGGTTCCGACGAGTTCAAAGGATCATTCGGCATTTCGATCTCTTCGGACTCTACTTCCTCCCCACCGATTTTCCGCGCGATTTTACGATACGCGATGGCCGCTCCGCTTCGGGGCGAGTTGCGAACGACAGGTTCCCCCTGGTCCTGCGCGTGGGGTACCGCCTCGTCCTCCGGGACGTGGCCCAGCAATTGGATATCCAGAAACTCGGCGATACGCATGGCACCCGGCGACGCTCCCGTCCCGGACTTGGTGAGGAGGAGTCCGAACACGTCAGTCTCAGTCCGTTCGGCCAACTGGATCGTGTTCTGGGCGTTTCGCACTGACGACACCCGCGGTGTCGATATGATGATCGCCCGGTCGCTGAGTTGCATTGGGCGGATCGTCTCCTCGCTCAGCCCCGCGGGCGTATCGAGTAGAATCACGTCGTACTCCCAGCGTAACTGCTGGACGATCGCCGGCAGCCGTTCGAGATCGGTGTCCGCGTACCCGTCGAGATCCGTCCCGCTCGGGACGACGGTCAACCCACTATCGGTCTCGTAGGTTGCCTCGTCGAGGTTAGCACGCCCAGCGAGCACGTCGTGTAACGTGGTCGCCGTCTCGAAATCCGCATCGAACTCGAGGAAGTCCACGAGGTTTGCCATCGCGAGATCTAGTTCTACTGTGACGACCTTTTTGTCGAGATCCGCAAGTACCGTCCCGAGATTGATGCTCGTCGTGGTTTTACCCACACCCCCTTTCGCGCCCGCGATAGCGTAAACCTCGTTTGTGGGCATGTGTCATCAGTAATTTCTTTCTCATACACATATATTGGTAAGGGTCTAATTATCGGCTCTGAAAGCGGCTGCGAGCAAGTTGCGGTAGTTTTTGCTACTGCGTGGTCACGCAACGGTTTCCCGGATTCCGGCTACCGCCGACAGGACTGGTCTATCGGGCCCTACGCGACTGATCCTAGGCGTCGGGCGCGAGTGCCGCGGCCTCGCCTCCGTCTTCGGGTTCTTCGATGTCTTCGAAGAGGTGCCAGCGCTCGGTGTGGCTGGCCGTTTCCCCGGGTTCGAGTTCCACCAGCGGCCCCAGCGTCTCCAGTTCGAGCATGAAATCGAGCGTGTAAACCTCGACCGACGATCCACGGTCGGGATAGATCGCATCCGGGTCGTGGTCGAAGGTCTTGACGAACGCCTGTCCGTCGTTGACGTAGGCTGCCCAGCCTTCCAGGGCGTTCGTACCGACCTTCATTTCGGGCCCTTCCGCCTGCTCGACGAGGACGTGGTCGTCGACGTACGACAGGCGGTCGTCGCTGGGATCGGTGTAGGGCCAGAAGACCAGCGACCGATCCGGAAGCAGTCCGCCCGGATCACCGCCAGGGAACGGAACGACGGCCGTGCCGCCGGGCTCACAGACCGATATCGCCCACGGCGCGAGTTCGACGCTCCATACTCCCTCGTTGGTCAGTTCGTGCGTGATGGCTACGGTGGGCTCGTCGGGAGCCATCTTGACCTCGATGGCTTTCCGGATGCCAGTCTCGTCTTCCACCGGCTGGACGAGCCGACAGCCCCGTTCGGTCGTCTCGACGTCGACGGCTTCGTTGTCAGGCTGATAGGTCCGGAAATCGTCTTCCGGGCTGTGCCACAGCCGGTGGCCGCCGTACAGCTCCCATTCCTCGCCGCCAGTCTTTCCGGCGGCGTCCTCGTCCAGGAAGAACACGTTCTCGCCGTCGACCGGACGGAAATCGACGATCCGCGGTCCGACGTCGGTCGTCGCGACGAGTTCGACGAGGCCGTTGCTGACTCGAATGCAATTCTCCCAACCTTCGTAGGTGATGGTTTCGATATCCATAAATCGGCGCTCCGTAATCGGTTTCTCGTGCCGGTCGAGTGAAGCCATCGGCGCGAGCGGGGGCGCCACGTGACGGATCGACCGTGCCTCCGGCGTTCACTCTTCCCCGCAGTGAGCACTTGAGCTACCCACCCGTAAACGGGTGGGATTCAGCGTGGACTCCCGCTCTGGCCGAACGGTCGGCAGGTCAATAAAGTTGCCGTCAACCTTAGAAGACATGACGACAACACCGTCTAGTTGGCCGTGCCACGGCGCTCTCCGGCCCTGCTAGATGGCGACTCGATCTCGGTCACGTCGAATCCGAATACCTCCGGACAGAGCGGGCGGAGCTCTTCATGCCGGGCTCGGATCGTCTCCGCGCTGAGGTCAGCCACCTCGGCGACCTCCGTCTGACAGAGGTCGGCATGTGACTCCGCGAGCAATGAGGCCGTGTACAGCGCACCGCCCGCCAATCCCTGCGGATCGCGGCCGCTGTGGAGGTTGGCCTCGACAGCTGCGTCGAGGAGCGCTCGGGCCTTCCGGGTGAGCCCTTCGTCGACGCCCAGTGTCGATCGTAACCGCGATAGATAGGCCCTCACGTCGGGCGGCTCAACGGCGAGGTCTAGCTCCCGCTGCAGGAACCTGACATCGCGAGCGACGTGACCGTCCGGACACTTGCTAGCTGTCTGGATCTCCGAGAGCGTCCGTACCACGCCGACCGTTCGAACGCCCAGATAGGTGGACGCGCTCGCGATCGACTCGTAGGCACGCCCGTACAGGAGATGTTCGTCCAGCGCCTGCCGGAACACGACGCTCGCGGTCTCACGAACGTGTGCGCCCACGTTCACGGCCGTACATACTCTTGCGACCTCTCTCAGCCCTGGCTGAAGTGTCTGTTTGTGCGCCTCACGGGCGGCCCGCTGGTTCTGGACCCGTTGTCGGCGTAACCGCCGGCGTTTCCCGGTGTGGATCCGGTTCCCCCGGGCGTCGCGACCCCGCTGTCCGATGCGTGTGGAGAGCCGACGATCCGGCCGCGTCAGTGACAGGGGCGCGCCGGTAGCCCGGCCACCGTCTCGCGACCGTGGTCGTCCCCGTCGCGGACGAGAGTCGATTCGCGATCCTACGACGAGTCCACAGTCACGACAGACGCCGTCGCGTCGATGCACGATCCGGCCACCACATTCCGGACAGGAATCGGTACGAGCGTCGATTGTTGGTTCTGAACGATTGTGCATTGGTTGCTCCCGGTCGCCGTGGCCGGGTGTCGGAAATCTACGTCCGATCACGGGCGGAGACTCCACTCCTGGTGACGGTTGTGAGTCTGTTCGGCACCCTCCGCCTGTCTTCGTGCGGACGTATCGGTTAATCCTCATAACCGTCGCTAACACTACCGACCCGCGGGGACCTGTGCGGGTAACGGCACACGAGGCGACCGTCCGAGCGAGAGTGATGAGGAATATCCGGTTAAAATTTCTGGTTTCAACTCAATAAAATTCATTTGCAAGTCTCTCTATTGTTCCGGATATGTAGTCTGGGGAACACTCACGGAGTGGCTGTCGAAGGTCGGTTCAATATCGGTCGCCGAGATCGGAATCGTACTGCCCTCTGATGACAATAGTCCCTCATCGTGACTGCTGTAAGTCAATGCCGTATCGACCGCCAGCAGTCGGGCGGTTCTACCGGTACATAGTTACAGCAATCACTGTCAGTCGTCGGCCGCTGTCGCCTCGTCTGACTCCGCGTGCGCTTCAGTTTCGTCCTCGATACTCGGCGGGTACTTCCCGCGGTCGAGTTTCAGATCCGACTGGGGGCGTGCCATACACGTCAATGCGTAGTTCTCGCGTTCTTCATCGGTGAGTCCCCGTGCGGCGGGCTGGGTCACCTTGCCCTCGATGACCTCCGCAGAGCAGGCCAGGCACATTCCGACGCGGCAGGAGTACTCCTGGGCGATCCCTTCCTCGACGCACCGGTTCAGTATCGTCTCCGTATCGGAGACAGTGACCGTCTCCCCGGTGCCCACGAACTCGACAGTGTAGTCCGTCATGGGTCCACCTTGGAGTAACCACTACATTATTCCAACGGGTGAGCGCCGTTCCGGGAGTAAAGAGTTTTGCTCGTGGGGTGTTCAGGACTGTCCATGACCACACACGAGTACGACGTCGTCGTCGCCGGGGCGGGGACAGCTGGATGTTACGCCGCGGCGACGGTGGCCAACGAGGGCCTCGACGTCGTCGTCGTCGAACGAAAGGACGAGGAGGAGGCCGGTCACATCGCCTGCGGCGACGCGCTGAAGGGTGCCGGCGCGTTCCCCGATGCGATCCCCAAATCGGAGATCGAACCCGCATTCACCAACACGGCGGTCGATCACGGGCGCTTCGAACTCCCGAGTCAGGGGACAGCCGTCGACATCCCCGTCCCGGGCGAACTTGCCGTCATCGACCGCTGGGAATACGGCCGGCGCATCATAGACGGGGCCGAACGCGCGGGGGCGGACTTCCACTACGATACGGTCATCAACGACGTCAGGCAGGACGCTGACGGCCGGGTGACTGGCCTCGACGCCGTCCGGAACGGCCGGGACGTCACCTACGAGGCGGAGGTCGTCATCGACGGGGCCGGCGCGCTGTCAATCCTCCAGGACAAAGCTGACTTCGGTGCGGCGACCTTCGATACGAACGTCCAGTTCTCGCAGTTCTGCTCGGCCTATCGCGAGATCGTTCACGTCGACGAACCAGTCGACTACGCGGACGCGCTCGTGTTCAAACCAACCGAACGCGCAGCAGGCTATCTCTGGTACTTCCCGCGCACCCCGACCGAGATCAACGTCGGGCTGGGTTTCCAGATGAACGAGGAGCCGATGAAACTGGTCGAGGAACTCAAAAGCGATCTCCGCGAACGCCCGGAGTTCGTAAACGCGACCGTCGAGGACAAACTCGGGGCGGCACTGCCGACGCGGCGGCCATACGACTCGGCGGTCGCACCGGGGTACGTGGCGATCGGCGACGCTGCGGGACACGTCAACCCGACGACTGGCGGCGGAATCGCCGGCGCGGCCTACGCCGGCAAGTACGCGGCCGAGCAGGCAATCGAGGCGATCGACGCCGGGGACGTCACAGAGTCGGCTCTGTGGGAGTATAACGAGCGCGTGATGGATCACTTCGGCGCGCGGTACGCGGCGCTGGACGTCTACAACATCTTCGTCACGGCATACGACGTCGATGATCTGACGGCACTGCTTGCCTCGATCCCGGTCGACAAGCTCTCCGAAGCGCTGTACTCCGGCTCCACGGACATCGGACTGTGGCTGAAAATCAAGACGATGATCAAAAGCGCTGGCCACTGGGGAACGATCTACGATCTCTATCAGACCAAGCGGCTCGCCGACGACGTGCTCGAGCACTACGAGTCGTATCCGTCGAGTCCCCGTGAGTTCGATGCGTGGCAGCGCCAGCGCGACTCGCTGCTCGATCGCGTCTACGAAACCACCGGCGCGGAACCGAAGTACTAGCGAGTCCTGCCTTTTCGTCGGGAAGTTTAAGTGTCCTTATCGGAAATTTTTACATACGCACGTACCGGGTGGGGTCTCCGTGGCCGACGTTCGGCAATCGGTGGGGCGATCCGCTGTCGGCCACTGGGGCGACCGGGTTCGTGCATCGGAGGGATCACGATGCACACGCTACGAACGGACGAACGAGCGGTACCGCCGGTCGTCGGGGTTGTCCTGATGGTCGCGATCACCATACTACTGGCGTCGACAGCCGCGGTGTTCTTCTTCCAGTTCGGCAGCGATACCAACGCGAACGCGGTCCAGCAGGTATCGATCGACGCCGACTACGAACAGGGCACGTCGGACGTACTCAAATTCACACATGCCACCGGGGAGTCACTCCGGGTCGGTGACCTGTCGGTAGTCATCAGTGACGCGAAAGTCTCCAATGGCAGTGCTGACCTGGTGAACACGCGTCACGAAGTCGAGGACCTCGACAATCCCTACGGAAGTGAGTCACAGTTGACAGCCGGGAATTCGATCGAGATCAGTTCGAGTTCGCTGCCAGACGGCATCAGTGGGCTCGACCTCAGCGAGGCCACCGTCAAACTCGTCTGGGACAGTGATAGTTCTCCTCAGAGCACCGAGATCCGGACGTGGACCGGCCCGGACGCCTGAACTCATAGTGATTACTGTAAGTCTGTTCCGGGTCGACCGCACAGCGTCGTGCGGTCGCACCGGTAAATCGTTACAGTAATCACTATCAGTTCTCTTCGACCCCGCGAATAGCGCCAGATAGCACGTCGACACCGATCGATAGCGACGTCTCGTCGACATCGAACGTCGCGGTGTGATGGCCGCCCGGGTGATCGGTACCGACACCGACGTAGGCCGCCCGGCCGCCGTTGTCCTGAACGCGCTGCATGAGATACGTCGCGTCCTCGCTGCCGCCCAGCGGTGCCCAGCGGACGACGCTTTCCACCTCGGGAACGTCACCGGCGACCTCGGCGACGATATCGACCAGTGCCTCGTCGCTGTCGGCGCTCGGTGCTTCGGCCTCCGTCGATATCTCCACTTCACAGTCGTGCATCGAGGCGGCATCTTCGAGTACTTGATCGGCCCGGTCGGACGCGTAATCGAGCAACTCGTCCGTTCCGCCACGGACTTCGCCCTCAATATAGGCGTCTTCGGGGATGATGTTGGTCGCCGATCCGCCGCCGACGTCGCCGGCGTTGATCCGGGTCGGGCCGTCCGCGTGTCTCGGGATCGCATAGAGGTTCTGGACCGCGGTCGCCATCGCCTGGACGGCGTTGCGGCCGGCCTGTGGATCCGCGCCTGCGTGGGCCGATTCGCCGGTAAAATCTGCACGGAAGTGCCTGACAGCCAGGAAATCTTCGATCCCGGCGACGATCTCACCCGTGGGATGGTCGAGACCGATGTGCAGTGCGAAAAGGTAGTCCACGTCATCGAGATGGCCGCTCTCGGCGACCGCTCGGCCGCCGCCGATGACCTCCTCGGCGGGCTGGAAGATCACTTTCAGCGTCCCTTCGAAGTCGCTGTCCGCGATCGTCTCTAGCACGCCCAGCCCGATCGTGGCGTGGGCGTCGTGGCCACAGGCGTGCATGGCCGGCGTCTCGGCCCGGAACCCCTCGGCAGTGGGGTGGTGGTCGTCGTCGGTCGATTCCGTCCGTGGAAGCGCGTCGATGTCGACCCGGAGCGCGACCGTCGGTCCCTCGCCCCGCTCAAGCACTGCCATCGCGCCGGTGTACCCGCTGCCGAGACTGTCGAGCACGTCCGGATCGACGTCGCGTTCTCGTGCCCGGTCGAGCCACTGTTCCATCTCTGTGTCGTCGGGGAGCGCGGTTCGCTCGCCGTCGGCCAGTAGATCCGGGCCGATCACGAGTCGGTCGACGCCGATGCGTCGACATTCCTCGACGATGCGTGCCGTCGTGTAGAACTCTCGCCAGGCAGGTTCCGGATGCCGGTGCAGCTCTCTCCGAACGGTGACCAGCTGCTGTTCGCCTATCCCGTTAGTCATACGTCGAACGTAGTGGAGAAGGGACTTATAGCCGTGCCCGAAATCGCGGTCCGATCTAGTTGCCGTGACCCTGACCGCGCTGTTGATTGACTTCGACTGAGACTGAAACCGCGTCGGGGAGGTTCCGGCCGGCGACTTCACGGGCGAACTCGTCGTGACCGACAATCTCAACGGTCCGAGTGTAGACGGTGTAGTTCCAGGCCTCGAAACGCTCTCTTCCGTCCAGGAGGGTCTTCGACTGGGGAACGCGGAAGTCGTCCGGTGGCTGTGGGTGCGGTCCCTTGTGTTCGACGCCCTTGCGTGCGGCATCTGTTTTGATGTCCTCGACGACGTTATCCAGGAGCTGTCGATCGCCGCTCTCGAAGGTCAGTTTCGTGACGAAGGGCATGTATGTCCGGCAGTGGGCGGTCCGAACGTAAAAACGCATCCAGTCGCGTCGGCCGTAGCCGCTCTATTTTCAGAGAACGCGTCCGACGTGGACGACCCGGGCTTTTGAAGTGTCTCAACCGATTATCCGGTGATAACGAATGAGCGAGGACTTCTACGAGATTCTCGGGGTCTCACGCGACGCCAGCGAGGAGGAGATTCAGGAGGCGTACCGACAGAAAGCCCGCGAGTACCACCCGGACGTGAACGACGACCCGGACGCAGAGGAGAAGTTCAAGCAGGTGAAGAAGGCAAAGGAGGTTCTCACTGACGAGGAGAAGCGCCAGGCCTACGACCGGATGGGACACGAGCGGTTCGAGCAGGCCGAGAAACGCGGCGGCTTCGACGGTCAGGGACCTGGCGGTCGCGGCGGCAGGGGCGGCGACCCGTTCGGGGGCGGGTTCAACATGCAGGACATCTTCGACCAGTTCTTCGGCGGCGGTCGCGGTCGCAGCCGTGACAGCAACCGCCCGCGACAGGGACAGGACCTGAAGACCCGCCTTGAGATCGATCTGGAAGACGCCTACCACGGCGTCGAGAAAGAGGTCACCGTCCGCCGGCCCGAAACCTGCGAGGACTGCGGTGGGAGCGGTCATCCACCGGGCACTGACAGCCGAACCTGTCCGGAGTGTAACGGCCGTGGACAGGTCACCCAGGTCCAGCAGACGCCGATGGGCCGCGTCCAGCAGACGACGACCTGTCGGCGCTGTAGCGGTGAGGGGACGATCTACGATGAGACGTGTTCGACCTGTGGCGGCGACGGTATCGTCCGAAACGAGGCGACACTAACGGTGGAAGTACCCGCTGGCATTCAGGACGGCCAGACGCTCCGCATGGAGCGAGAAGGCGCGCCCGGCGAGAACGGCGGTCCGAACGGTGACCTCCTGATCGAGGTCTCGATCAACGACCATCCCGACTTCGAGCGCGACGGCGACGACCTCAATCTTCGGGAGGCAATCTCGTTCCCGCAGGCCGTCTTCGGCGACACGATCGAAGTGCCGACCCTGGACGGTGCCGCGGAATTCGAGATTCCCGCCGGCACCCAGAGCGGTGAGACCTTCCGGCTGGAGGCGAAGGGAATGCCTCACCTGCGGCGGCGCGGCCACGGCGACCTCTACGTCCAGGTACAGGTGTACACGCCGGAAGAACTCAACCAGGAACAGCGTGAAGCTCTGGAGGCGTTCGCCGAGGCCGGCGGCGAGGAAATCGACGTCGAACAGGGCTTCTTCGAGAAGTTGAAACGCTCGCTCTGATAGTGATTACTGTAACGATTTACCGGTGCGACCGCACGACGCCGTGCGGTCGACCCGGAACAGACCTACAGTAATCACTATGAGACCCTCGACTAGTAGCCCATATCGAACTGGACTCGAC
>JAZKRQ010000037.1:0-19611 GCA_036628575.1 Halapricum sp.
GGTCGGCCACCGATGACGGGTTCGATTCGGAGTTCGTCGAGATATCGTTCGATCCGGCGAAAAACGACGTCACCTCAGGGCAGAACCTGACGCTCGGTGTCCGGCCCGAGGACGTCTATCTCGCCCGGGACCGCGAGGAGGCGGACAACCCGACACATACCATCGACGCGAAGGTGGACGTCCTCGAACCGATGGGCGATGAGGTTTTCGCCTATCTGCTGCTCGGCGAGGACGTTGAAGCTAGCGCCGAAGGACGTGGTGAAGGGCAGCTCCTCCTCAATCTGGACCCTCAGACCGATGTCGAAGAAGGACAGGATATCGAGGTAGTCTACGATCAGCGTAATATCCATCTCTTTGACACTGACACGGAGGAAGCAATTACCCACAGAGTCGTCTAAGATAGAACCTCGACGTTTCAAGCCCTGGAGTGATCCTCCGGGCGTCACCCTTCTATCATATTGAACAGATGATACTCTCCGGATCGATACTCAAGCGAGCGAGAGAGCGCACCCGACTCCGCGTCGAGACCGGACGCGCGAGTCGGAGTAGTCCGAGGTGAGTTACACGTGAACGAGTCCGAACTCGAAACGGCGCTCGAGGAAGCCGGGTTTTCTCCGTATCAGTCCAGGGCGTATGTCGCTCTGCTCAAGCAAGGTACGGCGACGGTGACCGATATCGCCGAAATGAGCGGTGTCCCGGACTCGCGGATCTACGATGTGTTGCGCTCGCTCGAATCCGACGGATACATCGAGATATTCGAACAGGATACGTTGCGGGCTCGGATCCACGACTATGGGAAGCTTCAGGACAGTCTCAGGGACCGAGCGGAGCGGTTTGCCACTGCGGAAGACGAGATCAAGCGTCGCTGGGAGAAGCCGTCCCTGGAGGAGACCGTCGTCAACGTCGTCACCCGTTTCGAGACGGTACTGGAGAGCGCGGCTGACGCTATCGAAACGGCCGAGATGAAGGTCGAACTCGCTGCGAGCCCGGATCAGTATCGTCAGCTCCGACCTGCGCTGGAAACCGCCTCCGAGAACGGGGTCAACGTCTACCTCTCAGTGTTCACCGAGAACGCCGCGTCTTTGCCCGATGCGGAAGACGTGGCGAGTATCTGTACAGAGGCCCGCCACCGGCGACTCCAGTCGCCGTTCGTCATGATCGTCGACCGGACGAAAGTCCACTTCGCTCCGCACGCAGGTTCGACTAACGAATACGGGCTCATCGTCACCGACCGAACTCACGCCTACGTGTTCCACTGGTTCTTCCTTACGAGCCAGTGGGCTATCTGGGATCCGTTTTATACGCAGATGAGAGACGGTCTCGAACCCGACTATCTCGACATCCGATACCTCGTGCGGGACGTCACCCCCCTGCTCAACATCGGTAGGACGATCCGCGTTCGCGTTCAGGGGGCAGACACCAGTACGGGTGAGCACCGAACCGTCGAGGGCACCGTCCGTGAGGTCGTTGTCCAACACGATATAAACGAGAATACGCCCGCATCGCTGGTCACGTACGGCGGTCGAGTCGCTATCCGTCTCGAGACCGGCGACGGTATCGTGGAAATCGGTGGCTGGGGTGCCCTCGTCGAAGACATCGAAGCTCACCGACTTCGGGTACTGTCGGTGGAGTGACCGTCACAGGCGACGGTCCAGGTACTCGTCGAGGTGTTCGAACGCGCGGATTTTCTGCTGGATGTCCGTCGAGCCGTGGCCTTCTTCGCCGAGTTCCACGTACTCGTAATCCTCGCTCTCGACCCAACCGCGGTCGTCGAGCGCGTCCCGGAATAGTCGAGCCTGTTCGATCGGACACCGAGGGTCGTTGACGCCGTGGATGATGAGGATCGACCGTTCCAGGGCGTCGACGTGTTCGATCGGACTACGTTCGCGCCACAGGTCATCGTTCTCTTCGGGATCTCCCATCTGGGTTCGGAGTGCGTGCTGGAAGTGTGGCATGTCCTCCTCGTAGAGCCTGTGGAGGTCCGTGATGCCGACCCAGGCGACGCCGGTCGTCCAGAGGTCCGGGTACTGCGTGAGCTGGGAGTAGACGCTGTACCCGCCGTAGGAGCCGCCGAAGACCGCCACCCGGTCAGCGTCGATCCAGTTGCGCTCCATGAGCCAGTGCCCGCCTTCAGCGATGTCGGCCTGTTCGTCACCGCCCCAGTCGCCGTGGACTGCGTGTTTGAACGTCCGGCCGCGACCGGTCGACCCCCTGTAGTTCGGCCGGAGTACTGCGTAGCCCCGCGAGACCAGAAACTGCGTGTAGACGTCGAACCCGCGCTGGGTCTGTGCGTGAGGGCCGCCGTGTGGGAATACGACTGCGGGGATTCCGGGGTCTTCGTCTTCCCGGGCAGGCCCGTTGCGCGGGTCGTACAGCAACGCGCCGATGTCGTACGTTTCGCTGTCTTCCCGCGCGCCCGAACTCTCGTAGCTGACGTACTCAGCCTCGACGAAGACCTCGGGATCGACCTCGCCGTACTCGGCGTCCAGAAGGACGCGATAATCGTCCTCGTCCAGATCGTACTCCAGTAAGCGCTTCCGCCGGTCAGTAGTCGAGTGGCTGAACACGACGGTCGCATCGTCGGCGAACGCGCGTCCGCCGGCGCCGTGGAACGACGCGACCCCCGCCGGGACCTCCAGTTCGCGCCCGTCGCCGGAATCGAGATCGTAGACAACAGGGACCGTCGCGGCCCGGCGCGTCCGAGTCACGAGGGCGCGCCGACCGTCGGGACTGACCGCGACGGCGCTCTCCTCGGCCTCGTGGGGGCCGAGCCACTCCACCTCCTCGGCCGTCAGATCGTAGACGCCGACCCGCCGAAGGTCCTCGGCGTTGTCGCTGACGAGCAGCCGCTCGCCGTCCGGGAACCAGTCGGCAACGCTCGTCTCCGAGCCGTCGGAGCCGAGGTCTATCTTCCGGCGCTCGTTACCGTCTGCAGTCATCACGTACACGTCGGTGTTCTCCAGGCGATCGGACTCGTTTGCGACGTAGGCGACCCGACCGCCAGACGGGGAGAACACGCCACCGCGAACCGGCTGTGCGTATTCGGTGAGTTGTGTGCGCTCGCCGGTAGCGCGATCGAAACGATAGAGGTTCATCTGGCGACCCTCGTCGCTCTGATAGAGGGTGGTATCGCCGTCGACGTCGACCAGCATGCCCTGACCGTCGACGGAGAGGACTTCCTCGGCGTCCCCGTCGAGCGTACTCGCGTAGATGTCGTTCTGTTCGTCTCCCGCTTCGTCGCGGTGGAACAGCACTGTCTCTCCTGATGCGCCCCATCGGATCCACCACGTGGCATCCCGCGGGACCTCACCGTCAGTCACCTGATGATACTCCTCGCTCTCACGGTCGAGAAGATACAGTTCGTTGCGACCGCTGCCGTCATAATAGAACGCGACTTTTGATCCGTCCGGTGAGACAGTGGGATGATAGAACTCCGGGAGGCTGGCGATCGATTCGAGCGGAACGACTGATTCTGATGACATATGCTCCGCTTTGTGACCTCTGGGGCAAAACGATGGGGGTAAAGAGCGGGGCCATCAGGGTTTACCGAGCGGGACTCGCTGGCCGCGTTGGTCCCCGCGGACCCACACCTAGTCACAGGCCTTGAGTTCGAAGGTGATCTCCTCGCTGCCGATCCCGTATTCGCCGACATCGACGACGGTCGCGGTGTCAGCCGTCACTTCCGTAGCGCTGTCGTATTCGGCCATCGGGACGGCGCTGGGGTGGTCCATTCGGTGAACGAATACTTCATCGTGGTCATCGTCGACGATGTAATAGCCGTCGTGATAGATGTGAATGCCCATCGTCGGGGCGTCGATCAGGGGAACGGCTTAAGGGCCAGCCAGCCCGAGACCCGACCATGAACGTACGCGTCGATTATCGGGGGGTAGAGACGCCGTGAGCGTCGGTGACTCCCTCGTCACGGATCACCAGCTCGCGAGGCTGCTTCAGATCGGGATCGTCCTCGAGGAGGTCGTCGAGGCCCGGGCGTCCAGGCACGTTGACACAGTGTCCGGGGATACGGCGGTCGCGGAGTACATGGACGAGGCGGCCAGGGAGTCGGCCCGCCACCGGGACCGACTCGAGGAGCTGATCGCGGATCTGGACGCCGAGACGGTGCCCTACGAACAGATCGAGGCGCTGGTCGAGTCGACATACGAGGCCGACGAGGAGTTCGACGACGTGCTGTACGACCAGCTGTGTAACGAGGAGACAGCCTACAAGTTCTACGACGACGTGATCGAGGCGGTCGAGGCCAGTGACACGGCGTTCAGCGTGGACCGGGACCGGCTGCTGGAGGTCCTGAGTGAGATCCGCGCCGAGGAAGCCGAGGGTGTCGAAGGAGTAACCCGACTCATGGAGGACTACGAATGAACACAGCCGACCAGTACCTGAAGGCGATCTATCTGGTTCAGCAGATCGAGGATGGACCGGCCTCGACCGGCGCGATCGCCGACCGGCTGGACGTCAGCCCCGCGAGCGCCAACGAGATGGTCGGAAAGCTCGAATCACAGGGCTTGCTCGAACACGAGAAGTACAAGGGCGTCGACCTTACTGACGACGGGATTCGGGAGGCACGCGAGGCGCTTGAGACCTACTGCATCATCGAGCGGTTCCTCCTGCAGGTGCTGGAAGTCGAGAACTTCCGTGCCGAGGCCCGCACGCTCGAGAGCGTCATCGACGAGACGGTCGCCGAACGCCTAGACACGATCGTCGACCGCAGTTCGGACTGTCCGGACTGTTTCGATCCCGAAAACGACGTCTGTGAGTGTCTCGAAACCGAGCTTGAGGCCTCCGATTGACTGGGACTTCGTGGCCATGCCGTCGAATTAGGTGAAACCGGGAGATACTAAACCGTCCAAGGGGAAAGATCCAGATGCAGTCCCGTGGTGTAGTGGCCAATCATAGGGGCCTTTGGAAGCGACCGGTTCCGGCCGTTCGTTGAAGAGAGCCCCTGACGGCGGTTCGAATCCGCCCGGGACTATCCTGCTGCGAACAAACTCGTGAGCAGCAGGTATCCTCGGCGGTTCGAGCCCAGAAGACGAGAGGATTCGAGTCTTCGCGGTTCGAATCCGCCCGGGACTATGACTTCTGGCGTTTGAATCCTACGGAGAGATCCTCAAATATCAGGTGAAATCCTGAAGTCTGGGAGGCGTCTCTTGTCCAGACGAACGTCAATCTCAGAGTACTCTACCGCGCGTTTTCTATCGCGTCGAGCGCTTCGGGATTCTCGATGCTACTCATGTCGCCCAGGTCTTCGCCCGTGTGCACAGCCTGGATTGCCCGCCTGATGATCTTCCCGGACTGAGTCTTCGGGAACTGTTCGACGAACCTGATCTCACGCGGCCGGAACGGTTTTCCGAGTTTTTCACCGACGGCGTCACGAAGTCGATCACGGAGTTCGTCGCTCGGATCGGGCCCGGATTCGAGAACGACGTAGGCGACGACAGCTGTTCCAGTCGTGTCGTCGGGAACACCGATAGCCGCTGCCTGGGCGACGTCATCGTGTTCGATCAGCGCACCCTCGACTTCGGCAGGGCCGACCTTGCGGCCGGCAACGTTGAGCGCGTCGTCGGCCCGCCCGTGGAGGAACCAGAAGCCATCCTCGTCCGTCTGGGCCCAGTCGCCGTGATTCCACAGGTCCTCCCAGCGCGACCAGTATTCCTCGAGATACCGTTCGTCGCCGCTCCAGAGGCTCTTGGTCATACTCGGGCAAGAGTCACGCGCGACCAGATAGCCGCGTTCGTGCTCGTCGGCGATCGACTCGCCGCCCTCGTTCACGATATCGATGTCCATCCCCAGACCGGGACCCCCCAGTGTAGAGGGTTTCAGTGACTGGATCGGCATCGGCATCAGGAAACAGCCACAGATCTCGGTTCCGCCGGAGATATTGATGATCGGTGCGTCGCCACCGCCGACGTTCTCGAGGAACCACTGCCAGGACTCTGGATCCCAGGGCTCGCCGGTGGACCCGAGCAATCGCAGCGAAGAGAGGTCGTGTCCGTCCAGCCACTGTTCACCGTGTTTCCGGAGTGCGCGGATAGCGGTCGGTGAGACGCCGAACACCGTCAGTCCGTGGCGATCGATCATCTCCCAGTAGCGGTCAGGTTCCGGGTAGTCAGGCGCGCCTTCGTACATGAATATCGTCCCGCCGAAGGTGTGGTTGCCGATCAGTGTCCAGGGCCCCATCATCCAGCCGATGTCGCTCACCCAGAAGAACCGATCACCTGGCTTGTGGTCGAACCCGAAGTAGATTTCCTTGGCACACTGGACCTGCACGCCGGCGTGAGTGTGGACGATCCCTTTCGGTTTGCCCGTCGTCCCCGACGAATAGAGGAGCATCGACTCCTGGTCACTGGGCAGCGGTTCGGTCTCGAAGTCGTCGTCCTGCGTAGCGACGGCGTCGCCCCACCACTCGTCGCCGCTGATCGACCAGGGAATTGATTTGTCGATGCTGTCCCGTGTCCCGAGTCGATCGTAGACGATCGTGTGTTCGACGTGACCGGCCTGCTCGATGGCCTCATCGGCGGTGTCTTTCAGGTAGATCGGATTACCACGGCGGTAAAAGCCGTCACCGGTGAACAGGACCGAACACTCACTGTCTTCGATCCGCGTCGCCGTCGCATCGACGCCAAACCCCGAGAAGATCGGGACGGCGATCGCACCGATTTTGAAACAGCCGTAGAGGATCGAGACGACTTCGGGTACCATTGGCATGTACAGGCCGACCGTATCGCCGGTCTCGATCCCCCGTTCCTCGAGGGCATTTGCGACGCGGTTGGCTTTCCTGTGGAGATCGTGGAACGTAATCTCTCTGACCTCGCCGTCTTCCCCTTCCCAGATTGTCGCGACGTGGTTGCGTGTTCCGCTATCGACGGTCGCGTGCCTGTCGAGGACGTTGTGCGCGAGGTTGAGTTCGCCACCGGGATACCAGTCTGTGAACTGTGGGGCGTCGGAATCGTCCCGGACCTGATCGTAGTCTTCATAGAAGTCGATCCCCAGGTAATCGACCACCTGGTCCCAGAACCAGTCGACACCGGACGCTGGTTCTCCTTCGATCTCGTTTGTCGTCCGCTCGATCAGCTCCGCGTAGTCTTCGATATCGTACGCTTGCATGAACTGCCAGACGTTCGTGGCTTCGACGAACTCCTGATCGGGCTCGAACGCGATCTCGTCGATATCTTCGAGAGACTGCATGAATTAATAATGTATGAAGAGCGGCTTAGCTGTTTGGCGAGTGTGTCGACCCGTGGCGATATCGATTATCGGAACCGACGACGGTCGGGAATCGGCCCAGTGTGAGCGAACCCGAACGGTCGCCGAGACTACTCCTCTGGTCGCCACCGACCACCGATCTCTCCCCGGGGATAATCTTGATACGTACCGTCCAGAAAAGTCGTGACGCGCCCGTCTTCTTCACTGAGAGTGATCGCCCAGAGGACGTCTTCCCGGACTGACGTTTCCAGTGCACTCATATGTTTAGTTCCCATCCAATCGGTGTATTGGAGATCATCGAAACCCTCGATCTCGTTCCGGGAAGGACTCCGGACGCGGACCATCTGTTCCTGAATCGTCCCATCGCCGGTCACGATGACAGCCCCGTCACAACTGAACGCCACGTCTCTGGCGACTTTCGTGAACGCATCGGGCGACTCCGTCGCTACCTGGCATCGCTCGATTGGCCAGGTATTCTCTCCCAGTGGATCGGTATAGTCCTCGAAATTGACATCGGCAACGATGAGAAAGTAGAGACTGGGGCCGCTCACGTACTGTTCGCCCCACTGGTCGAACTCCATGCTCAACCACTCAGCAGTGAACCTGATCTGGTCCATGAGGTCCTGGCTGGTCGCATACTGATTCAAAACCTGATCGAGTTCATCCATATTATCGTACGTATAGGATAGTTGTGGCGTCGGTTAAGTTTTCGTCTGGCTCGATTAGAGCGAGCATGGCGGGCTTTCGCGTAGCCGCTGAACTGACTGTCTTTCCGGCCGTCTAACGGCCGAATTGCGGGATCTGGCGCTCACTGTCTTTGCGATTGGCACAGGCACACACATGCCACTCGAACCCATCGGACCGACAGACGCAGTCGAACTGTATCTTACAGACCGTGAGGCTGAGCTGACGCGCGCGACACTCAACTCCCATCGTACACGATTGTCACACTTCGTCCGCTGGTGTGACGATCATGAGGTTGAGAATCTGAACACGCTCACTGGCAGACAACTCCACGAGTATCGTCTGTGGCGACGATCTGATGGCAGTCTCTCACCTTTATCAGAAAAAACACAGATGGGCACTATCCGTGTCTTTATTCGCTGGATCGAATCGATCGACGGCGTCCAACAGGAACTCCACACCAAAGTCCGATCACCCACCCTCAGCAGCGACGACAAATCGTGGGATGTGATGTTGTCCAGCGAACGTGCTGATCGAGTGCTTGACTGCCTCCGCAAATACAAATACGCCTCCCGTCAGCATGTCGTTCTCGCATTGTTATGGCACACTATGATGCGTGTCGGTGCGGTGCCCGCACTCGACATCGAGGCCTATGATCAAGACGAACAGTACCTGCAAGTCAAACACCGGCCAGACACGGGCACGCCGATCAAAAATGCCGACAAGGGCGAACGACTCGTCGCACTCTCAGACGATGTCTGTACACTAGTTGCTAACTGGATTGCGGACCGCCGTCCTGCCGTGACTGATGACCGTGGTCGTGCACCGCTTGTCGCCTCTGAACACGGCCGTGTCCACCGGTCGATACTCCGGCGGGATTGTTATCGATTCACGCGGCCATGTGTATTCACCGAGGAATGTCCGCACGACCGCGACATCGATGAGTGCGACGCTGCAAGTCACGATCAGTCTTACGAGTGTCCATCAAGTGTGAGTCCACACGCTTTGCGCCGCGGAGGGCTTCAGCTGACGTGCCAGAAAAAGTTCTGAGCGACCGCGCAAACGTCTCAGAATCGGTCTTAGACGAATTCTATGATAACCGAACTCAGACAGAGCGAATGGAGCAACGCCGGAAGTTTCTCGATAATATATAGCGAATAGCCCTCTGGAATCCGATCGAGGATCATACCGAAGACAGCGACACAACGGCATCTGTATCGGAGTTGGCAAACGATGCTGTGCAAGATGGAGAGACTGAGTCTAGCACGATTGATTGCCAAAGAGCTGTGGGTTACATATATTTATATATGCTCTTCTAGCGGACATTGTTGATGGCGAGCTATCTGGCGATTTCTTGATTTGGGCATCGGTTTCCAAAACCGGGTGCTGGCATCCGTGCAAATCAGCAACGACTCCCGGGCTGCCAGAATGCTATCAATAATCTCCGCTAGAAGTGCGTTTATACATCTTAACAGAAGACTGTATATGTGAAGTGATTAATAATGTCGTTCAATACGGAAAAGCTGACAGTCAGCCAGGTTGATCTCTCGTTGGCCCACCCTGTGGCAGTGTACTGGGTGGCGCTCCTGCGTGTGATCACGGGATGGTGGTTCTTCCAGTCTGGACTCGGGAAACTGTTGCAAGACGGGCTCAACTACACCTTCGGCCCCATTTATCTCCGGCAGATGGGAGATACCGTGCTCGGGCCGTTGGCGACGTGGATGGGCGAAAACATTCCCAACCTGATTGAGGCCCTTGTGCCGCTCGGGGAGACGTTTATCGGGCTCGCGCTCATCGTCGGCGCGTTCGTCCGACTCGCGTCCCTCTTCGGGATGTTCTTCATGAGCCTCTTCTGGGTCGGGAACGCGGATTTCGGTCACGGGCTCGTGAACGGCGATCTGATGGGACTGCTGATGTTCGCCACGATGATTGTGCTTGCCGCCGGCCGGTACTACGGCGTAGACGCGATTCTTGAGCAGACCCGCATCGTCCGTGAGAACCCGCGACTACAGTACATACTGGGGTAAGAGATGATGGGCCACCACAACACGAATCCCACCACGACGCGACACGAGGTGAGACCGATATGAGTGATAAAGAAATCGACAGGACTGACCGCATCGTAATCGGAGCCAGCACACTGCTGATACTGTTCGGAGTTGTCGTCCTCGGAATCGTTGAGATGCTGGACGGCGAGCCATATGTTGCACAGCCGATAACCAATGACGCGGGGGACATCATCGCCCAACCTGGTGTCGATCCGGCGATCCGGACTGGCCTCGTGATGGCTGGTATCGCCCTGTTCGCGCTGTACGGCCTCTATAAGGTTGTCATCCCGGATACTGAGACCAGCTAGGGAATCAATCTACCACACACCCTGTGCTGTATTTCGGTGTACCAGTATCTGACGTGCTGTACTCGCGCGTTACATCTTGCACGCCTCAGCAGAGGCCGCGTTCAGCTGCTAAACGAACTCAAATACGCGAACGCGAATCGGTTTATAAATAACCGATTGCCGTCCGTCGAATGCTCGGCGTTCAGTAACTGAACGGGCGTGGGGGGATTCGAACCGGATGGAGACGTACTCACTCTCTTGCGCGCGACTCCCGGGGTTCGAATCCCGTTCCGGTTCGCTCACTTCGGTCGCTGCACGGGCGTGGCGGGATTCGAACCCGCGATCGAGAGGTTAGGAACCTCTCGCCCTGTCCACTAGGCCACACGCCCTATCGGCGATTCTGCGGGGACGCGAAAAAACACTTGCGCTACTCCTCGACCGAGGGTTTATTCACGTCACTCCCCTGGCCCCGGGTATGCGCGACGAGGTCACGCGGCGGGGATTTATCGGGCTACTCGCGACGGGCACCGGTCTCGCACTGGCGGGGTGTTCGACCGCGCCGGCGACGGCCCCCGGGGGAGAACCCGGGAACGGCACAGATGCCCCATTAGACGCGGAAACGCTCGAACCGCTTGGGACGCCCGACGATCGTGGGAATCCGTCCAGATACACCGAAGTCTACCGAGCAGTTAGGGATTCGGTCGCCGAGATCCGCGTGCGAACGGGAAGCGGTGTCGCTCGTGGCTCCGGGTGGGTATACGACTCGGATGGCCAAATCGTGACGAACGAACACGTCGTCCGAAACGCCGAGGAGTTGTTCGTCCGGTTCCGAACCAGTGAGTGGCTGACGGCCCAGATAGTCGGCGATGACGTGTACAGCGACCTTGCGGTGTTAGCTCCCGAAGACCTGCCGGAAGCGACGACCGCGCTACCGCTCCGGGAACGGGACCCGCCCATCGGGGAAGAGGTGCTGGCGATCGGCAATCCCTTTGGCTTCTCCGGGTCGGTCTCTGCGGGGATCGTGAGCGGTCTCGACCGGACGCTCCCGGCCGCCGGCGGAACCCAGTTCTCGATCCCGGACGCTATCCAGACCGACGCGGCAGTCAACCCCGGCAACAGCGGCGGCCCCCTCGTGGATCTCCAGGGGAACGTGATCGGCGTGATCAACTCCGGCGGCGGCGACAACATCGGCTTCGCTATCTCGGGCGCGTTTGTCTCCAGAGTCGTTCCGGCCCTGATCGAGACCGGCGAGTACGATCATTCGTACATGGGTATCAGGCTCGCGTCCGTCACGCCGGAAATCGCCCAGGAACTCGGCCTCGAAGAGGAGACCGGCGTCTACGTCAGCGAGGTGCTGGAGGACAGACCGGCCGATGGCGTGTTACAGAGCGACGACGTGATCAAGCGAATGGGCGGCCAATCGATCCCGACCAACCAGGCACTGTCGAGCTTTCTGGCCCTGCGGACGAGTCCGGGCGACACCATCGAAATAGAAATCGTTCGTGACGGACAGCAGGAGACTGTTTATCTCACGCTCGGGGAGCGGCCATCGCCACAGATCCCCAATTAATCGAGCGGCTGGGCCGCGTCCCGGTCGAGCAACGGTTCCGCGTTGTCGGACGGGAGGGTGACGACGTCGTCGGTCGAGAGGTCGTACTCGCGCTGGTCGACCCCGAGGATCTCGCCGATGTCTTCGGTGATCCGGACTGTCCGGCGGTCGACAGTCTCTGACGTCGAGCCGTCGGGTCGATCCGGCTCCGCAGGCGCGTCAGGGGACTCTGACGGTTGCTCCTGTGCCGGTTCAGGCGCGGTCGCCTGCGCGCTCCCTCCGTCGTTCATAACGTCCGCCGCCGAAACCGTCTCGTCCGAGTTTCCGGGCGTCGATTCCTCGGTGGTGTCGACCGGCGCATGTGTCCGATCCGTGTCGGTCGTCGAGTCCGACGACGACGGCGGGTGTGACTCCGTGTTTCGTCCTGACGCCGCGTCGGGTGACGTCGGCGTCTCGTCGGACTGCTCGGCTCCGGGTGAAGCGTCGGCCGGGACCTCGCCGGCGATCTTATCGAGGACGTGCTCGCGGTTCTCCTCGATATTTTCGACGAGTTGCTCGAACATCACCTGTTCTTCGGTCGTCAGGCCGTCCTCGTCGGCGGGCATGTTCGCGGCCGCCAGCGACGCCTTCTTGACGATCTTGCCGATCCGCCTGTCATATATCGCCTCGATCGTTCCTTCGGCTGTCTCGATCTCGTCGCTGAGGCGGCCGACCTCTGGATCGTTCCACGGGTCGTCCGCGCGCTCGGCGGCCCTGTCGCGTGCGTCGCGCAACTCCTGAACGTATTCGCTGGCCTCGGAGTAAAACGAGTCGCGCAGCTGCTGGAGGCTGTCGGTCTGGCGCTCGCGACTCTGAACGGTCTGTAGTTCGTCGAGGTCCATGCTACTCCTGGCCTTTCTCGGCGCGGCCCCGCGTCATGAGGAACACGCCGAGGTACTCCGGGACGGAATGAACTCCCTCCTCCAAGGTAAAACTATCGCCGTAGAGTTCGACCGTTCCGCCGTCGGTCACCTCGACGGTGATCTCGTGGCCGACGAACGTCTCTGGGACGGCGTCGACCAGTGGGTCGAACGCGTCGATGTCCTCGCGGTCGATCCGTTCGACAGCGAGCCCGCTGCCACCGTGTAGGCTCCCGGGCAGTCGGATCAGCCGGTTCGTGTCCGTCGTGACCGGCTCGTCGATGGGCGCGTTGTCCGTGTCGACGACCTCCGCGATGAGGGCGTCGGCTACCTGCACGAAGGCCGGGTGGATGTCGATGTTGCCCGCCCGCAACTGGTCGGTGTTCTCCCTGATAGCCCGAAGCGCCGCCTGTGCTTTGCCTTCGCCGATCCCCTCGTAGGATTGTAGCCGGCCAAGCGCCACGTCCTCGTCGGCCGCGAGCAGGTCCTCGACGGTCGCCACGATGTGATCGTGGGCGCGAGCGCTCCACCCGCCTTCGGTCGCGAGCGTACGCTTGTGCGCGGGACTCTTTCGACCGGCAGTGCCGCCGACGGCTTCTTCCGTGACGAGTGCATCGAACTCCAGGCCGATCCCACGAACGTAATCGACGATCTCCCGGCGTGCGTCGCTTTCCAACCCCTGGATGCCCGCGTCGCGGACGTGGACGTGATATCCTCGTCCGCCCGAGAAGACGACTGTCAGATCCTCGAAACCGAAGTCGTCTTCCAGGAAATCCAGCAGCCGAAGGAGCGCATCCTTGCACTTCTCGAGCATCTCCGCGTAGGTGTCCTCACCCAGCGTGACCGAGGGGAGGTGGTCGGCGTCGAGATCGAACACCAGATCGGAGGATCTCCATCCCTTCTGGCCCATAGAAGAGGCACTCGGGTCGTCGTAGCGACCGGCCGAAAAGTAGATGTGACGCGGTCGCTTGCGTGCGAGGAACTCCTCGATCGTCCCGAGATCCAGGAGTGAGCGATGCCGGACCATCGTCGTGCCTGGGCCGGACGTCCAGGGGATAAACCCCCACTCGCGTTCGTTGGCGTCCGGCGGCGGCGTCAGGTCGGCACGTCGGTAGTGATCACCGAACCGGCCCCGGAGATACGCACGAGTCCGTTCTTCCATCGGCCGAATATTCGCCAACTGTAGGCTAAAGGGTTTTCCTCGGCGCTTCCGGCACGCTCACCGACGCAACAACTGGGAAAGCCGATCCGTGATCGAGTCCTCGTCACCGAGTTTGAGGTAGTAGGCGTCGCCACCGTCCTCGTAGTAGTCGTCGATCCGACGCTGGATCTCGAAGCCGACGTGCCGGTAGAAGTCGATGGCCTCGCTGTTCGTCGTCCGGGCGTGACAGCTTACCGATCGGTAGTCCTCGGCGACGCGAGCGACGAGTCGCTTTCCAAACCCTTCTCCACGGTACTGCTCGTCGACCGCCAGAAAAAGGATGTAGCCGTCGCGTCGGACCGCAGCGAAGCCGATGAGTTTCGTCCGCCGTGCCTGATTGAGATAGACGTAGACTTTCGAACGGCGATAGGCGTTCTCGAAAAATCCGCGACGCTGCCGCAACACGCCGTCGGATTTCCGGATCCGTTCTTTGAGATCCCAGGCCTCGTCGACGTATTCGTCGCTTCCGCGGTCGACGATCCGCGTATCGACGTTGATACTCACTGGTCGTGAGTAGCAGAGACGCGAATATAATTTTTCCGCCTGATCCGAAATTCGCCGTCGGTGAGACGGACGACGCTATTCCGGCCCGATCAGGAGAGGTCCTCGACCGCAGCCAGAACCTCGTCGTAGTCTGGCTCGACGCCGGGATCGTCACTGACCCACGCGTATTGGACCGTGCCGTCACCGTCCACGACGAACACTGATCGCTTGGCGACGTCGTGAACGCCCAGATCTTCGAAGTCCATCGGAATGCCATATTCCTCTATGACCTCCTTGTCGGCGTCACTGATCAGGTCGAACTCCAGTCCGAGCTCGTCGCGGAAAGCGTTGAGTGCGAACGGCGAGTCGACGCTGATCCCGTAGACAGTCGCGCCTGCGGCCTCGAAGTCTGCCAGGTCATCCTGGAAGGCGTTCATCTCGTGGGTGCAGACCCCAGTAAACGCGCCGGGGAAAAAGGCCAGCACGAGCGGAGCGTCGTCGAGATTCTCCGAAAGGGTGAAGGAGTCGACGTCGCCGTTCGCGAGCGGTGCAGTGAAGTCAGGTGCGGAATCGCCTTCGGTTACCATTGCGCGAACCAGTTGTGGGGGAACCACAAAGACCCTACCGGCACCGGACTGCCTTGCTTGCTCTCACACACCCGGGGACACTATCACCCTCCTCGGGCCGTTTGGGACGCGGCTGGCTTACTTCGGGTAGTACCGTGGTAGGTACTCCGGAAGACACCCTAGCAAAAAGACTATAATAGCCAGCAGGTAAGGAAGAGGTAGAGATGCTCAGTCCAGTCCTACAGATCCCCGGAATCCCAGGCGGCCCCGAAGTGCTGTTGCTGCTGTTGCTCGCTGTACTGCTGTTCGGCGCGAACAAGATCCCCAAACTCGCGCGGTCGTCCGGCGAGGCGATCGGCGAGTTCCAGAAAGGGCGTACACAGGTCGAACAGGAGCTTCAGGAAATGAAAGAGGGCGACGACGAGGAGGAGGCGAGCGCGGACGTCGAGACCGAGTCGACTACCGACAGCCCATCGTCGACGAACGACAGCCCGTCGTCGACGACCGAATCCGAAGTCGAATCGGAAACCGATTCTACGGTCGAGTGACCTGAACGCGTTTTTTGAGTACACTCACAGACTCGTTTTCGAGCCGTATCCAAACTGTTTTGACCACGCATCGCGCTACCCCCGAGTACCATGACAACCAGCGTCGGCATCCTCGGTGCAACGGGGGCAGTCGGACAGCGCCTCATCCAGCTTCTCGACCCGCATCCGCAGTTCGAAATCGGCGCGGTCACCGCCAGCGAGAACAGCGCTGGCAAGTCCTATCGTGAGGCTGCAAAGTGGCGGATCGATGCGCCGATCCCCGAGTCGATTGCGAATCTAAGGGTCCGCCAGACGGAACCGACTTACGTGCCTAACGACATCGATATTCTGTTCTCGTCGCTTCCCTCGAGCGTCGGCGAGGCAGTCGAACCGAAGTTCGCCGAGGCAGGGTACGTCCTCTCCTCGAACTCCTCTAACTTCCGGACCGACGCGGACGTGCCGCTGACTATCCCGGAGGTCAACGCCGATCACATCGATCTGATCGAGGTCCAGCGCGACGAGCGCGGCTGGGACGGCGCCATCGTCAAGAACCCCAACTGTTCGACGATCACGATGGTCCCGCCGCTGGCGGCTCTCGATGAGGCGTTCGGACTCGATCGGGTCGACGTCTCGACGCTGCAGGCTGTCTCCGGGGCGGGCTATAACGGCGTCACCTCGATGGAGATCATCGACAACGCGATCCCCCACATCGGTGGCGAGGAAGAGAAGATGGAGACCGAGTCCCGGAAGCTACTCGGTGAGTTCGACGGCGCGGAAGTCGAGTGGAACGACTTCGACGTCGCCGCCTCGTGTAATCGCATCCCGACGCTGGACGGTCACCTGGAGAACGTCTGGGCCGACACCAGCGAGGACGCCAGTCCTGCCGAGGCGGTCGAAGCAATGGAAGAGTACCCGTCGATCGACCTGAACTCCTCGCCCGAGCAGTTGATCCGCGTCTTCGAGGAGCCTGACCGCCCCCAGCCCCGCCTTGACCGCAACCGCGAGAACGGGATGGGCATCGCGGTCGGCGGCGTCCAGTCCACGACCGAGGGCGTCCAGTTCAACTGCCTGGCGCACAACACCCTGCGCGGCGCGGCCGGCGCGTCGATCCTTAACGGCGAACTGCTGCTTGAAAAGGGCTATATCTGAACGACTGCGGAACTCACCTGTTTTCGTTTTGCTCCCCGGCGTTGTTAAGGTCTGGCTCACGCATATATGACGTATGAGCGTCGTCTGTGAGTTCGAACTGCTCTCGGTCAAGTTGCCGCTGACCGGCGTCGCCGCGACGCTCGAGACGATCCTCACGATCGACGATGTCGTCTCGGGGACGCGAGGCGCCCCCGCCGTCGTGTTCTCGACGACGGGCGTCGATCCGGACCGTCTCGAAGCAGCCATGGACGAGGCAGATCCGGTTCTGGAGTACGTCGCGCTCGAGTCGGCTATCGTCGAATCGCGCTACCGCGTCGTCCTCGACGCGGCACATGCTGACGTCTACACGCGGCTCGTCGACCTGCAGACGCATCCTATGGGTGCGGTCGTGACCGGTCGCGGCTGGAAGGTCAGCGCACAGTTTGCTGATCGGAACGCCCTCGATTCCTTCCGTACAGCCTGCGGAGAAACCGGCGTCGAGTTCCGGCCGCGGCGGGTCTTCGAGGCCGGAACCGATCCGACCGACGATTACGGCCTCACTGCCGCACAACACGAGGCGCTGTTCGCCGCCCACGAGATGGGATATTTCGATGTTCCCCGTGAAGCCGACCTCTCCGATCTCGCTGCGGAGCTCGACACGACGACGTCCGCGCTGTCCGAACGGCTCCGGCGTGGGCAGCGCCGACTCGTTGGTCACACGATTGCCAGTGCGGAGTGATCTTGAATTGCAGTATATATCCTGCAAAGCGTTAGCGCCGCCGCCGCGCTACGTTCGACCGTGGTGAGGCGTCGGGCGAACCCGTCAGGTCGGCACCAAACCCGGAGGGAAATATATGATCATGCTACCAGTTTCCCAGGGGAGTACAGATCGTCAAACGATCGAGCACACCCGCACGCACGCGGCGCTGGAGGGGCTGTATGGCCGTTGAGCGGACGCCCCACGTCGCCGACAGGGAGGCGCACGTCGTCGGCGGCGGGATCGCCGGACTGGCGGCCGCCGCGTTCCTGATCCGCGATGGGAACATGCCCGGTGAGAACGTCCATCTCTACGAGAAACTCGACGTCGTCGGCGGGGCGATGGACGGCGCGGGCGACCCCGAAGCGGGGTACGTCATCCGCGGTGGACGCATGTTCAACTTCCCAGCCTACGAGTGCACCTGGGACCTCTTCCGGACGATCCCTTCGCTCGAAGACGCCAGCGTCTCGGTCAAGGAGGAAATGAACGACTTCAACGAGAAACATCCGTCTTACGCGGAGACGCGACTAATCGAGGACGGAATACATCTGGACGCGTCGCGGTTCGAATTGGAGACACGCCACCGTATCTCGTTGATTCGGCTCCTGCTCACGTCCGAGGAACGGCTTGGCGATACCCGCATCGAGGAGTGGTTCGACGAGTCGTTTTTCGAAACGAACTTCTGGTACGTGTGGGCAACTATCTTCGCCTTCCAACCCTGGCACAGCGTGGCCGAGGTCCGGCGGTACATGTACCGGTTCTTCCATGAGTTTCTCCGCCTGCACACGATGGAGGGGGTCGACCGGACCAAGTACAACCAGTACGACTCGATGATCCTCCCGCTGCGGCGATGGCTCGAAGATCGAGGCGTCGACTTCCAGTACGGCTATCGCGTGACGGACATGGATATCGTGACCTCGCGAGCGGGCCGGACCGTCGAGCGGATCCACTACGAGTCAGACGGCGGGACCGGGAGCGTCGGCGTCGATCCGGCCGACCTGGTCTTCTTTACTAACGGTTCGATGACAGACGGGTCGGACCTGGGCGGATGGGACGAAGCGCCGGAACTGAACGAGACCGGCGCGTCCTGGGAGTTGTGGCATTCGATCGCCGAGGACAACCCGGGATTCGGCGACCCCGAGGTGTTCGCGGGCAACGTCCAGGAGACCAAGTGGGAGTCCTTTACCGTGACGCTACACAACACCGACCTGTTCGATCACATCGTCGAGTTCACCGATGAGGAGCCCGGCAACGGGCTGGTGACATACGTCGATTCGAACTGGCTCATGTCCACTGTCGTCGCCGCGCAACCGCACTTCGCGAACCAGCCCGACGACGTGAAGATCTTCTGGGGTTACGCTCTGTTCCCGGACCGAAAGGGCGACTACGTCGAGAAGAAGATGTCCGAGTGCACGGGACGAGAGATCCTCGAAGAGCTGTGCTATCACCTGCAGTGTGAGGACCGCCTGCCGGAGATTCTGGAGGGCGTGGACTGCGTCCCGTGCATGATGCCGTTTATCACCGCCCACTTCCAGCCCCGGACGCCCGGTGACCGCCCGGCGGTCGTCCCCGACAGCTCGAACAACCTGGCCTTCCTCGGGCAGTACGCCGAAATCCCGCGTGACGTCGTGTTTACCGTCGAGTACTCGGTTCGAACGGCGATGACCGCCGTCTACGATCTGCTTGATCTCGACAAAGAGATCCCCCCCGTGAGCAAACACTACCGCAAGCCGGGCGTACTCGCGGAAGCTATGAGCGCCACGTTCGATTGACTGTTATCAATCTAATTTCTATCAGTAACGTTGCCATCACGGGCCCGGAGCGGCACATGATCGCAGTTCGATGTCCGTCCCACAGACTTTTATCATGTCTCTGTAACCTCCAGACATGGTTTCCCGCGAAATGAATGCACAGATCGCCGCAGCGCTGGTCGGAATCCTCCTCCTGTTTACGATACCGATGGCGCTCGACGTTCCGATCAACAGCACCACGAACGTCGGTGTCCTGGCGCTATTTTACGCCGTCGTGTTCGGGGGCGCCCACCTGTACCTCGCACTGATCGAGGGAGACGGCGGTGATTTCCCCGTGACTGCTCGCTGGCGAACCGTGTTGCTAGTCGCGGGGTTAGCCACGTTGGCCGTCGTCGGCCACGGGCTGATGGCGTTGACGGAGCTATCCGAACAGGTCATTATCGGTACTGCCTCCGGTATCAGTGTCCTCGGTATCCTCGTGTACTGGTACCTCGAGGCACGGGACGGATACCGCGA
>JAZKRQ010000038.1:0-18375 GCA_036628575.1 Halapricum sp.
ATGCGTACCGGGACTGGGAAGACTTCTATCGCGAGGAGTGGGACTGGGACTCGGTTGCACGCTCGACCCATAGCGTCAACTGCACCGGCTCCTGTTCCTGGGATGTCTACGTCAAGAACGGGCAGGTCTGGCGCGAACAGCAAGCCAACGACTACCCCCGCTTCGACGAGGATCTTCCGGACCCCAATCCACGCGGCTGCCAGAAAGGGGCTTGCTACAGCGACTACGTCGACGCCGAGCAACGCGTCAAGTATCCGCTCAGGAACACGGGCGAGCGAGGCTCTGGCGAGTGGGAGCGCATCTCCTGGGACGAGGCGCTGACCGAAATCGCCGAGCACGTCATCGACGAGGTGATGGCAGGTCGGTACGATGCCATCTCAGGGTTCACGCCGATCCCGGCGATGAGCCCCGTGAGTTTCGCCTCCGGGACAAGGATGATCAACCTGCTGGGCGGCGTCTCTCACAGCTTCTACGACTGGTACTCGGACTTGCCGCCGGGTCAGCCGATCACCTGGGGTCACCAGACTGACAACGCAGAGAGCGCTGACTGGCACAACGCCGATTACATCATCGCCTGGGGGTCGAACATCAACGTCACGCGGATCCCGGACGCGAAGTACTTCCTCGACGCCGGTTACGACGGCGCGAAACGCGTGGGCGTGTTCACCGACTACTCCCAGACGGCGATTCACACCGACGAGTGGATCAGTCCGGACCCGGGGACCGACACCGCGCTGGCGCTGGGGATGGCTCGAACCATCGTCGACGAGGGAATGTACGACGAGGCCCACCTCAAAGAGCAGTCTGACATGCCGTTGCTTGTCCGGGAAGACACCGGCAAGTTCCTGCGAGCCGGCGAGGTACCGGGACTCGGCGAGGAAGTCGACGATCCCGAGAAAGTGATGGTCATGCAAGACGGTGAGGGCGATCTCCGGATTGCGCCCGGATCACTTGGCGATCGCGAGGCCAAATACGACGAGAACAAGTCCATTGAGCTGGACTTCGATCCGCAGCTAGAGGTTGAGACCGACGTGACGACGACCGAGGGGCAGGTCCCGGTCCGCTCGGTGTGGGTCAACCTCAACGAGGAGCTATCGAACTACACACCCGAGTACGTCTACGAGGAGACTGGTGTCGGCGAGGAGACCCATCAGGAGATTGCCCGAGAGTTCGCTGAGGCGGACGCCGGCAAGATCATCCACGGCAAGGGCGTCAACGACTGGTATCACAACGACCTTGGCAACCGAGCGATCCAGCTACTGGTTACGCTGACAGGCCACATCGGCCGCAACGGCACCGGTGTCGACCACTACGTCGGGCAGGAGAAGATCTGGACGTTCCACGGCTGGAAGACCCTCTCGTTCCCCACTGGTAGCGTCCGCGGCGTTCCGACGACCCTGTGGACTTACTATCACGGTGGGATTCTCGATCGTACCGACGAGAAGACGCGGAATCGGATCGAGGAGTCCGTAGAGAGGGACTGGATGCCGGTCTATCCCGAGGAACGGGAGGACGGCTCTCGACCCGATCCCACGACGATGTTCGTCTGGCGCGGGAACTTCTTCAACCAGGCGAAAGGCAATGTCGCCATCGAGGAAGAACTCTGGCCGAAACTGGATCTCGTCGTGGACATCAACTTCCGGCTGGACTCGACGGCGCTGTATTCGGACATCGTCCTGCCGGCCGCGAGCCACTACGAGAAATACGACCTGAACATGACGGACATGCACACCTACGTGCATCCGTTCACGCCGGCGGTCGAACCGCTGGGCGAGGCCAAGACCGACTGGCAGATATTCAAGGAACTGGCTCAGAAGATCCAGGAGATCGCCGAGAGCCGTGACGACGTCGAACCGGTCCAGGACCGCAAGTTCGATCGGGAAATCGATCTCACGTCGATATACGACGACTACGTCCGCGACTGGGAGACCGGCGAGGAGGGTGGCCTCGAAGAGGACATGGCTGCCTGTGAATACATTCTCGAACACTCCACCGAGACGAACCCCGAGGACGGCGATCACATCACCTTCGACGACACCGTCGACCAGCCACAGCGCTTCGAGGCGGTAGGCGACCACTGGACGTCCGACATCGAAGAGAATGAGGCCTACGCTCCCTGGCAGGACTTCGTCCAGGACAAGGAACCCTGGCCGACGATGACGGGTCGCCAACAGTACTACATCGACCACGACTGGTTCATCGAGGACGGCGAGCAACTGCCGACTCACAAACGCGCGCCCGAGACGCAGGACCGAACGGAGTACCCGTTGCGGTACCACACGCCACACGGCCGATGGTCGATCCACTCGACCTGGCGCGACAGCGAGAAGATGCTCCAGCTCAACCGTGGCGAGCCCGTCGTGTTCCTCCATCCGGACGACGCCCAGCACCGGGGGATCGAAGACGGTGACCGCGTGGAAATCTACAACGACCTCGCGGAGATCGAGGCCATCGTCAAGACCTATCCCTCCAGCGAGCCCGGGACGGTCCGGATGTTCTTCGCCTGGGAAAAATACCAGTTCCCCAACCGCGACAACTTCAACTCGCTGATCCCCATGTACATGAAACCGACCCAGCTCGTCCAGTACCCCGAGGACTCGGGCGAACACCTGCACTTCTTCCCCAACTTCTGGGGTCCGACCGGGGTGAACAGCGACGTCCGCTGTGACGTCCGGCCCAAAGGAGGTGAGGACTGATGGCTCACGATCAAGTCGAGATCGCAGACGGCGTCGATCACCAGGTCGCGATGGTGATGGACCTCAACAAGTGCATCGGCTGTCAGACCTGTACCGTCGCCTGCAAGACGCTGTGGACCGAGCGCGAGGGGACGGAGTACATGTACTGGAACAACGTGGAGACCCGCCCCGGCAAAGGCTACCCGCGCCAGTGGGAACAGAAAGGCGGCGGCTGGAACTCGGAGGACCGAAACGAGCGCAACCCCGGCGAGATCCCCGAAAGCGAAGATTACGGGGAAGCCTGGGAGTTCGACCACGAGGGCATCCTCAAGGAAGGGGCAGATAAGAAACTCGCCCCCGAAGGAGGAAAGCCCGAGTGGGGCCCTAACTGGGACGAAGACCAGGGTGCGGGCGAACACCCCAACAGCTACTACTTCTACATGCCGCGGATCTGCAACCACTGTACACACCCCTCCTGCGTGGAAGCGTGCCCGCGATCGGCCGTCTACAAGCGCGAGGAGGACGGCGTCGTCCTCGTCGATCAGGACCGCTGTCGGGGCTACCGCTACTGCGTGGAGGGCTGTCCATACAAGAAGATCTACTACAACGCGGTCTCGAAGAACTCCGAAAAGTGCGTCTTCTGTTACCCGCGAATCGAGGGAGAGGGGCCGGACGACGACGTCCATCCGCCCGCCTGTGCCGACCAGTGTACCACTCAGCTTCGCCTGGTGGGCTACCTCGACGACACTGACGGACCGATCTACAAGCTCGTCGAGCAGTACGAGGTCGCATTACCATTGCATCCGGAGTACCAGACGACGCCGAATGTCTACTACATCCCGCCGTTCGCCCCGCCCCAACACACTGACGACGGCGAGTCGGTCGACGTCAATCGTATCCCGGAATCATACCTCCGGGAGCTGTTCGGCGACCGGGTCGAAGACGCGCTGGACACAATCGAGCGCGAACGCCAGAAGGTCGAACAGGGCGGCTATAGCGAACTCATGGAGATCTTACAGGATACAAATCCTGCCGAGCAGTACCGCCTGGAGGTGTTCCAATGAGCGAAACGAGTCGCCACGCGACTCGGAAACGCGAGCGGGTCGTGCCCGCGAGCAACCACAGGGAGCGAATTGGAGCTCACCGGAGCTCCGCTCCGGGGGTGTTCGGCGATGACTGACCACTCGACGCGGACGTTCATCGCCCTGGCGGCTGTATTGGTCGTCGTCGCGGCAGTCGCCCCCGTACTCGTCGACGCTCGCCCGGCGCGAGAGATCCCGGCACCCACCGTCGAGGAGGAGCTTTCGGGGACTGACGCGGACGGGTGGGAAGAAGTCCCGCCCGCTGAAGTACCGCTGGCTCCCGCGCCGAGCGGACTCCCGAACGCCGAGTCGGTGAACACGCGTTCGGTCGAAGTGCAGGCGGCTCGCTCGGACGGGCAGGTGTTCGTGCGGTTGCAGTGGCACGACGCCGACGCCAACCGTAACACGCCGGATCCGAAGTCCTTCCTGGACGCCGCAGCCGTCCAGATCCCGGTCGACACGACCGAGCAGCCGGCGATCGCGATGGGTAGCCAGTCCAACCTCGTTAACGTCTGGTACTGGAACGCCGATGGACATACCGAGGAACTGCTCGCTGGTGGACAGGGATCGACGACTCACATCGAGAACGCGTCGGTCCAGGCGTGGTCTGAACACGCCGGCAGCGGCGAGAACGCCACCTGGACCGTCGTCTTCAGCCGGCAGGCCGAGCCCGTTGGCGACAACCGGACGGTGATCACTGACCAGAACGACCTCGACGTCGCCTTCGCGGTGTGGGACGGCTCGAACGACGAGCGGTCCGGCCAGAAGGCCGCCAGCCAGTGGTACTATCTGCCGTTCGGCCCCGGTCCCGGCGGTGCGCCCTTCGAGTCGCTGCTGTGGGTGCTCGCCGGTATCGCGGTCGTCGCCGTCGTGATCGTGACCGCACAGGGGATCCGACGCGCCCGTTCACAGGAAGAAGGGAGGCTCTAAGGATGGCAGCTCCACAGACTGACCGGGGGTCTGAATACGACCGGGACCCGGCCGCCAGGAGCGCGCTGTACGGGCTGCTCGCCCGAGCGTTCGACAACCCCGACGACGAACTCCACGCGGCCGCAACGGACGGGCAACTGGCGAGCGAAGTCGACACCTACGTCCATCGGTCGTCGATCTCGATCGATGGGCCCGAGATCGAAACCAAACGGAGCCGAGAGCGCTTGAGCGCGACGTACAACGACCTGTTCACCCTGGGTCACGCCGAGTACACTGATCGGTCGGACGGTTCGATGGAGAGCGAGGGCCCGCCGGTCCCGCTGTACGAGTCGAAATATCGGGAGGCCTCCTGGAACGACATCAACGTCGACCTGGCGCGAGCGTACGACCACTTCGGCGTTGCAGTCGACCAGGAGCGCCGGGATCACCACGACAATCTCCGGCTGGAACTGGAGTTCGCCGCGTACCTCGCGCGACGCGAGGCGATCGGCGAGGGCGATGCCGGACGCGCCCGGCGCGACTTCCTCGATAGGCACCTCGAACCGTTCGCGGACGGTCTGCTCGCTCGCATCGAAGCGGTCCACGACGGTATCTATACTGACCTCGCCCGCCTGCTCAAGGCCGTCGTCACGGCCGACCTCGCGGACCTCAGAGAGAGATACGGAGGGGGTGTCGATGTCGAACAGTGAAGGCGTCGTCAACCGAGTGTCGAACCGTTCGCTTCCTCGTATCGACCCACGACTCGCGGCAGGCGCGCTCGCGCTGGTGTCAGCGGGAACGCTCCTGATCGCACGAGTTGCGCTGAACGCGGGTCTCGTGCCGGCGTTCGCGGGATCGATGGGGACCATACAGTTACTGGCGGTCCTGGGGCCGGCACTCGGGGCCGTCATGCTCGCGACCACAACTGGCGACGAGATAGAGCGGGTCGGACTGGCTTTCGTCGGCGTGTTCGGACTGCTTGTGGCCGTCGTGCCGACGGTCGTAGTCGGAGCAGTCGTCGCCATCGCAGTCGGTGGGACGCTCGCGGTCGGCCGTCGTTGGCGGCGAGCCGAGCGGGGGACGGACTGGCATCTGCTGCCTGTGGTCGCGATCGTGGGCGCAATCGGTATCTCGTTGTTCGGCTCAATGGGCATCGAACCCACGACGCTGTCGGCGCTCGGCTCCCATCTCTTCTTGCTCGGCGGGGCAGCGACACCGGCTCTACTGGGTCACGGCCGAGCAGATTGGGCGTTTGGCGGTGTCGCCGCGGCAGTGCTGGTCGCGATCGGCACGGCCGCGCCGTTCGTCACCGGAGCGGTGACGCTGATCGGCGGCGGCATCGTTGGCGCGTCGCTGCTCGTTCTGGCCGTCGGGCTCTGTGGGCTCGTCACGACCGCCAGTGCGGCCCTGCGGCGACATCACTGGTACGCCGCGGTCGGTGCCGCCCTCCTGATCGCGGGCGGCGTCCCCGCGACCGTCCCGCGGGCGATGGCCGTCGTTCTTGGCGTCCTGTTGCTGGTCGAACCCAGGGGAGGTGTCTCCGCGTGAGAGACGCTGACGACGCGACTGACGGACCGCCGGATCCGCAACTCGATCCGACAAGAAGTCCGGGGTTCAACGACGACATCGAATCCATCGAAGACATCGAGGTCGGACGCGAGGACGTCACGATCGGCGACGCCACGCCGTCCGAATTGACTGCGGCCGACACCGCTCCCGTTGCCGATGACGGAGTTAGCGACCTCCTGGAAACGCTGGCGGACGGCGACGCCGCCGACCGTCGCCGGGCCGCACTGGCGCTTTCGGACCGTGAAGCAAGCGAGCAGGTTACGACGGCCCTGGCGGGCGCTGTCCGCGACGACCCTGATCCCGACGTTCGACAGTTCGCCGTCGAAGCGCTCGGGGAGCTAAGCGCGGACTGCCTGTCGGATGTTGCCCGCGACGCGCTGACCGACGAGAACCCGTGGGTCCGTGCGGAGGCGGTCGTCGTCCTCGACAGTCACGGCCGGCAAGCTCACTCCGACCTGATCGAGGATTGCCTGGAGGACGACCACCACGCTGTCCGTCGGAACGCGATCGTCTCGCTGGCCAAACATCGCGAGGAGGATCTGCTGGAGACGTTACTTCAGTTCGTCGAGGACGACAGCGAGCGGGTCCGGGAGTGGGTCGCGGAGTTCCTCGGCGGCATCGACGACGAACGGGCCCGCGATGGCCTAAACGCGTTGACCGGGGACGACAGTGATATCGTCGCTGAAGCGGCGGCAAACGCTCTGGATAGCGACGCCGAGCGTCGAGAGCTGTTCACCGAAAGTACCGTACCGACAGACACTTCTCGGCTCGACACGCCTCCGAGTTTGTGACGATGCCTACGTCAGACCCGCCCGACGATCCGCGGTCGATTGTCCGCGAGACGCTCTCGAACGTCTCCGTCCCGGGCGTCGAATCCGACCTCGTCAGCGCCGGGATCGTCTCCGAGATCGACGTCCACGGCAGGGATCTGACGGTCGTGGTCGATCTCTCCTCGTTCCCTGAGGCTTCCAGCGAGAACGTGATGACGGCGGTCCTGGAAGTGACCGAGGACGTCGACGGGATCGAAAACGTACGGGTCGAGCAGACCGATCCTGGCCCTGATCTCCGATCCAGCGTCGAGGACTTCGACCGGGTTATCGCGGTCGCAAGCGCGAAAGGCGGGGTCGGCAAGTCCACGGTTGCGACCTACCTCGCGACGACGATGGCGGCTGAGCGCGACGTCGCGCTGTTCGATGCCGACGTCCACGGCCCGAACGTCCACCGACTGCTTGGAATCGAGGGGCCTGTTTACTCGACCGATGACGGCAATCCGATCCCCGTCAAAAACGACGGCCTGGAAGTGATGGGGGTCGGATTGCTGGAATCTAACGTCCCGCTCGCCTGGCGCGGGGCGATGGTCCACGACGCAGTTTCGGACCTCTTCGGCGAGACTGTCTGGCACAACGACGACACGCTCGTGATCGATCTCCCTCCAGGTACCGGTGACGTCGTACTCACGACCCTGCAGGAAGTTCCCGTGGACGGCCTCGTCGTCGTTACCACCCCGTTTGACACGAGCATCGCCGACACCAACCGGACGATAGATCTCTTTCTCGATGAGGGAGTACCCGTCCTCGGGGCTATCGTCAACATGGCCGAATTCGTCTGTGAGCACTGTGGCGAGCCCAACGAGCTTTTTAAAGACGATATCGACGACCTGGCCACGGAGATCCTCGCGACGCTCCCGTTCGATCAGAGTCTCCAGGACCAGCCTGTCCCCGGAGAGACTCCGGTGCGGTTCGAGAAATTGTCCGATACCATCGACGCTGAACTCGACGCTTTGACATCGTATCGCCCGCCCGAGGACGCGGTCGACATACGCGGATTACCGCCCGAGATGCGTCGCAAACGCGTCCGGGAAGCGTTTGAAGCTACCGAGGCCGGACAGCGGTTCCAACTGGTTAGCGACCGCGATCCCACGCCGGTCCGGGAGTATCTCGCGACGCTGGCCGAGATCGACCCCGAAGCGTTCGACCCGTTCGACGTGAAGCGCAAGAGCCCGGATGCCTGGGAGCTGACGACAGTCCGTCCGTGACCTACTGTTTCCAGATCGCAGTATAGACGGGATCGTCCCCGGTAGACTCGAACTCGAACCCGCGGTCTTCGAGTTTCGGAAAGAGATGCTGGGGCGTCCGGTCGTTCACCTGTATCAACACAGCGTCCTCGTCGAGATCCGCGAGCGTTTCGAGGGTCTCTTGCAACGGTTTTGGCGGCGGCAACTCCCGAACGTCGAGCGTCTCACTGTGCGATCGTTCCGGAACTGGCTCTCGATCGAATACGTCTGTCGGCTGCACAGTTCCATTTTCGCTCCGCGTTGGGCAAGGGTTTCCCCCGAACATATTCGAGTATATTCCGATTGGCCACGACGAATATGTTCGGGACTCCTGATTCAATCGTTCCGTAACAACTGAGAAATAGAGACACATGCATGGTCCGGACGTCGACGTGACGAGACGGCCCTTCGTTCTGGTCTGGGAGGTCACGCAGGCGTGTGACCTGGAGTGTAAACACTGTCGGGCGGACGCCAAACCGGAGCGCCATTCGGACGAGTTGGCGACCGCTGAAGGGAAGGAACTGCTCGACGAGGCCGCCGAATTTGGCGAGCATCAGATCGTCGTCCTCTCCGGTGGGGACCCGCTCGTCCGCGAGGATCTAGTCGAACTTGTCGAGCACGGAGTCGATCAGGGGCTGTTGATGACACTCACGCCAAGCGGAACGGCCTCGTTGACGCCAGAAGTCATCGAAGACCTGGCGGAGGCTGGACTGCGGCGACTGGCGCTGAGCATCGACGGCGCGACGGCTGAGGCACACGACGAGTTCCGCGGCGAGTCGGGTAGTTTCGAACAGACAGTCGCTGCCGCCCGCGCCGCCCGCGAGCGCGGGATTCCACTCCAGATCAACACGACTGTCTGTCAGGAAACCCTCGGGGAACTTCCGGACCTCGCCGATCTGGTCGGGAATATTGGTGCAGTGCTTTGGTCGGTCTTCTTCCTCGTTCCGATCGGCCGCGGGCGGGTTCTCGAGCAGATCGACCCAGAGCGCTCGGACGCCGTCATGGACTGGCTCCTCGAACAGTCACAGGAGCGCTCGTTCGGCGTCAAGACGACGGAAGCGCCACACTACCGCCGCGTGGCGATCCAGGCGCGCCGCGGCGGCGAGGCCGTCGCTCCCTCTGCGAACGACACCGTCGGGCGGCGGACCGGTATCCGAGCCGGCAACGGCTTCGCGTTCGTGAGCCATCTCGGCGAGGTCTATCCCTCGGGCTTTCTCCCGGAATCTGCGGGCAACGTTCGCGACCAGACGGTCGTCGACATCTACCGGGACTCCGAGTTATTTACTGGACTCCGGGACGTCGACGCACTCGAAGGCAAGTGCGGAGCTTGTGAGTTCCGCGGACTCTGTGGCGGTAGCCGCTCGCGCGCCTACGCCCACACTGGCGACCCGATGGCGAGCGATCCGCTGTGTCCGTACGTTCCCGACGGTTACGAGGGCCCCCTTCCGGACCAGCATCTCACGGATGAGATTTCGAACCCAGCTAACGATTGACACACATGACTGCTTCAGATCACCCCAGCTCTCATGCAACAGCTCTCGACTGACATCGACGAGGACCGGCAGCCGCCGCTATCGATTCCTTTCGCACACTTCGTCGTCGGCGTAGTCGTCCTGGTGGTCGGAGGTGCCGTCGCCGGTCTCGGATCGTTCGTGTCCGGAATCGACCCCGCGGGAGCCGGGTCGCTACACCTCCTGCTCGCCGGCTGGGTCGGGCTGACGATCATGGGAGCGATGACGCAGTTCGTCCCAGTCTGGTCGGGGACTGCCCTCCACTCGCGCCGGCTCAGCGTGGCGAGTCTCTGGCTGGTATCCCTCGGTCTCGCGGGACTCGTTTCCGGGTTCTTCACCAGGACGTACACCTGGCTCCCGCTTGGTGGGGCCGTCCTGCTGGTCGGCTTCTGGACGTTCGCATACAACATCGCGCGGACGCTTCCGGGCCTCCGCAACTTGGACATCACCGAGGCACACTTCGCGTTCGCTCTTGGAAGTCTCATAGCGGGGACTGGACTCGGGACGTTGCTGGCCGCCGACTACGGGTTTCGCGTTCTCGGTGGGGCAATCGTACCATCCCGGCTTCTGCTGGCACACCTGACGCTGACTGTCTTCGGGTTCGTCCTCGCGACCATCGTCGGCGCGCTCTACCAGCTCGCCCCGATGTTCACCCAGTCCGAGAAGACGGGGGTCGATACGGAGTTGGCCCACGTCGAAATGGTCGCGCTCCCGGTCGGCATCCCCCTTCTAGCGGCGGGTCGGCTTTTCGGATCCGATCCCGTCGCGACCTTCGGCGGCGTATCGCTGCTGCTCGGAACGTTGGCATTCACCGCGTTTTTCAGCCGTCAGTTGTGGTTCGCCCGCGTCGAGGTTAGCCCGCTACTCCGTCGATATGGGCTAGTCGCGCTCTCGCTGTTCGGCTGGGTACTGGTCACGATCCCGTACTGGTTGGCAGACCCCCTCACCTTTTTCGGCCGGTTCGGCAGTCCGGCGGCGACGCACCTCCTGTTCGTCGGTGTCGTCATGCTGACCATCCTCGGAACCTTCTACCACGTGGTTCCGTTCATCGTCTGGTATCACCGCTACAGCGACCGGCTTGGTTACGAGTCCGTCCCGATGGTCGACGACCTCTATGACGACCGTCTCGCCAAGATCGAGTTCTGGCTACTCGCAGTTGGTCTGGGGTCGCTGTGGCTGGGTGATCTGCTCGCCGCCCCGACCTGGGTGATCGTCGTCGGAGGGAACCTCCTGGGGGCGGGCGTCCTGTTGTTCGGCGTGAACATGACTGGTGTCGTGTGGCGACACCGCCCAGAAACGTTCCGGGAGGTCCTGGCAATGCTCACCGGCCGGTCACCGACGTGACAGCCGCCCCGTAGAGCGCCCCTATCAGTCTTGACGCCGAGCTTTCTACCTAGGTCGGCCGTCCCGGTGTCTCGACGTCGTGGATCTCGAAACGCACTCCTTCTTCGGTATCGATCAGTTCGATCGTCCAGCCGTGGGCGTCTGTGATCTCCCGGACGAGGTTGAGCCCGAACCCGGTCCCGTTGGGGTCCGTCGAATACCCGGGTTGGAACGGACGGGACAGATCGTCGTCTTGAAGCCCGCGGCCGTCGTCGGCCACAAAGAACCCGTCTTCGAGCTCCCCGACCGTGACGGTCACGTCCCGTCCCCCGTGTTCGATCGCGTTCTCGAACAACTGTGCCAGGAGCCGCTGGACGCGAGCGCTCTCACCCTCGAACTGACAGTCCGATTCGACGGTCAGCGTCGCGTCCGGGGCGTCGACGCCTTCCCACTCGGCCCGGGCTAGCGGCGCAAGCGACACCGTCTCAGTATCAGTTACCAGCGGCTCCTCACGGGCGATCGAGAGTACGTCCTCGACGACGGACTCGATCCGATCTACCGCGCGACCGAGACGGGCCGTATCGACCGCCTCGCCCTCCCGGTCGAGTTGTCCCCGAACGACCTGAATCGGGTTGCGAAGGTCGTGTTCGAGCACGGTCGCGAACGATTCGAGGCGGTCGTTGTGCCGCTTGAGTCGCCGCTCGCGCTCTTTCAGTTCCGTGACGTCTGTCAGGACGCGTACGACTCGGGGCGATTTACCGTCTCCGGATTCGATCGCCGCTGCCGAAACCTGCAGATCGAGCCGTGCGCCGTCCTGTCGACGCCGCCGGACCTCGATCGGACCGACCGTTCCTTCCTCAATCACGCGCTCGACGTGCTCGCGAAACTCCTCGCGTTGATCGGGGACGACGTACGGCGGCAAGGGTTCTCTGATCGCTTCTTCGGCTGTCCAGCCGAACAAATCCTCGGCAGCTGGATTCCAGAACTGGACTGTCCCGCTGTCGTCGTGGACGACGATTGCCGCCGGCGATGTGCGGACGATCGTACTGAGAAGTTCAGTCGTCGCCCGAAGCCGGCGTTTCCCCTCTTTCCGGTCGGTGATGTCGATCGCTAGCCCGGCCAACCCGACGACCTCTCCCTCATCTCGCCAGGGCACCTTCGATACGAGATACCAGCTGTCTTCGGCCGAGGAGTATTCCTCAACATTCGTGATCGACTCTCCGCGTTCGATCACCCGCCGGTGATCGTCCGGCAGCACATCCCCGCGCTCGTCGCCGTCCGATTGAGCATCTATGTCGGTCTCGCCCAGGATCGACTCGGGATCGGACAGTGACGAACTGGTTCGAACGCGTCGGCCGCGATCATCTGTGCTGAACAGTGCGACGGGTAACTCCTCTAACATCGCGTCTAGCAAACTGGCGTCCCGTCGGTTCCAAACCCGTTCGCGATACGCTTTCGCGCTACTCCGAACCGTCTCGGTAAGCGCCCCCGGTTCCGAAAGCTCCGCTTCCGTGAGCAGGGCGTCCAGACCCGAGTCGAGGACGTCTTTCGGGTCGTATGCGCTTGCGTCGCTCGTACAGAGAACGACCGGTAGTTCCTCGTCGTAGGCCGTGACCGCGTTCGCCAGTTCCAGCGGATCGGCCTCCGGAACATCGTCAGCGACGACCAGACACTCGGGCCCGACCTTGTCGTCGGCGACCCGATCGAGGACCGCGCTTTGACTGTCGGCCACTGACACCCGGAACCCCCCATCTGCCAATCGCGCCGCGACCTGCCTCCCGAGACCGCTTTCGGAGCCGACCTGGAGGACTCCGACAGGGGCCTCTTTCTCGGGAGGCTGTAGTGACAGCGGCATTCGTTGCCATCACACAATAGCTGGACATTAAAAAAAGACACCCTCGCATTCGTCAAGTCCCGCCAGACCAACAATTACGCCGAGGGAACGGCGAAGCAGGATAGAGCGGTGGGTTCCCCGTCCACTGCCAGTAGCCGATTGCGCGCGTGCCCTTTACACTGCACGGAGCCGGCATTTGACCCGGCTAGTCGTCGCCCACAGTGGGATCTTCGGTCGCCGTTTCGAACTGGATCTCGGGTGCCGCCAGGTCAGGTGCTTCAAGTACCCCGCCGGTCGCCGCGCTGGTCGCCAGGGTGGCGAACCGTTCGAGGACGCCCGTCGCCTCGATGGCGGGCGGTTCCCAGTCGGCCGCGCGTCGCTGTAGTTCGTCCCGTGGAACGTCGAGCGTCAGTTCGCCGGCGTCGACGTCGATCCTGATCGGGTCGCCCTCCTCGACGAGCGCGATGGGACCACCCGCGGCCGCCTCGGGACTGACGTGGCCGATCGCCGCGCCGCGGGTGCCGCCGGAGAAGCGACCGTCCGTCAGCAGCGCGACCTCGCCGGAGAGGGTAGGAGAACCGCTGATCTTCGAGGTCGGTTCGAGCATCTCGGGCATACCCGGGCCGCCCTTCGGCCCTTCGTAGCGGATGACCAAGACGTCGCCCTGTTCGATCTCCCCGTCGTCGTAGGCCTGGAGCATCGCTTGCTGGGATTCGTAAACCCGGGCTTGTCCCTCGAACTGTCGCATAGAGTTGTCCATCGCGCCGGCCTTGACGACCGATCCGTTCGGCGCGAGATTACCCCGCAGGACGGCGAGTCCGCCTTCCTCGTGGACGGGATCGTCTCGCTCGCGGATGACCTGCCCACCGGGCTGGCGATCGCCCATCCGCCCGCCGATCGTCCTGCCGTCGACCGTCGGCGTATCCAGATGCAGCAGGTCGTCGATCCGGTGGTACAGTGCCGGTAGACCACCGTCGTCGCGGAGATGTTCCATCCGCCAGGGGCCGGCGGGACTCATGTGTGCGAGATGCGGCGTCCGTGCGGCGATCTCTTCGAAGTCCGTCAGCGACAGGTCCAGCCCCGCCTCCTGGGCGATCGCCGGGAGGTGCAGCATCGTGTTCGTCGATCCGCCCAGTGCCAGATCGACGGCGACCGCGTTCTCGAAGCTCTCGCGCGTGAGGAACTCGGAAGGACGGACGTCCTGCTCGACGAGATCGAGGATCCGCTGGCCGCTCTTGAACGCGATATCGGCCTTGCGCTCGTCAGTCGCGCCGTAGGTGGCACATTCGGTCCAGGAGAGACCGAGCGTCTCGGTGACACAGGCCATCGTATTCGCGGTGAACATCCCCGCACAGGAGCCTTCGCTCGGACAGGCGGCACATTCGAGCTGGTAGAGTTCGTCGTCGCTCATCTCGCCTTCGTCGTACTGGCTGACGCCCTCGAAGACATCGACCAAATCCACCGTCTTGCCATCGTACTCGCCGGCCTCCATGTGTCCGCCGGTGACGACGATCGCCGGGATATCGAGCCGTGCGATCGCCATCAACATGCCGGGGACGATCTTGTCACACGAGGCCAGTGCGACGATCCCGTCGAACTGGTGGGCGTTTGCCATCAACTCGACCGAATCGGCGATTACCTCCCGTGAGGGTAGCGAGGACCGCATCCCCTCGTGGCCCATCGCGATGCCGTCATCGACTGCGATCGTATTGAACTCCAGTGGCGTGCCGCCGGCCTCTCTGACCCCTTCTTTGACGTGCTCGGCGAGTTCGTCAAGGTGGACGTGGCCGGGCACGATCTCGTTCCAGGAGTTAGCGATTCCAATATGGGGATTGTGGATCTCCTCGTCGCTCAATCCCGCCGCGCGGAACAGCGACCGATGAGGCGCTCGGTCGACCCCTTCGGTAACTTCCGCGCTGCGGAGGTCCTCGTCTTTGGTTGTGTCTGGCGTGTCGCTCGGCATTCGATATCGCCCCTAATCGGTCACGAACGATTTAGGTTTTGGTTCCCGAGTGTCGGGGTTTTTCGACCCGACCCAGTCCCGGAAAGAGATTTATAGCCTCTTCTCGGCGAACACTGGGATCCCGACGTGTCGCAACCGCTGGATCGAATATATCGGGACGGCGAGAAACGCACCGACTCCGAAGGTGAGATGGAGGATCATGTAGAGGGGCCAGTGCGGCGAATAATCGATGTCCAACGTCTCGAGGTACTTGGCATCGTAGTAATAGCCGATTAAGGAACCGACCCACGTCACGATCAATGTCGCCGCCAGTAGTAACAGACACGCGTTGAGGAATTGCCGAACGAGATCAGCGATCCCGAGATATCGCCAGAGCCCCCCGAAGATCCCCTGTGGTGACAGCATGAGGATGGTCGGGAACGCGATGAAGGCTCCAGCGAAAAACGTCACGTGGTGTTTCCACCAGTCGTACTGTTCGAGAGGCTTCGATCTGATCGCAGACGTCAGATTCGAGAGAGACGCGGCCATCGTCGTTTTATTTCAAATACGGACGATTAAACCCCCCGATCAGTGAGTGAACAGGAGTATCTTCTCGTCAGATCGGGCCAGACAGAACGGACCCGGCGGTGATTGAAAGGAATTAGTCCGCTTCTCTGAGACGAACAACTTCTCGAAGGTGTCGCCACAGGCTGGGCACTCGAAGCCACCCCGATTCTCGAGGTGCATCGTCACACGAGTCTCTCTGATGAGCTTGAAACCCTCGCGATACTCGTGGACATCGAAGCCGTCGGATACGTCCAGCTTGGTCATACCCCTACTTCGAGGACGGCCACATTAAGCGCCGGGCTCTGTGTCGGTAGCCGTCTGCGTACCGACGGTCCTGTGGGCGATGAACTGCCGACTCCAGTGCACATATACGCCTCGCGCCGGTAAGCGTAGGTATGACTGACAGCCAGGCGACTGACGACGTTCCGGGAACCGACGAGGAGTGGCGGGAGATCCTTACCGAGGAGGAGTATCACATCCTGCGCGAGCGCGGAACTGAACCGAAGTTCAGCGGCGATCTGCTCGACGTCGACGAAGACGGAATCTTCCGGTGTGCCGGCTGCAGTGCGCCGCTTTTCGACGCCGATTCGAAATTCGAGTCCGGTCATGGTTGGCCGAGTTTCTACGACGTCGTCGAGGAGGGCAACGTTGAGACCGAGGTCGACACCCGCCACGGGATGAAGCGAACGGAAGTCGTCTGTGACACCTGCGGCGGCCACCTCGGCCACGTCTTCGAGGACGGACCAGAACCGACGGGCAAGCGATACTGCATCAACTCGGCGGCCCTAGACTTCGATCCCGACGAGTAATCTCGCCCCGAAGCGACCGGGATCACCGGAACGCTTTTTATGCTATTCGAGGTTATTCGAGACGTGTCTACCGACGACTCGCCCGAGGACGAGCCGTTGTTCGACCCGCGGATAACGAACTACAACTGGCTGGCCGGAGTGCTCGGTGGCGTCTGGACGTTCGTGGTCGGCTACCTCGCGATGGGTGTCGTCGCCCTGGCTCCCGACGGGCCGGCGGAGGGGGCGGATCCGGGTACAGTTCTCTCGGAGATCGGCCGTGTGTTCTATGCCGCGCACAACGTAGCACTCGAAGTCCGAACGCTCAAAGACGAGGTGTCGGTTATCGGTGGTGACTATCTGTCCGCGGTCAATGGCAGCATTAATTTCTCAAATATCAGGGAAAACGAGACGGTCATCATTGATACTGAGAGTCCGCGGGTCCTGACGATCCCCGGGGACGTTAATCCCGACCTGATCTTTCAAATCGACCTCGGAAAAGCCCAGCAGCCGATCCAGCACGCCCAAGAAAAGCCAGAACTGCTGTACTATCTCGTTCCTGTCATCGTCCTCGTCGCCGCCGGTGCGGCCGTCACCTACTTCACGCTCGCTGATACCGCCTCGATACACGAGGCCGTCATGCCGGCGCTGGGTCTCTCGATCGGGTACACGGCAGCGGCGATACTCGGAACGTTCCTCGTCGGGTTAGAGCTTGCCGAGGGCGCGATCCTGGTGACGCCGAGCCTCGGACAGACGCTCGTGTTCGGGCTAGCGTACAGCCTGCTTGGCGGTCTCATCGGCGGTTACGCGGCCGGATTCTGGCAAGAGCGAGGCGCATCGATCAGGCGTAGGTTCGGTCGATAAACTCAAGGATCCGCTCGGAGTTTGCCATCGTCACGCCGTACTCGTCATCGACCAGCACCGGGACACCGCGTTGGCCCGAGACAGCTTTGACCTCGTTGCGGTCGGAGTGCATCGCGTCGACCCAGATAGTCTCGTAGTCGATTCCGAGTTCATCCAGGCGGTCAGCGATCTTCTCACAGAACGGACAGCCGTCGAGCTGGTACAGTGTACGCGTCATGACTCGGCGTACGAGCGCGAATCGCAAAGATGTCGGGGTAGAGGCGAGGGAGCTTGACCCGGCAAGCACTCCCCGCGCGACGGGCAGTAGCCGCTCCGAGCGGTGGGCTTTTGCTGGGGGCGGCCCGAGCGGAGGTATGGACGAGGACGCGCCGAAGATCATGCTGACGAACGATGACGGCATCGAAAGCACCGGGTTTCGTGCGCTCTACGACGCGCTGGCGGAGGTCGGGGACGTAACGGCAGTCGCCCCCAACAGCGATCAGAGCGCGATCGGGCGAGCCATCTCGAACTCGGTCACCGTCTCGGAACACGAACTCGGGTATGCCGTCGACGGAACGCCCGCTGACTGCGTGGTTGCGGGCTTGGAGACGCTGGTGCCAGACGTCGACCTCGTGGTCGCGGGCTGCAACGACGGAGCCAACCTCGGAGCGTACGTACTGGGTCGGTCCGGGACAGTCAGCGCCGCCGTCGAGGCCGCATTTTTCGACGTGCCCGCAATCGCCGTCTCGATGTACATCCCGGTCCGGGAGGACGTCTCTTTCGAGTCGGTCTCCGCGGAATACGAGGCCTACGGAGAAGCGACGAGGGCTGCCGCCTACCTCGGCGACCACGCTCTCGGCGCGGGCGTGTTCGACAGCGCCGACTACCTCAACGTTAACGCGCCGATGGCCGGCGGCGAGTACGGCCCGCTCGCGGACGGTGAACACGCACCCCTGGCGATTACCGAACCATCGCGCGTCTACGAGATGGACGCGGTTCGCGAGGGCGAACAGGTCGAGCTTTACGATCGGGTCTGGGAACGGATGGCCGACAACGACATCCCCGATCCTGAAGGGACGGATCGACGGGCCGTCATCGACGGAAAGGTCAGTGTCTCGCCGCTGACAGCCCCGCACACGAGCGAACATCACGAGGCACTCGACGCGCTGGCCGAGACGTATCCGAAGTGAAAAGAGGGAGATCCGCTACGGCAGTCAGTCTTTCATTTGCTGGAGTTTGTCCAGCAGTTCGTCCTGATCGGCTTCGGATTCGAAGTCCACAC
>JAZKRQ010000039.1:0-18183 GCA_036628575.1 Halapricum sp.
AACTGCTCGCGACGATACTGATGATGGTCGGTATGGACGCCGTCGGCCGCAAGCGCTACACCGACCGTGGCGGATCCGCGGCGATCGACCAGGAGGTTGGACCACAACACTCTCTTTGATAGTGACTGCTGTAACTATGTACCGGTACGACCGCCCGACTGCGGGCGGTCGATGTGGCATTGACTGACAGCAGTCACTATAAGTGACGGGAGTTCGGGCGAGCACAGCATTGGTGCTTCTGAAACAGAACGGCCGTCAGTGCCGGTTTCCACAGGCGGGGCAGGCCGAGTACGTCGGGGTCGTCCGGAATTCAGGGATTTATCAAGCGGGTTCTTCGCCGCGCTCGCGGATCAGGTCCCGGAGGTCGTCAGCGTCCTCGATTGCTTCCATCTCCGACTCTTCGATCAGTGCGGTCCCTTCCACCGACTCCCGGGTTGCCCGCTCGACGACGTACACGGAAGTCGTACGAGTGACTTCACCGACCGATGACATGATCCGGGCGCGTTTCTCGGCGGTCTTGGTGAACTCGGAGTGGCCCGTCAGCATCTGCTGGCGGGACTCTTCGTTCTCGCTGACGGTCTTGAACGGCGCTCGCTCAGTCGGATGGACGTTGAATCCGACCCGCGTGAGTACGGTCACGATCGATTCGTCCTCGGGGTCGACGTCCGGGTCCTCGGGAGTGGGCTCGTCGTCACGCACCTCCTCAGCACCGTCGAGGACCTCGACGGGCGCGGTCAGTGGCGCGTCGAACAGCTCTTCTAACTTCGCGGCGACCTCGACGGACGCGTCCATACCATCCTCGTACTTCGAGACGGTGCGCCGAGAGACGCCCAGTTCGTTGGCGAGTTTCCCGAGGCTCCACTCGCGGTCCTCCCGGGCGTCGGCCAGCACCTCGCTGTCGATGTTGACGTACAGACCGCCGGGCGCGGCGTAGATCAGCGGTGGCACCCCTTCTACGAACAGGTCCATCGCCGTATCCGGCGACAGTACGGGGACGCCGTGACGGAAGTAGACCACGCCGGGCTTGAGGTCCTCGTCGCGGGTCCGCAGACCGATGACGATCGGCGTCGCCCGCAGATACTCGCCCAGCCGTCGCATCTCCGCGCCGGTCCTCCCGTCGAAGGCGTCGATGTTCCCCAGGATCTTCACCAGAACCGTGTCCCGCCCGCGCCGGGCGGCCACGTCGAAGCTCTTCGGCCGAATCGCACACCGGTCGCTGACGATGAATCCCGCGTCCTCGAGCATCGCGATCACGTTCTCGACCAGTGCGGATCTGGACATCGGTTTCTCGGGTTAAAGGTAAGTAGTCCATCGCATATATCGTTTTCGACGGGAGGAGAAGCCCCGTATTGCGATTTCTCTGTGATCGACCACCTGGATTCATATAGAAGTGCTCTACAATTGATCATCCATCGTGAACGTCGCCGACAAGGTACCGGTCGACGAGGAGTAGCGTACTCAACCCGAAGATAACGATCGTGTACGCGACCGCCGCCAGCAGAGCGTCGCCGGTCGTGGCGTATTCGTCGGTCCGGAAGATGATTACTTTCCTGACCATCGCGATGACACCCGTGTACACGACGAGCCGGACGATCTCGTTGGTATCACTTCTGGTGGTGTAGGCGATGACCGTCTGATAGACTTCGACGATGATCAACAGGAGGAGTCCGGTGTCGATAAACCCGATGACGACGATCGGATCGGTGATCGAGCCGGTCAGGACAGCTTGCCCGATCTGGAGGATGAGGTCACCCACACCGACGGCAAACAGTAGCGCGAACACGGCCGCAGCAACGAGTTCGACGTAATTGATGAACTGTTCCGTCAGGCGCGCGACGGGGTTGGTGACGGCGCTTTCTGGGAATGGTTGGTGGGCTTCGTTGTCGGTTGCGTCGTCGGTTTCCGTATCCGTCATCGCTCGTCTCAGTCGGTAATTAGGAATTCGCCCGGAAATAGCTGGGGACGACGCGAAAGCCGTTAGTTTCACCGGCGGGTACGGGGAGTGTGACCATTGTCGGGATCGACGATACGGATTCCCGAGAACTCGGGATGTGTACGACCTACGTCGCCGCGCGTCTCGCCGAGCGACTGCAGTCGGCAGGCCACGACGTCGAGCGTACCCTCCTCGTTCGGTTGAACCCCGCCGTCGAGTACAAGACTCGGGGCAACGCCGCGTTAGCGGTCCACACCGATGCCGACTCTGAAACGGCACTGGCGGTCGCCCGGGAGGAAATCGACCTTGCCGAGACGGACGATCCGCGAACTAATCCCGGTGTCGTCGTGGCCGACCGTGACCCCAAGCGAGTCCCCGTTGCGGTCTCAACCTTCGCTCGGGATACCGTTCGCGCTCACCAAACGATCGAGGGTGCTCGAGGAATCGCAGACGAGCACAACTTCGAGACGCTCTCGCAGGGCAACGGCCGCGGTCTGATCGGCGCGCTCGCGGCCGTCGGCGCCTGGCAAGCCTTCGACGACTGGACCTACGAGCACATCAGCTACCGCGAGCGCGACCGCTGGGGGGAAGAGCGTGACGTCGACCTGGACTCGGTGTTCGAGGCGGCCGAATCGGTCTACCCCGACGCCTGGGACACCGTCGACCAGGTCGAAGGCCGGGCGGTCTGTGTTCCCCGTACGCCCTGTCCGATCCTCTATGGCATCCGCGGGGACGACCTCGACGCGGTCGAACGAGTCGCCGGGCGGATCGAGAGCGAACCGGTCGCCTGTCAGCATCTGTTCGTCACGAACCAGGGGACCGACGCCCACCTGCGGGACGGGACGCTGGGCGACGTAGAGAATGGGCGTGCCTACTGTGTCGACGGCGAGGTCGTCGATCCTCCCGAGACTCGCGCCGGTGGACACGTCTTCCTGTCACTGGCCGAGGACGACGACCGCCTCGACTGTGCGGCCTTCGAACCCACGAAGCGGTTCCGCGACCGGGTTCGGGCACTCCGGGTCGGCGACCGCGTGACCGCCTGCGGCGAGGTCAGTGACGGCACGCTCAAGCTGGAGAAAATCGCGGTCCGGGATCTGGTGACCACTGAACGAGTGACTCCCGAATGTCCGGAGTGTGGCAACTCCATGGAGAGTGCCGGCCGAAACCAGGGGTACCGGTGCCGGGATTGCGGAACGACTGCGGACGGCAAGGTCGAAGTCCCAATCGAGCGCGGCCTCGAAGAAGGGTGGTACGAAGTTCCCCCGTGTGCGCGTCGACACATCGCAAAACCGTTAGTACGGGGCGGGTTCGATGCACCGGTCCACCCTGAGCGGTGAGTGGGCTTATAGAAATATCGCTGTTATTACTTTTGCAAATCAGCACCTTACACTTTTGATGTGTAGTTGAGAACGTCAGGTAATATGGGCGCAACATCGGGCATCCGCGTTCTTCACGTGGACGACGAACCCGATTTCGCTGATCTGACTGCCGTGTTTCTCGAAAGAGGGGACGCTCGTTTCACCGTCGAGACTGCGACGAGCGCGGACGCTGGGTTGGAACGGATCGATAGCGCCGAATTCGACTGTATCGTTTCCGACTACGAGATGCCAGGGCCGAACGGTATCGAGTTCCTCCGGGCAGTTCGGGAGGACTATCCCGATCTCCCGTTCATTCTTTTCACCGGCAAAGGAAGCGAGACCGTCGCCAGCGACGCGATTTCGGCGGGAGTGACGGATTACCTCCAGAAGGAAAGCGGCACAGAGCAATACGAGATACTGGCCAACCGTATCCGAAACGCCGTCGAACGGACGCGTGCACAGCGTGGTCGCCAGCGCCATCTCAACGCCATCGAGACCGCGCAGGAGGGAATCAGTATTCTCGACAAAGACGCGGAGTTCGTCTACGCCAACGAGGCGTACGCGGATCTATACGGCTATCGTCCCGAGGATATGATCGGCGAAAAGTGGGATTTGACTTACCGTGACGAAGACATCTCTCGGGTCCGAGAGCAGATCCTCCCGGTGGTCGAATCGGACGGATACTGGCACGGAGAGATGACCGGACTCCGCGCGGACGGAAGCACTTTCGTCGGGGACCACACACTCTCTCGGACCGACGAGGGGGAATTCGTCTGCACGGTCCGGGACATTTCCGAGCACAAAGAGCGAGAACAGGAACTCCGCGAGGAGCGTGAGTTCATCGATCAAGCTCTCAACGCGCTCGAGGACGTCTTCTACGTCGTCAGATCGGACGGAAAACTTCGTCGGTGGAACGAGCGACTTTCGGAAATAACTGGCTACACCGACGACGAGATAGCCGATATAGATGTCATTGATTTCTTTCCAGAGGATCACCACCAGCTGATCTCCGAGGCGCACGAAGAGGTACTGACGACCGGATACACCGTCGTCGAGGCCGATCTCCTTACCAAGAGCGGCGAACGGATTCCGTTCGAGTTCGCTGGCTCCCTGCTCACCGATCTCGAGGACGATCCCATCGGTCTGCTCGGTATCGGACGGGATATCCGCGACCGTCGAGCGTACGAACAGAAGCTCACCGCGCTCCACGACGTCACGGATAGCCTCACGACGTGCGAGTCAGTCGAACAGGTCTGTGAGCGAACGATCGACGCCAGCAAAGACGTCCTTGCGTTCGATCTGAGCGTGATCGATATCGAGGACGCCGGCCTACTCAAACCGATAGCTGTCTCCGAGGACCTTCCGTCGGAAGACCTGACTTCGATGGCGGTCGACGAAGGGATCGCAGGAAAGACCTACCAGACGGGTGAGTCGTTCGTGATCGACGATATCGAGGCGTACGACGACGCGAACTCACAAGGGCAATACAGATCGGGGATCAGTGTCCCGATCGACGATCACGGAGTCTTCCAGGCTGTCGCGGAAGCACCGGGTGCCTTTGGCGAATCCGATCTCGAACTGGCCGAGTTACTGCTCAGCCATACCGCGAGTGCGCTCGATCGGCTGGCTCACGAAGAGCAACTACACCGACAAAACGAACGCCTAGAGCAGTTCGTCAACGTCGTCAGCCACGACCTGCGCAATCCGCTGAACATTGCACAGGCTCGGCTCACACTGGCACGGGAAGAGTGTGTCAGTGCGCATCTCGACGAAATCTCTCGGGCACACGAACGGATGGAGACGCTCATTCAGGACCTCCTGACACTCGCGCTGGACGGCGAACACGTCGACGAGACCGAACCGATCATCATAGGAGAGCTGATATCCGGGTGTTGGCGGAACGTCGAGACCACCGATGCCACACTCGTCACCGAGGCCGAACAGACGATCCACGCCGGTCCCAGCCGACTGAAACAACTGCTAGAGAACTTGTTCCGAAACGCAGTCGAACACGGTGACCAGAACGTGACCGTGAGGGTTGGCGATCTGGAAGACGGCTTCTACGTCGCGGACGATGGTCCGGGGATCCCCGAGGACGACCGTGAAGAGGTGTTCGAGCCCGGATATTCGACCGAAACGGAGGGGATCGGTTTCGGACTCCACATCGTGCGAGAGATCGTCGAGGCACACGACTGGGACATCCGCGTTACTGATAGCGAGAGTGGCGGTGCCCGATTCGAAATCACCGGCGTTGAGAACGAGTAGCCCCGCTGTCTTCGGAAAATACAGTCGATACTCCGGGTGATTTGTGTCGGTCACATCGACTCATAGTGTTCATCGAACGACTGTTACCGGCACGGGGGAACGGCGGAAGACCTTCTCGGAGACGTTTCCGACCAGCAACCGGTCGGCCAGTGAGCCGCCGTGGGTCCCGACAACGACCGCGTCGAACGCCTCGACACGATTGAGTATCACTTTCGCTGGGCTCCCATACCCGATATCAGTCTCTATTTCGGTGTCGTGTTCGGCAGCCAGGTCGCGTGCTCGCTCGAAAATCTCGGCGGCGTGTTCCTTGGCGACCTCTTCGAGGTCGTCTTCCAGGACGAGTCCGGCCGCTTTCCCCATCATTATCGACGGCTCACCGACGACGTGCAGGACCGTGATCTCGGCGTCCGGGTGTGTTTCGAGCGCGTAGACCAACGCCCTCTCTGCCATCTCCGAGTCGTCCATCGGGACGAGTACGCGGGTAGCCATACACACACTACGCGAGATAACGACATAAAGACCCCAGCGAAGGAGGGCGAGCCCCGATCGAAAGGAAGCCCGGCTCTCCGTCGTTATTAGCGTGAAACGACTAGGTCGTTTGGCGTCTCCAGGCTGGCCGGCAGCTCAGTCTCGCCCGTCAAGTACTCGTCGATGTGGCGGGCGACATCCCGTCCCTCGCCGATCGCCCAGACGATCAGCGACGGGCCGGAATTGGCGTCGCCGGCCGCGAAGACGCCGTCGACGTTCGTCATGTAGTCGTCCGTCCGGAAGGTCCCGTTCTCGGTCAGTTCGACCCCCAGCGGATCGAACGGCGTCGACTCCGGGCCAGTGAAGCCGACCGCGAGCAACACCATGTCAGCCGCGACGCGCATGTCCTCGTCGACGACTCGTTTCTCGTGGTCACCGTCCTCGGTCTCCTCCCACTCGATCCGGTGCGCCTGGAGCTCGTCCACGACGCCGTCGCCGTCGGTATCGAGGAACGCCTGGGTCTCGACGCAGTACTCCTCGACGCCGGCCTCCTCCTGGGAGTAGGACTTCTTGTAGGTCTGGGGCTGATCGGGCCACTGGTTGCCCTCCGGACGCTCTTCGGGCGGTCTCGGCAGGAGTTCGATCTGGACGACCTGTTCGGCACCCTGCCGGTGGGCAGTTCCCACGCAGTCAGCGCCGGTGTCGCCGCCGCCGAGGACGACGACGCTCTTTCCTTCGGCGTCCATCGTATCGGGGACCGCCCTTCCGTCGTTCTGTCCGGGATTCGCTCGGGGGATGTAATCCATCGCCAGGTGGATCCCATCGAGTTCACGACCGTCGATCGGGAGATCGATCGGCTTCTGGGCGCCCACTGCGATGCATGCGGCGTCGTACTCTTCGTCGAGTTTCTCGGCGGGGATGTCCTCACCGACCTCGACGCCACACTCGAAGGAGATTCCCTCCGCGCGAAGCTGGTCCATTCGACGCTCGACTTTCTCCTTGGCGAACTTGGCGTCGGGGATACCGTATCGCATCAGGCCGCCGGGGTGTTCGTCACGCTCGTAGACAGTGACGTGGTGACCCACACGGTTGAGCTGCTGGGCCGCTGCGAGGCCCGCTGGCCCGCTACCGACGATAGCGACCTCGTAATCGGTGCGCTCCTCGGGCGGATCGGGTTGGATCCAGCCCTCTTCCCAGCCCTTGTCGACGATGGCTCGCTCGATCGACTTGATCGTCACCGGGTCGTCGTTGTAGTTGAGCGTGCAGGTGTTCTCACAGGGTGCCGGGCAGTTGTAGCCGGTGAACTCCGGGAAGTTGTTGGTCGCGTGCAGGCGTTCCAGGGCCCGCTTCCAGTCGTCCTTGTAAACGAGGTCGTTCCAGTCGGGGATGATGTTCCCGATGGGACAGCCGCTCATGCACGTTGGCGTTCCACAGGACATGCACCGCTCGCCCTGTTCCTGTAGCTGTTGTTTGTCCCACTTCTGCTCCCAGATTTCCTCGAAGTCACCTTTGCGCTGCTCGGGATCGCGCTTGGGAATCGGTTCGCGTTCGTTCTGTAGGTAGCCGCCGGGGTGGTCCTTGCTCATCAGTCGTCACCCTCCGTTGGGCTCACCGCAGGCGTCGACGCTGGCGGCGGCGACACCCGGATGTCCTCACCGTCTTCGAGATGCTGCTCGACGATCTCGGCGTAGGCGTCAGGCATGACTTTCACGAACCGATCGAGGTAGGATTCGAAGTTGTCGAGGATCTCTTTCCCTCGGTCGCTGTCGGTGTAGCGGACGTGGTTCTCGATCATACGACGGATCATCTGCCGGTCGCGCTCGCTCTCGATCGGCTGGAGCGAGACCATGTCTTTGTTGACGTTCTCTGCGAAATCACCGCTCTCGTCGAGGACGTACGCCTCGCCGCCGGACATACCGGCACCGAAGTTTTTGCCTGTGTCGCCGAGGATCACGGCGACCCCGCCGGTCATGTACTCACAGCCGTGGTCGCCGACGCCTTCGACGACCGTCTTGACCCCGGAGTTGCGGACCGCGAAGCGCTCGCCGGCCCGACCGTTGAAGTAGGCCTCGCCGTCGGTCGCGCCGTACAGCGCGACGTTACCGACCAGGATATTCTCGCTCGCCTCGTAGCCGGCCTCGTCGGGCGTCTCGACGATCAGTTTACCGCCCGAAAGCCCCTTCCCGCAGTAATCGTTGGCGTCACCCTCTAGTTCCATCGTGATCCCGTCCGTGAGGAAGGCCCCGAAGCTCTGGCCGCCCGTGCCCTCGACGCCGATTGAGACGGTGTCCTCGGGGAGTCCGTCCTCGCCGTGCGTCTTCGATATCTCCGAGCTGAGCATCGCCCCGAGCGTCCGGTCTTCGTTGCCGGCCCGGAGATCGATCTCGACGGGTTCGCCGTCCTCGATCGCTGGCTGCGCGGCTTCCAGGAGTTCCTGATCCAGTTTCTCTTCGAGGCCGTGGTTCTGTTCGATTGTCTTTCGCGGATCGTCGTCACCCGCGGGCTCGGCCAGGACCGCCGAGAGATCGACGTGTTTGGCCTTCGGATGGTCGACGTCCTTCTGTTCGAGCAGGTCGACCCGGCCGATCATCTCCTCGATGGAGGTGAACCCGAGCTCGGCCATGATTTCCCGAACTTCCTGAGCCATGTGACGCATGTAATTGGCGACGTACTCGGGATCGCCGGGGAACCGCTCGCGCAGATCGGGGTCCTGGGTCGCGACACCGACCGAACAGGTGTTGTTGTGACATTGCCGCAGCATGAGACAGCCACAGGTGATCAGCGGGGCCGTCCCGAAGCCGTACTCCTCGGCGCCGAGCAGTGCGGCCACGGCGACGTCCCGACCGGTCTTCATTCCGCCGTCGACCCGGACCTTGATCCGGGAACGAAGGTCGTTGTCGACGAGCACCTGCTGGGCCTCCGCGATGCCCAGTTCCCAGGGCAGGCCCGCGTTCTTGATCGAGGTCCGCGGGGACGCGCCCGTTCCGCCGGCTGCGCCGCTTATTAGCACGGAGTCAGCCTTGCCCTTCGAGACGCCGGCGGCGATGATGCCGACCCCCGCCTCCGAGACGAGCTTGACGTGGACCTCCGCGTCGGGATTGGAACACTTCAGGTCGTGGATGAGCTGGGCGAGGTCCTCGATGGAGTAGATATCGTGGTGTGGCGGCGGCGAGATCAGCGGGACGCCTGGCGTGGTCGAGCGAGTGTCGGCGATGATCTCGTTTACCTTCTCGCCCGGAAGGTGACCGCCTTCGCCGGGTTTTGACCCTTGAGCCATCTTGATCTCCAGCATCTCGGCGTTGGCGAGATAGTAGCTGGTCACGCCAAAGCGACCGGAGGCGACCTGCTTGTTGGCACACTCCCGTTCGGTGCCGAACCGTTCGACCGGTTCGCCCCCCTCACCAGTGCCGGCCCAACCGCCGACGCGGTTCATTCCCGCTGCGAGGGTCTCGTGGGCTTCCTTGCTCAGCGAGCCGAACGACATCGACCCCGAGAAGAATCGCTGGGTGATCTCCTCGACCGGCTGGACCTCTTCGATCGGGACGGATTCGCGCTCATCGGTGTCGAACTCCAGCAGGCCACGCAGGGTCTGTAACCGCTCCTGCTGGTCGTTGATGATCGAGGCGAACTCCCGGTAGGTCTCGTAGTCGTCGTTCTGGGTCGCGTCCTGGAGCTTGCCGATCGTCGTGGGGTTCCACTGGTGGAACTCCCCGTCGCGGCGCCAGTTGAGTTCCCCGCCCTGATCGAGGTGGAGATTCCCACTGATGCGGGTCTCGAAGCCGAACTCGTGGCGGTCTTCGAGGTCCCGCTCTAGCTGTTCGATGCCGATACCCTCGGTGCGGTTCTCGGTCCCGGCGAAGTACTCGGCGACGAAGCCCGAGTCCAGCCCGACGGCCTCGAAGATCTGTGCGCCCTTGTAGCTCTCCAGCGTGGAGATGCCCATCTTGGCCATGACCTTCTGGATGCCGTCCTCGACGGCGTGGCGGTACTGCGACAGTGCCTCCTCGCGGTCGACGTCGACGATGTCCTCGTAGACGAGGTTCTCGATCGTCTCGTATGCGAGGTACGGGGTCACGGCGTCGGCGCCGTAGCCGACGAGAGTGGCGAAATGATGGACGGCGTTGGGCTGGCCGCTCTCGACGACCAGACCGGTTTGCGTCCGCAGCCCCTCGCGGACGAGGTAGTGGTGGACGCCGCCGGTCGCGAGCAGACTCGGGATCGGAATTCGGTCCGGGCCAGTGTTGCGATCCGAGAGCACCAGCAGTTCCGCGCCGTCCTCGATCGCCTCGACGGCGCGCTCGCGAACGGCCTCGACGGCCGCTTCCAGGTCACCGCCTTTCTCGTAGGTGATGTCGATGGTCTCGGCCGTGATGCCGTTCCTGTCGATGTCAGTGATCGCGGCCTGCTGCTGCCGAGTGAGGATCGGCGATTCCAGGTGGAGTTGTCGGCAGTGCTCGGGTGTCTCCCCCAGGAGGTTTCGCTGGTGTCCCACGTGCTGTTCCAGCGACGTGACGGTCTCCTCGCGGATGTAATCGATCGGCGGGTTCGAGACCTGGGCGAACAGTTGCTTAAAGTAGGTAAAGAGGGTCTTGTTCCGGCTCGAAAGGACCGAGAGGGGCGTGTCGTTGCCCATCGCGCCGACGGGATCCTTGCCGTCGGTGGCCATCGGCTCGACCAGCCGCTCGACGTGATCGAGCGTGTAGCCGAACGCGCGCTGGTGGGCCGTGAGGTCGTTCTCGACGTATGTCGGCGTCTCGGCGTCGCCGCTGGCGACCTCCTGCAGACTGACCTCGTGTTCCTCGAGCCACTCGCCGTACTTCTCGTCGGTGAGCTGGTCGAAAATTTCGTCGTCCGAGACGACCCCGCCCTCGTCGGGGTCGGCGTAGAACATCTGGCCCGGCTGGAGGCGGTCCTTGTGGACGACGTTCTCCTCGTCGACCTCCAGTGCGCCGGTCTCGCTAGCCATCACCAGACGGTCGTCCTCGGTGACGAGATACCGACAGGGCCGCAGCCCGTTTCGGTCCAGGACTGCGCCGACGCTGTAGCCGTCAGTGTAGGCGATCAGTGCCGGCCCGTCCCATGGCTCATTGATCGTCGAGTGGTAGCGATACCAGTCCTCCCGCTCCGAATCGAGTTTGTCGTTTTGCTCCCAGGCTTCCGGGACGAGCATCCGGAGGGCGTGTGGCATCGAGCGCCCGCTCTCGACCAGCAACTCGAGAACGTTGTCCACGACGGCGGTGTCACTCTGGTCCTCGTCGGTAACCGGTTTGAGTTTGTCAATCTCGTCGCCAAAGGCAGGACTCTCGAGGTCGGCCTCGCGGGCCTGCATCCAGTTGAGGTTTCCGCGGAGCGTGTTGATCTCGCCGTTGTGAATGATATTCCGGTAGGGGTGAGCGAGTTCCCACGCGCCGAGAGTATTCGTGGAGAACCGCGAGTGGACAAAGGCGAGCCGCGAGACGACCCGTTCGTCCGAGAGATCCTGATAGTACTCACGCACCTGCGCGTTCGTCAGCAATCCCTTGTAGACGGTCTTCCGGCGGTCGAGCGAACAGATATAGAAGCGGTCGCTGCCGGTGGGATCGCGCGTTTCGACGCTGTTTTCGATGACACGACGTAGTACGTACAACTCGGAATCGATCTCCGAGGGCTCCAGATCGCCCTGGGGTTCGACGAAGAACTGCTTGACGTCCGGCTCGGTCTCGACGGCAGTCTCGCCCAGCGTGCTGTTGTCCGTCGGCACGTCCCGCCAGGCGACGATCTCGAATCCCTCCGATTCGACCGTCGATTCGATCAGTTCCCTGAGTTCGTCTCCCGGCTCGTCCTTCGGGAAGAAGACCTGCCCAACGCCGTAGTCGTCGAACCCGCCGAGTCCGTCGACTTCCTCGGCGAAGAACGCGTGTGGCTTCTGGATCAGGATCCCGGCCCCGTCACCGGTATCCGGTTCCGCCCCGCGAGCACCGCGATGGTCGAGATTCTCCAGCAGATCGAGTCCGTCTTCGATGATCTCGTGGTCGCGTTCCCCCGAGAGGTCGAGCATCACGCCGACGCCGCAGTTCGCCCGCTGCTCAGATACATCATATAATTTATTTATTGATTTGTCATTGGTACCGTTCATCATCTGCGTATATCTGTGTAAATTGGACGCATAAATCACACGGTATCTGTTAACTCTGTCGCTATTAGGCCGGTAAATCTTGCGAACATAAACCCATTATTTGCGACTGAAACTATACCTATCACCAGTGATGATATTCTTAATATTGTTTAACCACGCGTCTGGTGGTCAGAGGCGCGCGGTCAGAAAACCGGACGCAGGTACCCTCAGACTTGCTTGTGGTAACGAATCGCTGCCAGTCCGTACCACTGGGCGGATCCCTCCTCTTCGAAGCCGTTCGATTCGAAAAACGGTGTCACGGGCTGGGGCGCGCTCGCGGACAGCATCACGTGCCCGTGGTCGCTCGCGTCCTCCTCGATGCGGGCGAGAACCTCACTTGCGAATCCCTCGCGCATGTAATCCGGGCTCGTCACGACTGCCAGCAGCTCTCCCTCTTCGCGGTCCAGGGCGGCGTAACAGACCGGTGTGATCTCGGTCTCGGCAACGAGGACACGATAGGACTCGTCCTCGATCCACACGGCCAGCTCTTCGTCGACGGTCGCGACGAGGTCGGCGACGGTTCGGCGATCGTGTTCCGACTGGAAGGTCGCCTTGAGCGCTTGCGCGCGTAGGATCTCTAGCTCCGTGACGTCTGCGGGCTCGGCCGGGCGGATCGTGACGTCCATCGTGTACCCGGTAGTTCCGGCTGTGCGGTCTTGAGACTGCCGACTACGATCACTCACGTAGCGACTCGACGTACTGGGTGACGTGATCGTCCATCCGGCGTTTGAACCCTGCCTGGCGCGCCAGCCGATCGAGTTCGCGAGCGACGAGACTCCCGTACTGGACAGCCTTCTTTTCGCGCGTGGCGAGTTCCTCGGGGAGCCACCGCCAGGCCGCTTCCCTGAGCGCGACTTTTCGGGTGTCGCCCTCGACGAGTAACTCCCCCGGAAGCCCGAGAGCGGCCTCGACGACGGCGTCGTGCAACAGCGGCGCGACCGGTTCGACTCCGGCCGCGCGCATGGTCAATACGTCCCTTTCGAGCTGATCCGGCAGCGTCTCGATTACCTCGCGAGTCGCCCCGCGAACGGTATCGGCCTCGACACGTGGGTCTTCGGGAGCCTTCGCGACTTTGGCGTATCCACCGAACAGTTCGTCGGCACCCTGCCCGACTGCCAGGCGGTCGAACCCGTCGGCAGCGACCCGCTCGGCGACCAGGTACAGCGGCAGCGCGATCTGGACGTCCATGGCATTGGTCCGGCCGGTCGCGGCGACGATCTCCGGGACGGCCCGCTCCAGATCATCGTGGGTCGCCTCGACAACCGTAACCTCCTGATCGAGCAGTGCCGCGCCGCTCCGGGCCGCATCCACATCGTGGCTCTCGGGAAAGCCGACGACGTACAGCGGGACGTCCAGTGCAGCCGCGATCAGCGCCGAGTCGACCCCCCCTGAGAACGCGACGGCCAGACTCTCGGTATCGACAGTCGAGAAGGCGCGTTCGAGCGCCGAGCGGACGGCCTCGACACCCTCGCTCGGGTCGGCGACCGGCGGGTCCGGGAGTTCACCCCATCGTTCGACACCCTCCGACGATCGGACGTGCCCGGCGGGGAACGATCGCGGATCGTCGAGTTCGCTCGGGTCGAACGCCCACGCCTCGCCGTCGACGAAGAGTGGATAGCGGCCGAGCACGTCCCTTACGAGCAGCCCGTCGACCGAACCGGCAAATCCGCGGGTACCCGGCAGCGTATCGCCGCGACCGATCGCCTGGCGAACGACTGACGGCGTGGATCCGTGTAGCGTCATTCGAGAAGTTCTGAGAGTCGGTTCCGCACGCGGCGTTTCGCCCCGCCGGCGGCCTGTTTGAAACTGATCCGCCACGGCGTCCGCCGTCCTTCGATGCTCGTCCGACCGTCGGCGATGGCCGAAAGGATCGCCTCGACGGTCCGCTCGTTGGCGTCGACGTTGGTGACCGCTCGGCCGACCATCTCGGCGATGTGAGCGTCACTGCCGGCGGTCATCGGGATGCCGTGTTCGTCGGCGAACCGACGAGCCTGGCGATTTGCCCGCCCGGTCAACAGCCGAGAGTTGTACACCTCGATCGCGTCAGCGCGAGCGAGATCCGCTCGCGAGACTTTCGCCATCACCCCACTGCGGGACTCCTGAAACGGGTGCGGGACGACAGCGATACCGTCCTGTCCGTGGATGCGGTCGAGCGTTTCTCGGAAGGGGAGGCCGGTCGGGATCGCCTCGGTGACGCCCAGTGCGAGGACGTGGCCGGCCGCGCTGGTGACTTCCATCCCGGGGATCCCTAACAGTCCAAAGCCGGGCGCTTTCTCGACGGCCTCCAGGCTAGCGTCGATCTCGTCGTGATCGGTGATGGCGAGCGCGTCGAGAGAAGCGTCCTGAGCCCGCCCCAACAGCCTGTCGACGGAGTCCCGGCCGTCGTAGGAAAGCGAGGAGTGAACATGAAGCTCGACCGAAAGCACAACCGGGGATTCGACGCCGCCGATCAAAAACGGCTCGGTATCGCTTCGAACCGCTAACTGCCCGATTGGCGGCGTATCGGTGCCGTTCAGTCGGCAGGAGATCCGGCGGCCGCCCCTTCGACGCGGATCTCCGGTTCGACGTAGCAGACGGGATCGGGTTCGAACGGATCGTCGTGTGCTTGCAGCGCACGACCCCGCGAGCCGCCGTCACACACGTCGCTGAACGCGCATCCCCGACAGCGCTCGGGTAGCCCGGCCTCGTCGTGACGCAGCCGCCTCAGTAACGGGTTTGTCTCGTCGGTCCAGATCGATCCGAACGGACGATCACGGACCGAACCCAGTGAGTACCGGTCCCAGAACGGTCCCGGAAACACTGCTCCGTCCGGTCCGAGCTTGGCAACCGGTGGCGACGGGGCGGTCCCGAGTCGCTCCCGGAGCGCTTCTCGAACAGTCGTCGACTCGCTCCCCTCTAGCTGGCCCCGGGCGTATTCGGTGACGTAACCGGCATCGATGCCGCCGCTCAACACCGTTTCGAGGTGTGTGTCGCGTTCGTGAGCGTCTCGTGTGACGTCGATGAGCCGTCGGATCGCACGCCGACGGCGGTCATCGGACAGCTCCGAGGGGACGTGTGTCAGGCGGAACCGATCGACCGATAGCAGCGCCGCCAGATCGTACACTTCTTCCATATCCCGTACGCTTTCGGCCCGCAACGGGAAGCGCAATTCCGTCTCCAGGTCGGATTCCACGCCCGCTTCGAGAGTGGCGAGTGCAGCGTCGATAGCGTCGTTGGCAGTGTGCTTCTCTCTGGGCGTCGACAGCCCCGGCACGAGTACGCTGAGTCTGTCGAGACCGGCCGACTCGAGTGCTTCGAGCCGCTGGTCGTCGAGCTGTCGCCGGTCGAGGCGTAGCGTCGTCTCGATACCCTGATCGGCGGCGTGAGCGATCAATTCGTCGACTACTTCGGGATCGAGCCCACCGGCCTCCTCGAACCGCACCGTTTCGACGCCGAACGACTCGAGCTGGTCGATGACGGCGAGCCGTTCGTTGGCCGACAATCGCTCCCGGTCGCCCGTGCCCCCATCCAGTGCCCACTCAACGGGTGGAGCATCGCCGCCCCTGACAGTCGGCTGATCACAGTCACAGAACAGCGAGCCGATGCGGATCATGGCGCCTCACCCGCCGTGAGTGGCGCGGTCTCACCGCGATCTATCGCGGTCGCCGGGCAGACCCAGCGAGCGGCGACGTCCGGGAACAACGACTCGACGCGTTCCCGCGCGTCGGCCTCGTCGCTCGCACGAACAGACCCAGCGTGTACCATCGGATCGGTCGGTGTCTCGCGCGTGAACACCGCCCACTCCTCGTCCGGAACCACCCCGGACGCGTGATCGTCCATCGAACGTGTCGTTGGTCGAGCCGGCATTGGTAGTCCCTAAAACATGACGGCTCTTACGGGACCCGCTCGTTCCCACCGACTGGGAATAGAGCGGGCGTCTTATCGGCTGTACTGCCGGAATCAGGCAATGTTTTCCCCTTCTAATCCTATCACCGCTGTGACCGGTGGCCGAGTCACTTTCGTCCTATACACCGAATGATAGTGATTACTGTAAGTCTGTTCCGGGTCGATCGCACGCTCTCGTGCGGTCGCACCGGTAAATCGTTACAGTAATCACTATGAGGCGTATGCGAAAGCCGGCGTTTGGCGGCGGCCCCTCCGAGACCCACGTGCTCTGGACGGAGGAGCGTGGCAAGCAGTTCGACGCCGAGCGGTTACGGAGGTGCGAGGAGAAAGCCTCGCGCTTCAGCGCGGGCGGGAAGTCAACCTTCCCACGCTTCGAGTGGTTCCGCCGACTCCTGGAACGACGCGAACTTCCGTTCGGCCCACTCCCACACGGCATCGTCCTCGCTCTCCAGCAGCCCTCGCGGTTCGCCGTCCTCGTCGACACCGATCTGTACCGTCCCGTCGATCAGCCCAAGGTAATAGGGGATCGACTCGTCGGTCACGAAGATATCCATAGCGTCGGTCCCGCGTAATTCTGCTATCCGATCACGGAACTGCGGATCCGTAGTGAACGTCTCCGCTATCGGTGGGGAAACGACGACCTCGATAGAGAGGTCTTCGTTCGAGTTGTTCCGGGACTGGGCGTGTAGCGGTTGTGGGCTAACTATTGGGAGTACCATCCGCGCGTTCGGCGCTTCCTTAATCGCCTGCGCGTGCCTGTCGACCATCGCGAGGGGTTTCGCCTCGCTGGCGACTGTCAGTTCGGCATCAGCGAGATGCCGGATGTCGACGTCGAACTCCTCACCGGGAACCCACCGAAGGATCGGCTGGAGACGCTCGGCCGCCGCGACGGTCTCCAGGCAATCGTTCGCACTCTCGAGGACGATTTCGCCCGCCGTGGTGATCGAGTATTCGCCGCTGGACTCTCTGATCCACCCGTCTTCTTCCAGCCGGTCGAGGTTCCGATCGACCGTCGTCCGTGCACAATCCAGCCCGTCTCTGAGATCGTATCTCGTCGCGTCGTCCGCCCGGAGACGTTCGAGGATCTCGATCCGGATCCGCGACCGTACGAGATTAGACGCCGTCTCGATGTCGCTCTCCATCATATCGAACTGGATACCTCCAGGGGATTAACGTCTCGGGTCGTTTTCACGACGTGCAGAAGGTGAACACCGATCTGAACCGGATATCCTTCAGAAATAGTCCCTATCCACCGAAAGTGGCTATTTCTCCCGATATGTCGACGTTCGTAGGATACTATTAGGTCGTTCAAAATTACCTTTCTACCTGGCTGGGTTCGATATGGGTGAAAACGGTGGATACAACGTTGCGTTGCCTTCGGAAGACCGGGAGATACTGCTCGAAGCACTCGACCGTGGGTACTTCGCGACGCCACAGGAGATTACGCCGACGGAACTGGCTTCCGAGTTGGACCTTCCGGATCGGGAACTCAAACAACGGCTCGCCCGTGGGATGGCGACGATCGTGACCGAGTGCGGGGAGATCCCGGATGACCGGCGTCCCTTCGAACTGATCGGCGAGCCGCTGTAGCGCGTCGTGCTGACAGCGTAGTCGCTAGACTGCTGGCGACGCAGTTGGGGGCACTCGCTACGACAGTTCGTCGACGAGTTCGTTCCCGAGGCCAGTGTAGCTCGCGGGTGTCAACGCCCCCAGTTCCTCACGAACAGACTCGGGGACGTCCAGTTCAGCGAAGAGTTCCTGGAAGTCGGTGAGTGAGGCACGCTGACCCCGAGTGAGCGCCTTCACTTGTTCGTAGGCGTCGCCGTGGCCCTCCCGCCGGAGAATCGTCTGGACGGCCTCGCCGATGATCTCCGGGTTCGCCTCCAGGTCCTCGCGCATGACCGCCTCGTTGGGTGTGACCTTCCCCAGGCCCGTCTGGAGTTTCTCGTAGCCGATCAGGCAATGGGCGAACGCCGCCCCGACGTTGCGCTTGACAGTCGAGTCCGAGAGGTCCCGCTGCAGGCGGGAACTGGTCACGTAATCGCCCAGGAAAACGAGATCGGAATTGGCCTTCGAGAGGTTGCCCTCGCTGTTCTCGAAGTCGATCGGGTTGACCTTGT
>JAZKRQ010000040.1:0-18162 GCA_036628575.1 Halapricum sp.
CCGTCGGCGTTCGAGCGCCGCCACCGCGTCGACGAACGCGACTGGCGGATCCACTTCGCGCTCAACTGCGGCGCGAAGAGCTGCCCGCCGATTCGGACGTACGAACCGTCCGAGATCGATGCCCAGCTGGACCTGGCGACTGAATCGTATCTCCAGCAGGAAGTGGCATATGATCCCGACGCAGGCGTGGTTCGGGTGCCGCGGCTCATGCTGTGGTATCGCGGGGACTTTGGTGGAGGTGCAGGGATTCTGGATATTTTGCGTGAGTACGGGAGTCTGCCGGACGGAGTGCATCCGACCGTCCGGTATCGGGAATACGACTGGTCGAAGACAACCGCCACGTTCGCCTGATGACCCGTTGTTCCCGGGTGGACGACTGACCTCAAAGGTGCTTACAAGCACTTTAATGGTCCTGTCGACGGAGGTCCCGGTCAGTCGCTCTCACGTGGCGTGATCAGATACGTTATTCGCTCGCTGTTGTCGAACTCAAGCGTGATGGTGAACAGATCGCCTTGGACAGGCTGATAGTTCTCACCATCGTTGTCGAACAATTCAAACACATATTTCTGTTCGTCGTTCCGAATGAGGATATCCAGATCAGGCGTCGCCGTGTACGCACCGCCCCGAATTAGGTTGTATCCGGTCGTGTTCAGTTCGCCGTTATCATAGAGGGTCGCCATCGTCGGTAGCGATCTGCTAGTGGGCACTCCCATACCTTGTTGGTTCCGTGGTGAGTACATAACTAAACGTGCCTGCGTCATATTTATATCTCTATTCTCGTACGTGTTATTGAACTGAGCCTCAACCCAGAAACGCGCATCTGTTCCTGCCCCTTCCTTCTTAATGATCGCGTCCTCAAGTTGGACAGTGTTCTGTCCGTAAGGGTTGAGATCGCTGGTTTCGTTTCCACTGGGCGTCCCTGATCCATCGCTATCCACGATCGACAGATCGAACCTCGCCCGCTCGCTCGCGTCGCCCGCGCCGTCGATGGCTGTCTGGATGCTGACTGGCTTTGTCTTGTCGATGTCTGTGGGACCGTCGTATCGGAAGGTCACGCGTCCGTCGCTGTCGCTTCGATTCCCGGCGATCGGATCGACGTGATCATTCCCAGCGCTGACGTTGATCCAGGCGTCGACCGGAACGTTGCTCACAGGGTTGTTGTATTCGTCACGAACCTCGACGACGAGTCGCTGGCTCGTGTTCTCGGCGATGCTCGTACCGTTGCCCTCGATGTCGGTGATGTACCGCGGGCCTGGGGCCCGTGCACTGGCCGTCCCGACCCGGACCTTCGAGATCCGGAGGTCGTAACTCTGGGTCGCATTGAGCGCGATCGTCACGGTTTCGCTGTCCGCGTCGAACCCGATCACGCTCGCGTATGCCTCGTCATCGAGAGCCTGCTCCCATTCGGCCTGGGAGAGACTCGTCCCGAGCGTGAACGCTATCGGCTCGTTCTCGTTCGCGACGGTGAGGGTCCGCGAGCCGATGCTGATCGGCACGATCTCGACCGTCGTCGAGAGGCTGCCCCCGGAGAGCCGACCGTCCACCAGCGTCAGTCGGATCTGCCGCCCGTCGATGAACGCTGTCGGGTCGTCGAAGTAGACGTTGTCGTTGTCGTAGCGACTGAACAGCATCGAGTGTTCCCAGTACTTCGTCCCGGGATTCTGGAGTTCGTTGTATCTGGGCGTGTAGACGAGCCCTCGCGTCGTGAACGAGATGTTCTCCCCGTTCCAGTAATCGCCGGGGTTGCCTTCGGCGCGGGCGTTGGTGATGTTCACGGTGAGCGGATCGGACGTCCGGAGCGAGCCGACCGCTGGACTGGGGTTCAGCAGGAAGAACCGGTTGGGGTAGACGACGCCGGTCTCCACAGTGGCCGAAGCGGGATCACCGGTCGTGCCGACCTGGTACAGTTCGCCCTGCAACGCCTGGAAGTCCTGGATGACGCGCTGGTCGTGTTCGAACTCGACCTGCTTATTCGCGGCCGGGACGGCGTTGGCCTGGATCAACACCAGCAACGTGACTATCAGCCCGAATATCAGGATTGCGCCGATCACCTCCGAGACGCCGCGGCTGTCTGTTCGTACCGAGCGATCGGTTCCGGTGGTGAATTTGTGTATTGACATGATCAGATGAGTGCGAACGCTGCAACGGCGATCACGAGCATGACGATGCTGTATTTCAGGCCGCTGAACGCGTCATCGTCGGCGAGTTTTCCGGCGAGGATCCCGCCACCCAGCGCCTGGATGACCGCGGCGTGTAAGAACAGTGCGCGGTAGGCCTCGACCGGGACGTTCGTCAGCGACAGCGGGACGCTCCGACCGGTTTCGACCGGTGGTGTCGCCGCGGTCTCGGCGATCGGTCCCAGGTAGGCCTTATCGAGCAACACGACCACCAGCAGGAAGACGCCGAAGCCGATCACGACGACCGCGATGTACGGGGTCAGTTCCTGGCGGCGCTCCCGGTCCAGTTTGAACCGCTCTTTGGTGTCTCTGGCCGCGATGGTCAGGACGGCAGCGACGTCGGTCGTCGAGCGGATACCCTCGCCGATGAGGGTCATGGTACGAGACAACTGCGGGATCTCGACGCGATCGGCCAGGTTCCGCACGGCGTCCCGGGTGTCGAAGTTCCAGCGCATGTCGTTACGGAGCAGTCGCATCTCTCGGGAGAGCGGTCCCGTCGACCAGCGGGTAACCAGGGCCAGTCCGTCGTCGAAGGGGATCCCCATCTTGTTGGCGCTTGCCAGGACCGATAGTGTGTCCGGGAAACGATCAAGGAACCGCCGATCGCGCCGGCGCTTGCGCTCGTGAAAGATCGACAGCGGGATCATGGCGACCAGCAGTGGCACGACCACGAGCCAGGTCGTCGTCGGGATCGGGTATTCGAGCATGGCTGTCCGGGTCGGTGAGGCCAGTCCGAACGTCACGACCGCGACGCCGACGATCAGCGCCAGCGGGACGGTCACGAGCAGCGAGTACGACGGCTTGCCGCGGAACGCGGCCAGCGGGTCCGACATCGATTCGACCAGCGCGCGTCGGCGTCGGTGGGCGAGATAGCGTGCCTCGCTTTCGGGTACCGATCCGGCCGCGGTCGCTGCGTTGCCGATCCGAGGGACCGTGATAACGTCGCGGATCACGGCCCAGACCAGCGCCAGCCCCGACTCGACGTCGTCGTCGTGGTCGCCGAAGTGGACGGCGGGTTGTTTGTACGGCTCCGAGAGCGTATCGAGCAAGACCAGAAAGCCCAACATCGACAGCGGGAGAATCGCGTACACCAGCACGACCAACTGGGCCAGCGTCTCCCCGCCCAGCAGGCTCATCACGACGAGCATGACGATGACGAAAAGCGGCGCAGCCACGAACAGCACGACGAAGAACTCGCTCAGTATCGCCAGCGTCTCTAGGAACGACTGCTGTTCGTCCCGCGCCTCTTCGAGGTACTCCTCGGATTCGTTCTCGAAGAAGACGGTGAGATCGCCGCCGGAATCGAGTACGCCTAGCAGGTCATCGAGGAACTGCTCGAAGTTGTCGCTGGGCGTCAGGTTACGGACGTTGCGCAGGGCGGTGTAGACGTCGTTGCCGAAGAACTCGACTTCCCGGACGATCATCTCCGCCTCCTTTGCGAGTTCGCCGTAGGTATCCTTCGAGTCTGCGAGAACCCGTAACACTTCCAGCAGGTCCATCCCGCCCCGTGAGAGCGCGTACATGAAGACGATCCCGTGGGGGAGCGTCACGTCGATGTTGCGTCGGCGACTGGAGACGACGACCTTGGGATACTGGTAGCGGAGGGTCCAGACCCCAGCCCCGAAGAGTGCCGCGAACGCGACGACCAGCACGGCGCTACCGTACAGCGCCTTGTATTCGCCGAGGTGATAGACCAGTGCACCCTCGTAGGCCAGGGGGTTCGTGAATCCGTCGAAGACACCACTGGCGGCCAGCGTCCACGACAGCGCGATCGCGAGGACGCCCCCCACGACCGTAGCGAGGATCGCGAGCCAGGCGCTACGCTGGAGGTACACGTCGTAGCTCTGGCCGTACCGGGCCTGGTTAAGCCACCGCTGGAGATCGTCGTGACGGTGCGGGCGGGCCTTGTAGTACGCCCTGACCCAGCCGTATTGTTCGCGGAGTCGGCCATCGTCTACGTCCGGTCGATTCCGGACGTACGGAAACTGCCGCAGGCCGTACTCGCTCGGTTCGGCGTCATCGATCGGCTCCCGGCTCATAGCTCCTCGATGATGTCAGTCACGTTGAGGTCGTCCGGGCTGATCGCTTCGATATCTGGCGATCCGTTCGAGAGCGCTTCACGGGTCAGCGACCCGGCGTCGATCCCTTCGATTACGGCGTCCGGATCGCGGGCGTATCGACGCAGCGCCGTTGAAACCGGATCGTACTCGACGATTCTCTGCTCGAGCAGATAGGTCAGGACGCGCTGTCGGCGCTCGAACTCCTGCGCCATCCTCGCGTCGCTCCAGCCACGGTCCTCGGCGATATCAGCGAGTAGTTGTGAGTCGGCGACCATCTCGTGGACGTCCCGCTCGGCGTCCCGGCGGAATACCTCGTTGGTGGCGATCTCGTTCGGTTCCTCCGGGTCGGCGAAGACTTCGGTGACCGTCCGGTTTCGCCGGACCCGCTGGTCGTCGAGGAACGTCTGTTGCTGGACGGAGACGATGTCCAGCTCTTGGACCATCTGGGTGGGAACGTTCAACGGCGGGTTCTGCAACCGCGAGAGCACCGTCTCGACCGAGTCGGCGTGCAGCGTCGTGTAGGAGGTGTGGCCGGTCGACATCGCCTGGAAGAACGAGAGTGCGACCCGCTCTTCGGTCCGGATCTCACCGACTAGCAAGTATTCCGGTCGCTGGCGGAGCGAGGCCTGCAGGAGCTGGTACATCGAGACCTCTCCGCGACCCTCACTGGTGACCGCACCACGGGTAACACTCTGGATCCAGTTTTCGTGCGGGAGGTCGATCTCGCGGGTATCCTCGATTGTGACGACCTTGCTGGACGGCGGGACGAAAAACGACGCCGCGTTGAGACTGGCGGTCTTGCCCGAGCCGGTACCACCGGCGAAGATTAGCGACCGGTTGTTCTCGATCGCCAGCCAGAAGTACGCCATCTCCTCGACAGAGAAGGTGTTCCACTCGATCAACTCGATCGGGGTAAAGGGAGTCTCCGAGAACTTCCGGATCGTGAAGTTCGACCCGCGCGTGGAGACGTCCCCGCCCAGCGTGAGCTGGATCCGCGAGCCGTTCGGAAGCGTCGCGTCCACGAGCGGGCTGGAGACCGTCATCTGTTTGCCGGCCCGCTGGGCCAGTCGGAAGGTGAAGGCGTCCAACCGTTCGCCGTCGAAGCGGACGTTCGTCCTGAGGTCGCGGTGGCGACGATGGTAGACGAACACGGGGACATCGGCTCCGTCACAGGAGATGTCTTCGATAGCGTCGTCGCGCATGATTGGATCGACCGGCCCGTAGTCGATGAAATCCCGAATCAGATAGTAGAGCAGCTTGTGCGTCGTCCCGGGATCGACCGTCGCAGCCTGTTCGTCGACGAGCGTTCGCGCTTCCCGCCGGAACGCGGCTTCGCGGTCGCGTTCGTCGAAGTCGCGGTACATCAGGTTGTTGCGGAGTAGCTCCACGAGGTCCCGTCGGACGTACCGCTCGAAATCGTCGAGAACCGGTTCGACCACCTGGTAGTGGTGTTCGTTCTCCTCCTCGTCGTAGAGGATCGTCACGTACGCGAACGGCTCCGTGACCCACTTCCAGGAGACCTCCTCGTAATGCTCCAGATACTCGAAGTCGAAGAACTGCGACGCGATGAACTCGTCGTCGGGTACCTCCACCCCCTCCTCTGACTGGTTTGCGAAGAAGGCCCGAACGTCTTCGAGTACCTCAGCGACCGTCGGATGGTCGTAGAGGACAATCGCGTCCTCGCCGTTCGTCGGCACGTCCAGCATGTCTCCGACCACTTCCGTGACCGGTTCCACGTCCACCTCCTCCGGCGAGATCCGGTCGTCGCTCTTCTCCACTTTGGCCACTGGCCCACGGTCATCCATGATTAACTGTTGATAGAACGACGGCAGAGGTACTAAGCAGTTCGGTAAAAATTATGATATTTATAATGCAGAAGTCGGATCAAATCACTACTTAGACTATTCAGAGGGGAAACTAAAAAAATAATATTACTTATCTTTACCGTATGCTGAGCACGGGAGATAGATTGCGAGGTTTCACGAACCCGGTATTTACTGAACGAACTGCGCCGCCCCCTACAGGCTGTGTACGATTACGAAAGCAGTGGAAGTCGAGACTACAGTGGGTTGATCGGGGCTGTGATGCGTGGTATCGAACGAATTAGCTGTCATCAATAGCGCGTGTTCATACTCGCCGGTTAGTTCGACCTGCACGAGCAGATCCACAGTTCGCCAAATTGACAACAGACACGCGAGCGCGAAGTAGAAGAATCGTAGCCCGAAATCTTTCGATGTCGTCGCGGTCATGAAGCGTTTGATCGATCTGTAGCCGCTTTCGCTTTCCCACCTGTAGCCGTACTCTATGAGATGTCCGCTTCCCCCGATTCGTCGTGAACGCTGAGTATTGCCGGTGATCATCGTGATCGGCATTGTCTTTCCGTCGGTAGATCAGCGACTTCCTGCCGTGAACCTCGTCGCCGACGTTCACTGTTCGGCTGTTTTACTTCCTGTTTGCCGTGGCGCTGTACACCCTGTGGGTGCTCGCAGACATCCTCGTCAGTGCTGATCGGCTCCCAGAGAAACCGCCGATTTCGACGCGGATCTTCCGACGGCTCGTGGTGACAGACTACGGCTAAGATCGTTTGTCGCTTCGACCGGGACAACCGGTTAGTACGTTCGTTCTGGAGAGGTATCGCTCGGGAACGCCGTCAAAGCGCCGTTCCCTCGCTTTCTCTAAGAAACTCTCGTGACGAGAGAAGCCACAACCGTCACAATTCCAAGTCACACTCTCCGTAGCTACTTCGACGAGAATCTGATTCGGCAACTACTGTCAAGCGCGAGGCTTTCTCCTCATACTTCCGTAAATACAACAGCACCAACGGAAATGAATAGAAGGCGCACATCAAAACTATCCTCCGAGACTGTGTCGGTTGCGACTGTCTCCTCTGCAACATCCAGCATAATCGTGTCAGGACCATGGATTCGGAAGTGCCCGGCCATTTCTCTGTGGCCACAGGTAGTCATAATATTGCCCGGGAACAGCGGGACTTGGCTGCTAGATTTCTTGACCGGCTCATATCTCATTTGAAATTGATACCCAAACTAAAAAAAAAATAAAAAGTTTCTGTAATATTAGGCACTCCGTATAGCCAGACAGGCGTGTAGACGAGACCGGTTAGTGGATTTTTATTAATTTTTAATTATATATAGTAACAGAAATATAAATTTATTATATATTTAAGATATAATATTATATAAATAAATAACCATAAAAAATTTATGTCTTGGAATAAAAGGTCGGGTGCATGACTGACAAATCATTGAAATCTGGGGATGCCCCTCGTCACACTAGACGGGCAGTTTTAGGAACACTCGCAGTTAGTTCTCTTGCTGGGTGTCAAAGCGTACTGAACGGAACGGAAACTGGAAAAACGGAACTGGCATCCGTAGAAATAGTGAATTTCCATACAGAACCACACTCTGTTAAGATTCGAATTAATTGGGATGGTGAAACTGAATTGGATAGAACACTCAAACTTCCTGCGAATAATGGCGGTGATCAGCGGGCCCCGGGAGCTGTCCTGAATAGAACTTGGCCCACTGTCAGCGGCCAATTCACTGTCTCAGCCCGAAAGCCAGGGACTGAGTGGAGCACAGTAAGTCCAGAGGATTTGGGCTACCCTGACTGTTACGCAGTGAGGGTAATTATAGAAAAAGATAATAAGTTAACAATATACGTGAGCCAAAATCAAAATAATTGTACGGAAGGCACATAGATAATGATGGAAGTAGTATTTTGTAAGATAATTTGCTTTCTATATTTATTATAAGTATAATATCTATAAGATAAAAGTTTATATAGATATGGTATAGTTATATTATTATGAGCGAAAATCCTCTCAATAGACGTGATGTCCTCCAATCAACAGCAGCCATTGCTGGGCTTGGATCAGTCAGTACAGGAGTTGCTACTGCCAGTAGCTGTAACCCTCCAGATGAGTCTGGAGACTTTTCAGAAAAAAATTTTAATACTGAGATCTCGACTGGTGATCTGAAAGAGGGTGTCTCAGGAAACTATGAGTATGGGCTAGAAACTCGGGGGGTTCTGGCACACGATTCGAGTGACTATGTAAACGGAGTATACTTACACAGGTTTTACACTTCGAGCGTATCCGTGGCCAATCGGAAACTTGCTGGACAATCAAAATCTGAGTATGAAGCTTATCCGGATTGTGCTGGACATTCACTCGAAATAGATGCTAGTGATCCAAACCAGTCGTTATTTACATCGAGTGATACTGATGAGGTGGGTGGCTTCCCAGCAGAGTCATCATATAGTGGGATAGAACTTGGCAACTCAGCGTTCAGTTTGATGTTGGTCGCTCTGTCAACATCGGGATATACACCCGTACTTACGGCAAGTTTATCTGCTGCAAATGCTGTTTTGGGAATGATAGATGGAGGAAGGAACCTAGCTGGTGCGTCCAACGATGTAGAATACCTTTCTTGGGGCTATGGCAATGATTCTTGTTGTGTCGCCTCCAACTTCTGCAAATTCTACATAGAAAGTGATGATGGCTATTCGTCAGCCAGCGTTGACGTCACTCACACAGGTGCCCCTTTTGCGGCTGGCCAGGTTCCTCCTCAAACTAATGAATTCATTACTGTGGATCCTGAAGGCGATGGTGGAGATGGAGGTTGCGGTGCGTCAGAAACCTGCTTGACTGATGTTTCACCAATTCGCCCACAATTAGGAACCACTGAATACGAGTATTATTTGGAGAGATCAGATAAGTTCAAAAAAATGGATCCTGATTCATTGGATTATCCTGATGAACTGATAGGGAAGACAGACTCACCAGCATACAAAGCAAAAGATCCCAGCGTAGTCGTTGAAAATAGCAGTTCATAAAGAGAAAATATTCTATATATTTTTAATTATATTAAATAATAAAAGATATTAAATTAGAATATAAAAAGGCAAATTCTGAGTGTCTATGGCAGCATTCGACCGCCTTATCTTTCCTCAACGACCCGCTCCTCGCCGTCGAAGTGCGCGGAGTTGTCCTGGGGATCGTAGCCAAGCACCTCGCGAGCGCGCTCGATGGAGTAGTACTTCCGGTCGTTGTCGGAGATGCCGTAGACGATCTCGAAGTCGTAGTCGGCTTCCAGCGCCCGCTGGTGGAGGTGAGCACAGTCCGGATAGGACAGCCACATGGCCTGGCCGCGCTCGTAGTCGATCGGCGGGTGGCCACGCGTGAGATTGCCGATGCGGACGTTACAGACGTCGATGCCGTACTCGTCGTGGTAGTACCGACCGAGCACCTCGCCGGTGGCTTTCGAAACGCCGTAGAGGTTTCCCGGTCGAGGCAACTCGGTGCCGTCGAGACGAAACTTGTCGTCCTCGCGGTACATCTCGGGGGTGCGTTCGTCGGTCTCGAACGAGCCGACGGCGTGATTCGAGGAGGCGTAGATGAAGCGCTCGACGCCCTCGGCGACGGCGGCTTCGTACATCTTCTGTGTCCCGTCGATGTTGTTCTCGAGGACACTGTCCCACGACGCTTCGGGTCGGGGGTCGCCGGCGAGGTGGATGATCGCACCGATGTCCTCGACGGCGGCGCTGACGAGCGCATCGTCGGTGACGTCGCCGATCATATACTCGTGGTCTGGCTCCTTTTCGGGTGGGCTGTGCAGGAGCAGTCGCCACTCGTATTCGTCGGCGAGACCCTCGAGGATCGCCTCGCCGACGCGGCCGCCGGCACCCGTGAGCAGAACGGGATCGTCCATCGGGTGTATCTGTGCGACCAGCCAGTAAGTAAGATGCGGTTCCGGCCGCGATAGCTCCCTGTGGGTCGTTCGCACGGCCGGATCGAGACGATACCGTCTCGGGACCGATCCGGCCGTTGTTCCGTCTCGTGGGACGGGGCGTCCGAAGCGCGTTTCCCGCCGGCCGACCAGAGACGAGGTATGCCAACCGACGCCGAGCAGGCCTGTTTCGAGGCCGGCATCAAGTTCGGGTCGCTGTACCACCAGTTCGCGGGCACACCCGTCAGCCCCGACAGCGCCGACTCGCTGGCTGCCGCGATGGAAGAGTCAATCGAGAACCAGCCCCACTGCGAGGCCGTTACCGTCTCCGTGAAGGACGACGAACTCGCGGCGGCCATCGAGGAGGGTGGGGCGGACTACACGGAGCTGACCGGCCGCTTCCTGCACGTCGAGATCGACATCGATTATGAGGGGACGGAAGTGACCGCGCGGATGGAGATGGAAGGCGGCTATCCGCTGATGCAACTCGTCGAAATTAAATAATCAACTACGGTAGTATGAACCATCCCTACTCCGCTCGCTCCCGTTTGTTATACAGGGAAAAATCCAATTTTATTTTTATTTTAACAAAATAAAACCCCATTTCCATTCACCACTGGGAGTTCGGCATCCACAGGCGTCGACTAGGAGTAAGCTACTATCAATAGTTAGTGATACTACCGGTGACGTCTTGTTATTAACTTTTGTGATCTAACTCAAGAGTATAATTATCTAATTCAAAATATCCGTCGTACATACTGTATTCGGAACTATGTGAATCGACAGTAGCGGTGGCCGAACCCACTGCAGCAGCCTTAGATTTCGAGTGGATGCCAATATCGATGTTGTCACCATCATAATTGGGAACGTAAACTCCGAGACTAAAGTCGTCATTTCCAGTCCAGAGGTCAGCTAAGAACGATGATTTATATAAGGCATTAGAGGTGGCAATCTTGTAATTAGAATCGTCCTGAATATAACATTGGAGCATTATTAAAGTAGTTTAGATTCATTGGTGATATAAATATGGCGAAGATAAGTAGTTGTATGGTAGATGGTCAGGCCCTTCTTCCACTCATTTCCAATATTTTATTCATCGCAATAATAGTGGCTACCGTAACTGCGTCGATCTACTGGAAGAATATTATTTCTGAGGATGATGCTATTAAAACTGCATCTGCTATCTGGAACCCTATCATTGTAGTTTCATATCCATTTAAAATATCTTGGTATTATTTACAAAATCCATCTGAAGATTCCACCCCCCCTGAGTCACGTGCAAAGCGGATGACTGGCACACTAGTTATCGCCGGTGTGACTTCCCTCATTACTAGTGGGGCGATATCTCCCGTGGATGCTGTAGCCGGTCCAATATATTTCCTTATCAGCTATCCTGCCGGAATCATCATTGGATACTTTCTGACGACGTTTAGATACAGAAACGCTATTGCACGGTATCGTGGTCAATAAGTTGAACGATCAATCAGGAAATGGAAATAGTCGTTTCTACAGGGATAGCAGTAGTGGCCGTTTTCACATGAGTTTTTAAAACATCCGCATATTGTTCAAATATGGCTCTGTACGCTATCGAGCGGATCGACGACGCGGTGTCGCTGACCCGTTCGCTACTGTTCCCGTTCGACGCTGGGTTGTGGGCGCGGCTGGCGGTCGTCGTGTTCTTCCTCGGAATCGGATCGGGCGGAGGAAATATCACGAGTTCAGTATCGAACGCTCCGTCGGCGACTTCGTCGGCTGGGCCGTCGGCCGCGGGGGCTGATTTCTCGATCGATCCGACCGCAGTAACGATCCCGGGTGACGTACTCGCAGCCCTCGCAATCGTCGCAGTCCTCGCCTTCGCCATCTGGGCGGTGCTCGCCTGGATCGGCGCGACAATGGAGTTCGTCTTCGTCGAGTCGCTGGCCGAACAGTCTGCCTCGCTCCGCCGCGGGTTCGGTCGACACCGCGGGCGTGGTCTCCGTCTGTTCGGGTTCCGGTTGGCCCTCCTGTTGGTGACGCTTTCGTTGTTCGCCGGCGCGGCCCTGGTGATATTCTGGGACCCGGTCACCACTTGGTTCGCCGGGGGCTCCCCGACGGTGCACGAATCACAGCTGCTCGTCGGGATCGCTGCTGTGTTCTTCTTCAGCCTGCTAGTCGGGATTCCTGCGCTGCTCATCCACGGCCTGACGACGGAGTTTGTCGTCCCGATCATGCTCCGCGAGGAGTGTGGCGTCCTCGTCGGCTGGGGGCGCCTCTGGTCGACGATCAAAGCCCAGTGGAAACAGTACGTCGTGTACGTACTCGTGGCGTTCGGGCTACGGATCGCCACCTCGCTTGCCGCCGGGATCGTACTGGGGATCGTCGGCATCGTCGTCGCCATCCCGTTCGTGATCGTCGGCGTCCTGTTGGGGTTCGGGGCGGTCACGAGCGGGACCCTCACGACGCCGTTGCTCGTTGGACTCGTCCTGCTCGTGCTGGCGTTTCTGGCTGTGTTCGCGCTCGTGGGCGCGCTCGTCTACGTCCCCATTCAGTCGTTCCACCGCTACTTCGCGTTGCTTTTCGTCGGTGATGTCGAGTCCGACTTCGACGTGCTGGAGGGAATCCGGCCGCCGCTGGAGGACGAGTTCGTGCGGTCCGCTGAGGGTTAATTTCACTTTCACTTTCGGGCGTGCCTTTAGGTTGCGTGGTGTCGAATCACATAGCATGAGCCAGGCGACGCTCGACGATGACGAACTGTTCGACGAGGCCGCGAGCGACATGCGCGAAGACGTCGAAGCGAGTCTCGACGAAGCCCGGGAGGCGCTTCCGGAGGCCGACGCGATCTGGGAGACAGAGGCCGACAACACGCTGGGGGTACTCAACGGCCTGAAGTCCGCGCTCGACGTCGGCGACGCCGAGGACGCCCTGCGCGACGCCAAGAAGTGGTATACGATGGGCGAGCGCGCCGACGCCTTCGAGGACGCCGAGGACCTCGCGGCGGCCATCGAGGACGTCGAGGAACTGATCGCGGACGTCGAGGACGCCCACGACGCCGTTGGCGACCTCACAAGTACGATCCCGGCGATCCGGGGTGCGCTCGAAGACGCCGCGGACGACGACGAAGACTGAACCCACGTTCCCTGGGCTCTCATAGTGACTACTGTACGTCCGTTCCGGGCCGACCGCACGGCAGCATGCGGTCGCACCGGCAAATCGCTACAGCAGTCACTATCAGCGGTGCTCGGGCGCTTTGACGTCCCGCTCTTCAACCGTCTCCAGCAGGGAAACCAGCGCCTCGGTCGCGTCCGCCAGCAACTGCTTACCTAACTGAGCGTCACCCTCACTCGGATCGCCGATGTTGCCGCTCTCGCTGAACGCCGCGAAGTCGTAGGCCAGGTTGGCCCCCTGATCGAACTCGCCGAACGCGTCGCCGGCGCCCGCCGCGGCTGCCTCGAAACGCTCTTCGTCGACCAGTTCGGGTCGGACGGCCTGGACGAACGCCGTCTCGGCGGGTCCGCCGTGGCCCAGATCGACGCCGTACTCATCGAAGTCCAGGGCGTCGAACCACGTCCACGGGACGGCGTAGGCGTCGTCCTGTCGCGTGATTCCTCCACAGACCTCCCTCAGGGCGGCCGTATTCCCGCCATGGCCGTTGACCACGACGACCCGATCCCAGCCGTGGCTGGCCAGGCTGGTGACGGTCTCGCGAACGTACGAGCGGAAGGTGTCCTCGCTCACCCACAGCGATCCGGTAAAGTGGCGGTGTTCTTCCGAGATTCCGACGTTCACGGTCGGCGCGACGACCACCTCGCCGTCGTGGGCCTCTGCGGCTTCGGCGGCGATGGTCTCGGCGCTGAGTGCGTCCGTGCCCATCGGAGCGTGGGGGCCGTGCTGTTCGGTGCTTCCAGTCGGCAGGAGTGCCAGATCCGTTTTGGCGGCGTCGGCGTCGGTCCAGGTCGCCTCAGCGAGGTGCATAGGCGTGCTACCGCTCGCCGGCACAAAAGTCCGCGGAGAGAACGCGTCTCTTAAACGACCGAGACGCGTACAACTGTCTAATGAGTCGTTCGGGCGAGTTCTGTCCACGGTGCGGGGATCCCATCGAGCGTGGCCCGGAGGTGACCCTCCCGGAGGGATCCGGCGGGCGCGATCCCGATAGCGTGCTGTGTGACGCCTGTTACTTCGAGGAATTCGAACTCGTAGACGCTCCCGAACGGGTGCAGGTCCGCGTCTGCGCCCGGTGTGGTGCGGTCCACAGGGGGAATCGCTGGGTCGACGTCGGTGCCGAGGACTACACTGACGTCGCAGTCGAGGCCGTCTCTGAGGCGCTGGGCGTTCACGTCGATGCCGAGGAGGTCTCCTGGCAGGTTGCGCCCGAACAGATCGACGAGACGACCATCCGGATGCATGCCCAGTTCTCGGGCGTGATCCGGGGGACTCACGTCACTGAGGAGGTCGTTGTCCCCGTGAAGATAGCCAGGGAGACCTGCAAGCGGTGCGGTCGGATCGCCGGTGGCGCCTTCGAGAGCGTCGTGCAGGTCCGGGCCGACGAACGGACGCCGACGAGCGAGGAGATCGAGCGCGCCCGGGAGATCGCCGAGGCCTACGTCGCCGAGCGCGAGGAGACCGGCGATCGCAACGCCTTCATCACCGAGACAGGCGAGGTCGCGGAGGGGTTGAACATGAAGATTTCGACAAACCAGATGGGCCAGGGGATCGCCAAACAGATCGTCGAGGAACTCGGCGGGAGCTTCAATGACTCCGAGCGGTTGATCTCCGAGGACGACGACGGCAACGAACTCTACCGGGTAACCTACGCCGTCCGTCTACCGCGGTACCGACCGGGCGAGATCATCGATCCAGAGGACGGTGACGGCCCGGTGCTGGTCCGGAGCGTCCAGGGTAACCTCAAGGGGACGCGACTGGCCTCGGGCGATCAGTACGAAGCGTCTTTTGAGGACGAAGCGGCCCCCGACGCCCGGCGACTGGGCGAGCGCGAGGACGGCACTGAGACCACGCTGGTCGCCGTCGAGGACGCCCACGCCGTGCAGGTGCTCGACCCCGAGACCTACGAGACCAAGACCGTCTCTCGACCGGACTACCTCGACGTCGACGCCGAGACGGTCACTGTGCTGAAGAGCCGCGCCGGCCTGCACGTGCTGCCCGAGGGGAGCGATGACTGAGGACGCAATCACCTCTCGTTCTGACGACGACCGTCTGGCCGTCGTGGTGGCCAAGCCCCGGGCGCAGGAAGTCATCGACGCGTTGCAGGAGGAAGACGTCTACGACGCCGATCGGAGCGTCTCCGAACACGGGGATGACGCCGTCGCGATTCCCGTCGCGGCCGCCCCGGAGTCCATCAGCTATCGCGAGGTTGTCCGGCAAGTCGGCCAGCCGCGTCTCCGGACCCTCGAGGATCACCTCCGTGAGCGGGGCTGGAGCGACGACGAACTCGACCGGATTCCCGGCTCGTGGGCCGTCATCGGCTCGGTCGTCCTCGTCGAGGTCGGCGACGCGCCCCGGCCCGAGGAGATAGGCGACGCTCTCCTGACGATTCACGGGGAGGCCGACACGGTCCTCGCTCGCGGGCAGATTTCGGGAACTCATCGCGAACCTGACGTTGAGGTGATCGCGGGCGAGGGCGATACCGAGACAGTCCACCGCGAGCACGGCGTCGAGTACGGGCTGGATCTCGCCGACGTGATGTTCTCGCCGGGTAACAAGGCCGAGCGAGCGCGGATGGGCGACACAGTTGGGAGGGGCGAGCGCGTCCTCGATATGTTCGCCGGGATCGGCTACTTCTCACTGCCCATGGCGATGGCCGGCGCGGATGTGATCGCCGTCGAACACAATCCGGCCGCTTTCCAGTTCCTGCTGGAGAACGCCATGCGAAACGGCGTTCAGGACCGTATCCAGGCTTACCGAGCGGACTGTCGGGATGTCCTCGAAGAGGGACTGGACGCTTTCGGAGAGGCCCCGACGGTCGATCGGATCGTGATGGGCTATTACGACGCGACCGAACCCGGCGACGGGGGCGGATTTACCTATCTGGATCCCGCCATCGAGGCGCTCGCGCCGGGTGGAGTCGTCCACGTCCACGAGGCCACGCCCGAACCGCTCGCGTTCGAGCGGCCAATCGAGCGGATCGAGGCCGCCGCTGCGGACGCGGGCCGATCCGCCGAAGTGCTCGATACCCACCGCGTGAAAGGCTACAGCGAGGGCGTCGTCCACACTGTCGTGGACGCCAGGATCGCTTAGCCCCTCTCGAAAAACCTAATTGTGCCGCTCTCGGAGTGACAGTATGGACCGCCAACAGATCATCGCGATTATCCTCGTCGTGCTCATGGTCGGGTCGTCGGTCGCCTACGGCGCGACCTTCTTCTTCTAGAACTGACTATCGCACTCATTCGGTGTCCCAGACGTCCGCCAGCGGGCTGCGTTTCGACTGCCCGCCGGTACCCGAGGAGCCGTCAGATCCCGGATCGACCCGTCGGGAACGCGTGGAGCGATTGCTCGTCCCGGCAGTGGCCGCGCCGGGATCGAACGGTGGCAGGTCGGGCGCGCTCATGCGGTCGACCTGCTCAGCGAACCAGCTCGGCATGTCCGCCCGGGCGCGATCGAACAGGTCTAGCAGCGAGTCGTCCGCCAGATAGGTCGCGCCGTAGTCCTCCGGCGAGCGGACGACCCGACCGCAGGCCTGGATCACTGTCCGTAGCGCCGTCCGGTAGTACCAGCCCCACTGATCGTCCTCCAGCCGTCGGGCTACTCTGGAGTCCCGCGTATTGGGGAAGGGCGCCTTGCAGAGCAGTTGCCATCGACAGAGATCGCCGTCCAGGTCCAGTGCCTCCTCCATCTTCACCGAGAGGAAGATGTCCGGATCGTCGCTTCGCTGCCAGGCCGCAAGCTGGCCGTCCCGGTCTTCCTTCTCGTGGCTCCTGATCCGTTCGTCGACGCCGAACTCCCTCAATAGGCGCTCTAGTTCGTCCTGGATCGCATACGAGTGACAGTGCACCAGCCCCTTCTCGTCGGGGTGTTCTGCCATCAGCCGGACGAGCGTGCGGGCGATCTTCGGTAGCGTCTCCTCCCGGTGCTCGTAGGTCATCTTCCCCTGGGTGACGTCGTACAGCGGCCGGTTCTCGACCGGGAACGTGTGGGGAACGTCCACAAGTGCCACGTGATCGGGATCGAGACCGACGTTCGCACAGAACGCCTCCTTGTTCAGGATCGTCGCCGACAGCAGCGCGAACTTGTTTCCACGATCCCAGACGGTGTGGCCTAGGAACCGCTCGGGATCGATGGGCTTGATCGTCACCGGCGAGCCTTCACCGTTCGGCTGGTCGACTACCCACGTCGTCGACGCCTCGGGGTCGCGGTATTCCTCGCGGAACCACTTCAGATCTGAACGCAACTGCTGGAGTCGGTCCCGTTCGGCGGCCTCTTCTGGGGTGAGTTCGGCGTTCCTCCGGAGCTCCGTGAGCCGACGATCAGCCGCCTGCACCAGGCCCTGGGCGTAGGCCGCGGCGTCTTCCAGGCTGTCGATTTCGGGCGCTTCACGGCTCTCCCAGATCGGGACGGTGTCCGGCCGGAGATCGATCGTAGCGTACATTTCTGCCCACTCCCCGAGGCCGTGGGCCTCGTCGATTACCACCACGTCCCGAGTACCGAAGACGTCGCTACCGGCGGTTTGCATGAAATACGCCAGCGTCATCGCGGCGATTCTGCGGTTGGCAGCGATGGCTCGGTCAGAGAAGTACGGACAGCGGTGTTTGACCTGGCAGTCGAACTCTCGCTCGCGGACGCAGGGGGCCTGATCGACGGGCGTGTCGGTCTCCCCAGGAAGGATACAGTCGTAGTTGTTCTTCCCGCGGATGATCGACAGATCGTCGAGCAACGGGTCGGCGGCGACGTCGTCCAGCTGTGAGACCTGCGGGGTCGTGTAGTAGGCGTCGATGGGCTGGCTCGCGGAGGCCTGGCTTCCCTCGCGGGCACAGCCGGCGATCGCCCGCGCCAGGAGGGACTTGCCACTCCCGGTCGGCGCGCGGACGAGCACGACATCGTTGCCGGCCTCGAAGGCGGCCCGGATGTCTTCGAGCGCCTGCTTCTGGGCACCTCTGTATTTGGGGGCAGGGAAGGCCTCTTCGATGCGAGACAGATCCACGTTCAGGGGGCAGAGCGGGCCGGTGGTAAACGCTCCGATCGTCAGGG
>JAZKRQ010000041.1:0-18059 GCA_036628575.1 Halapricum sp.
ACGCGAGGTCAGCCGCACATTCCAGTGATCTAACCGATCTCTGCATAACGAATCACCGGCGTGACTGCTTGCTCTTGGGTGGTCACTACGGATTCACATCACGACCGCCGCTGATCAGAACTCGTTTTTGACTTCCGTCTACTTCCGTAGGCTCCTCGACGAGCGTTTCGATTATCGACTCCCAGGCGATTGTGAGCCGAATCAGGGAACGATGTGCATATGCTCATAGTGACTACTGTAACGATTTTCCGGTGCGACCACACGCTGTCGAGCGGTCGACCCGGAACAGACTTACAGTAGTCACTTTCAGACATCGACCAACCGGGGCCGAGCGCAAGAGGGACCACAGGGCAGCGCCACGTCGGTGCTGTGGTCGAGGCACGGAGCCTCTGTGACGAGAACCACCCCCGGATGCTAGCCGAGTGAGACCACCCACCCGTCTCGGCTAGGGCACCCCCGTCCCCCACCGGGCAACCCGACGTGGGCATTCGGTCCGACGGGTGCAATGTACATTATCTCACCGGCTGAGTACCTACCTCAGGAGGTGAATAGACTTGTTAAAAATGCCATGCAAACGCCAACGTTATGCCGGAGGGTGTGCGAACAACCCACATCAATGAATCCGTCGGGGGAGCTACCGGAGATCGAACTGCTTGACAAGCGGATCGAGTTCGTCGAACTTCTCGAGGGGGATCCGCTTCACAAACCCGAGATCGTCGAGCGACTCGATCACTCCCGATCGACCGTCGATCGTGCTATCTCTGACCTCACGGAAGCCGGATTCGTCGAACGCGTCACCGAGGGGTTCGTGACGACACCGACTGGGCGCCTCGCTACCGAGCGCTATCGCGCCTTCCGCTCCGAGACCGCGTCGATACTCGCGGCCAGGGATGTTCTCGCGGCGCTCCCGCCGGACGCGGACCCGCCGACGTCGTTGCTCACGAACGGCGAGAGCCATCCGGTAGCAGGGAGTTACGAACTTCTGGAGGCTCTGGTCTCGACGCTCGACGGAGCGACGACCTACCGGGCCCTCCTCCCGCGCGTCGTCGATTCACGGCACCTCCGGCTGTGGCACGCCCGGGCGGTCGGCGGGGATCTGACCGTCTCTCTGGTCGGCCGGCCGAGTCTGGTCGATCGACTATGTGCGGAGTTTCCGGTGTTGTTGGACGAACTCTCCGGTACGGATTCGTTCTCTCTGACGCAAAACGAAACGCCACCGTATGGACTCGTCCTCGTCGAACGCGACGGCGACCCTGATCGGGTCTTCCTGCTCGCCTACGACGACGGACTGGCCGGTTATCTCACCTCGACCGATCGAGAGGCTGTGAGGTGGGCGGAACGGACTATCGAATCGATTCGAGCCGACGGGACGGAAGCGACCGATCGATTGACCGCGTCCGCCGACGACGTGACAACGACCGCGCTGGTTGACGGCCGGCTCCCGCCCCAACTCCGCGACGAGGGCTTCGTCGAACTCGACGATGCGTACGTCGATGGGCGAGACTCACTTGACCTGACCAGCAGCTACCGCGTCGGTCTTGGCTTCCCGGAAGTGGCTGAAGGCCAGTCCGTCGACAGGTACGTTTCGGCTGACGACGGCGAGGAGTCGCTCACCGACGCGCTGGTCAATCGACTTCGGGATGGCCAGGACGTCGCTGTCGTTGGACCGCCGGGTTCGGGAAAGAGCTGCCTCTGCAAGCGCGTCGCGCACACCTGGTTCGACGACGACATCGGGGCTGTCCTCTACCGAGAAGGTGGAGACCGGTTCGAATCGACGGCCGCCCTCGAACGCGTCGTCGAATGCGCAGCGTCGCCGACGCTGGTTGTCGTCGAAGACGCGGTCCGCCGGGACGCTAACGCCGTCTTCGAACTCGTCGAGACGTTCGACGGACGCGAGGACGCTGTGTTCCTCCTCGACGCGCGCGAGACAGAGTGGCAACAGCCGCTCGACGGTCGGACAGCCCCCCGACTCGAGGCAATCCGCCACGACGCCGTCGAAACAGTCCCGATGCCGCCGCTGGACGACCGGGAGTGTCGGCGACTCCTCGATCGGTTCCAGGAGGACGCCGACACTTCGATCGACGTTCCAGCGTCGGAGTTAATAGAGTGGGCGGGGGACAGATATCGCCAGGAGTCGGATACGACGCCGGCAGCTATCTATCTCGTTTGTCACAGGCTAGCGCGGCTGGCCGACCCGCTCGGGGCATACGAATCCACTTCGATCCCGACGACGCTCGAAGCGGACGTCAAGCGCGTCACCGAGGCGCTTCGAGGGCGCGGACCGGACGCACTCGACGTCGCCGCGTACGTCGCGGTGGCCGACGCAGCGGGCTGTCCGATCACTCCAGCCACCCTGGACGCCCTCGTCGTCGGTGACGTCGTCGATAGGGAGACCCTCGATCGGACGCGCGAATATCTCGACGGGCGGGTGTTGTTCCGGACGGGAAACGGGCGACGGTTTCGCGGCCCCCACGAGAGCTGGTCGGCTCGGTTTCTGGAGACGTATCTCGACGAAGTCGGAGCCGACCGTGCGGGCAAGCGCGTGGGCCAGTCTCTCTCCGCGCTGCTGGCACTGGCGGACGACGGCGAGCGTCGGGAGGCGCTGGCACGTGCGGGAAGCGACAACGACCCGCTACTCGGCCGGATTGTCCGCGACCCAGACGGGTGGGCGACCGCTATCGCGGAGCGACTATTCGACGTCGGTCGGACGTATGCAACGCTGGCGCCGCTTTTCGGTGACAACGAGACGGCGATCGAGCTACCTGACGCCTGCGAACCCGGGACGGAGCTTCGCGCACTTTCCGTTCGCGGGCGGATGTACGAGACCCGCGGTGACCTCGACGTGGCCGCTGACCTTTTCGAACATCTGGAACGGGCGGCGTCCGAGTTCACCGACCCCTTGCGCCGACAGTACCGCCTCGAGAGCCTTCTCGGTCGGGCTGCTGTCGCCCGTCAGCAGGGACGTCTCGACGATGCCGAGGGCCACGCCGCGAACGCCCTGACGGTCGCCGAAGACGAGGACGCTGTTGCCCGCGGACACCTCGAACGGGCGAAGACCGCGATCGAGCGCGGATCGCTCGAGGCCGCTGACGACGCGCTGGACGACTGTTCGGCTGCTCTTGACGGCTTTGAAGTCCCGCAACTCGCGGCCGAACTCGCCACCCAGCGCGGGATCGTCGCTCGAACACGTTCGGAATACGCGGCGGCCAGGGACGCGTTCGAACGGGGCCTCGAACGCTATCGGGCAGTGGGTGATCGCAACGGTGAATCGTCGGTCCGAGGGTATCTCGGTCAGGTGGCCAACGAGCGGGGTGAGCTCGACCAGGCTCGCGAGCAGTTTCGTCGCGGACTCGAACTCGCACGCGACGCCGGTGCCCGGGCCGTCGAGGCGGATCACCTCAAGAACCTGGCCATACTCTCGTATCTGCAGGACGACTACGAACAGGCAGATGCGTACATAGAGCAGGGACTGCCGCTGGCTGAGGCGATCGACGACCCGTCGGTGGTGCTCACACTTCTGGTGAACGGGGGTGCTATCGACGTCGAACGCGAGCGATTCGACCGGGCGCGCGAGCGGGGCGAACACATCCTCGAAGTGGCCGAAGAGACCGGGCATCGTCGTCACTCTGCAGCCGCGTCCCGCATGCTCGCGATAGTGGCAACCGAGACAGACCACCCGGATTCGGCTCGATCACATGCCACCGAGGCGTTGTCGACCGCCAGGGAGATCGGAGCGACGCGGATCGAGATCGATGGTCTGCAGTTCCTATCGGAGAGCGACCTCCTCGCCGGCTCGACCGAGTCGGCCAGACGTCGAGCCAGCGAAGCCGTCGAGATCGCCCGGGAGATCGATAATCCCCGGAAAGTCGGGGAGGCGCTGGCGAGCCTGGGACGCGCTCGACGTCGGCTCGGTGAGCTCGATGCCGCCCGAGCTGCTGCCGAAGAAAGCCGAACGATCCACAGCGAGGCCGGCGTGTCCGCCGAGGCAGCGAGCCGAGAAGTGCTGGCTGCCATTGCGCTCGATCGTGGGGACTTGGAAACCGCGGCCCGACATGCTGAACGAGCGGTCGCGATCAACCGTGAGGACGAAGATCGTCGCGGCAGGGCACTCGCGCTCGTTCTCCAGGCTCGTGTCTGTCGCCGTGACGGGAGGCTTGATGCAGCCGAGGACGCCGTCGAAGAAGCGCTCTCGATCGTCCGCGGATCGCCGTTTCGACTCCCTCTGGTACGAGCGTTTGTCGAACGGGCTGCCATCGCCCGCGAACGTGAGGCTTTCGAGGCCGCTTCCCGACGGCTCGAAGCGGCCCAGGAGACGCGTTCGTTTCCCTTCGAAAGCGCCAGGCTGGCCGCTGAGTCGGCACGGCTGGCCCGCGAGACCGAGGCGACCGGGGAGGCACTCGAGCGCTTCGCATCGGCTATCGAGAGGTACGAATCGGTCGGGTCCGATCATCTCGCGGCGGCTGTCCGTCAGGAACGTGACGACTTACAGGCGCGATTAGAGTCGTCGACCGATGCCGGCTCCCGGCGTCTTCAGGAAGACTGACAGCAGTCGTAAATTTACAGTAAACACTATGAGGGATTACCAACGCCGCAAGAAATAGAAAAGTCTTCGAACGACGACCCGCGGGGTTAGTACCACCAGGCGGTCGTGTTACCCTCGATTGTGACAGTCCGACCGTCGATATCGTAACTCGGCCGGCTGGTGTAATTCGGGAGCGCGTTGCTTTCTTCAATGTACGCCTGGATGTCGCGCTCAACCACATCAGCTTCGCTGAGGAAGACCAGTGCTATCGTAACGTTTGTCACTTCACCGTCAAGCTCCCACGTCCTCCCTTCCGCGACCTGGCGTTCGAGGATGCCGCTCTCCGGATTGTTCTGCTCGCGTCGTTCGAAAGTCCTCCCAGAGAAGCCGTGTCCGCCAGGGAGCGTATCAATGAGTTGTTGCATGTCCGAATCGGCGTCCGTGTACCGGGTGACGTCGCCGTTTTCAGAATCAATCAGATTCCCGGCGATCCGGGACGCTTCTGTATCGAAACCCTCCACGTTGGTTTCGATGATGACGTCCGAAGAGACAGCGATCCCCCGACGATTTTCCGAGCGTTCGTAAACGGTGACGTCGTCGATGCTCCGGACCCGCTCGAATTCGCTGTTCCGGACCTGCGTCTGGATCCAGTCTGCATCGAACGACCCGACGTAGACGGTAAACGAACTCCGGCCAGGGCTGGCATTGATCCTGAAGTCGATGTCACGCGCAGTGGCAGATCCGAAGGGGAGATCTTCCCCCCAATTCCGTTCCAACAGCGGTTCCGAGACGGTACTCGCCAGTGCCGACGGTGACCGGGCGTCGAACGAATAGTGGTCCAGTTCTGACGAAACTACTGACGGTGCGACAAGCCACGATTCGACATCGCCGATCTGAGCGGTGTTGTCACCGTCGCTACCGAGGATATCGGAACAGCCGGCCAGCCCCGTCATCCCCACCGCTGCCGCTGCACTGCCTTTCCGCATGAAATCACGTCTTCTCATATATGTGTTCCAATCAATCCATAAATAGAAATAGTTTTTGGAAAAGGATGCATGCAGTTAATTCGGCCGATGGGTGGCGTTCCCTTAGGGCCGAAACACAGACTCTATGCCCACCGAACCGCCAGGTACCATCATGACCAACCTACGTCAGCGTTCGGCTCTGGCCGAGCGAGCGGTTCGCGCCGGCGGCGCGGTCGCACGCGACGCCTTCAGGGGGGAGTTCTCCGTCGAGACCAAAGCCGATAAGAACGACCTGGTGACCGATGTCGATCGTGAGGCCCAGCGTCAGATCGTCCACACGGTCACAGAGGAGTTTCCGGATGAACCATTCGTCAACGAAGAGAATAGCGAAGACAGCGCCGGTACCGGAGCCGAGGGACCACCCAGCCAGCGAACCGCGCCGACAGTCGATACTGTGCCAGACTCGGGGCCGTGCTGGATCGTCGATCCGATCGACGGCACCGCTAACTTCGCAAGGGGGATCAGGGTGTGGGCGACCAGCGTGGCAGCCGTCGAGGACGGTGAAGCCGTCGCGGCAGCGACGTACTTGCCCGCGATGCAGGACATCTACACGGCGGGGCCGGAAAGCCCGACCCGTAACGGTCAGCGTCTCGAAACTAGCGATCGGACGGATCCGGAGACGTTCGCCGTGGGGGTTGTGGCCGCCTGGTCGGACGATCGGAGCGACCGACTGGGTGCTCTCGCGCGAGCGATCAACGAGCGCTGTGGTGACAGTCGACGTTTCGGCAGTTCCCAGGCGACGCTGGGATTCGTCGCCAGCGGAGAGCTAGAAGCGGCTGTCACGACTGAACCGACGACGCCGTGGGACACGATTGCCGGCGTCGAACTCGTTCGTGCCGCTGGCGGTACCGTCACGAACCTCGACGGCGATCACTGGACGCATGACAGTGAGGGTCTGGTCGCCTCGAACGGTCAGACCCACGATGCGGTGGTTTCGGTCGTTCACGAAGCACTGGCGGACGCTTGATCCTGCGGTGGTTTGACCGACCGGTCGCACGCGACCGGAAACCTAAACACGCAGTGCCTCGGCTTGTTCGACATGGACGTCATTGATCGCATCGGTCCTGTCTGGGCCTGGGTAGCAACTTTTTCGGCGAGTCTGATCGCTCTCGTCGGCGGATCGTTGCTCGCGACCCGTCAGGTATACGACCGGTTCATCTGGCAATACTTCTGGGGTCCTGTCTACGCCGACGCACACAATGTACAGTGTGCAGTTAACGAGGGCGGTTCGATCAGTCTGGAATCCAGCTCGACGGCGTGTTCGACAGCCACGAACGAAGGGTTGATAGTCGCCGAACCCGGCTACACCGTCGTTTCGGAGGTCGGTTACATGATCGTGGGGCTGTTCTTCCTCATCGGTGTGTTCCTGTTGCTCAAGCGGCTCCATCTCGGACGGAACAGGAACCTGTTTTTCGGCCTGGTCCCGTTCATGCTGTTCGGCGGCGTCCTCCGTGTCGTCGAAGACGCGAACAACTGGCTCGCACAGCCCGGACACGGGGGCGAACAGTTCATCGGCTATCCACTGAACACGCTGTTCATTAGTCCGTTAATATATTTCACTGTCTTTTTTATCACGCTCGCGGCGCTGCTGGCCAGCGTATGGCTCTCCCGACGTGACTTCGTCGACTCCTATCCCCGAACGCTCGGGATTATCGGGTCGGTCCTGTTTGTCGTCACCTTTGCGGGACTCGTCGTGGTCTCGGTCCTCGAAGATTCGGTCGGGCTGTATCCCGCCTTCTTCCTGGTCACTGTCGGATTAGCGACTGGGATCGCCTACGGCATCTACTGGCTCGTCGAACAGTTCGCCCCCGAGATAAACAGCGGGACCGGCTACATCGGTCTGGCCGTCCTCTGGGCACACGCCATCGACGGTGTTGCGAACGTCCTCGCCTCCGACTGGTGGGACGCGTTCGGCCTCCCCTTCCAGTACGTACCCAAACATCCCGCAAACGCCACAATAATCTCGATCACCGAATCCGTGTTCCCGGCAGCCGTGACCGACGTCATCGGAACGTCCTGGCCGTTCCTGATAGTGAAGATGATAGTCGCGCTCGGGATCGTCTGGCTGTTCTCCGATGAGTTCGTCGACGAGAGTCCGCGTTATACGATCGTCCTCCTGATGGCGATTGCGGCTGTTGGTCTCGGGCCCGGAACCCGGGATATGATCCGGGCCACCTTCGGGATTTAGGGGAACGGGTGGTGTTCCCGGTCGAGGCGCGGTTCGAATCCGAGAGAATCCGGGACAGATCGCGCCCGTTCGCCGAAGTACGAGTCTTCGAAAAACAGCGGCTGTGCTCCAGGCGACAGCACTCGAACCGCTTCGAAGCCGACTTCTGCGACGTCACGGGTCGTGATCCGCGTCGCGTAAGCGTCCAGATCGGCCTCGTCGAGTCGATCCAGAAGCGTCTCGAGTTTGTCCGTACCAGTCGGCGTCTCATTGGGGCCCACGTCGGAAGCCCTGACTGTCCGATCTACGTCGATGAAAGTCCGGATCTCGTCGGGATAGTCAGCGTACCAGCCGATTGCCCCGCTGGTGTCGGCAGCCTCGTCGCGGCCCATCCCACGGAGTTCGAGCCAGTTCTGGACGGCCTCTGCGAGCGCCGACTGTGCAGCCGTCTCGGCGTCGAAGTTCGTGGCGGATCCGAGCGCGAAGCGGGGCCACTCCTCGTCTCTGTGGACCGCTACGGCGACCACGGGAACGTCGATGTCCTGCGTAATCAAAAGCGGCGTGACTGAAAGTCCCTCCGAGCGGGCCCGCGCCGCCAGGTCGGCGTACCGGTCGTCCGTGACTTCCAGACCCAGAGGTTCGAACGAAGAGTACCACGACAACATCGCCGCATCACGCTCGACGACTTCATACAGACCGGCCAGTAGAGCGCCGACGGTCGACCGCTCCAGTCCGAGTCCGGTCGTGATAGCGGGCCTGATCTGCCGTTCGTGTGGCGGGTAATAGACGAGTTCAGCCGGAAGCCAGGCGTCGTCACCGCTCTGGAGATGCTCGCCAGAGACCCAGGCTCGTTCGGCCCTGTCGTCCGGCTGTTCCGGAGCGACGAACAGCGAAGGCGTGACGGCCCCGTCGAGTTCCTCGGGCGCCCCCTCCGTGAAAGTATCAGTGCGGTAGACGCCGGCACAGTACCGTTCTAGCGCCTCACCGAGCCCCTTCATCAGTGCCTCGTTCCAGTCGTCGGAGACGCCTGCGGCTTCCTGGCTGGCCGTCGCGTCGCTGAACTCGCTGGTGTCACAGCTTCGTGCCAGGTAGTACGGCGCGGGATAAGATTCGGCCTCGCCGACCTCGCTAACGATACCCGTCCGCTCATCCAGGGTCCGTTCGGCCCTCGCAAGGGAGTCCTCGACGTCACCTTCGGCCGTGTACCGCTCGATCGTCCGCGAGGGGGTCGACCCGCAGCTACATCCGGGGAGCGGCAACAACGGGTGGGTCGCTTCCGGAATCGTCCGTGACTGTCCAAATACCTCCGATTGCTCCCCCTCCAGCACCATCGCTGCGGCGCGACCCGCGATAGCACCGGCGAACCGCTGTAAGGGGACTGTGGGTGCAGCGGTCGGTCCCTCGTCGGGATCGACGTTGGCCCCAACCCGCCCCTGGAGACAGTTGTAACACCCGCTCTCGGGTTCGAAACCGGTCACTGCTGCGTCGACAACAGGATATCCGCCGATTCCGCCGAGTTCGACGGCAATCCAGGGCGTTCCCGTCTCGATAGCGTGGGTATTCGCGCGTTCGAACGCACTGTCGCCGGTGACCGCGACCACCACACCGAGCCGCTTGTCGCCGAACGCCGACGATTTGGTCTGAGTGACGGCGACGTCGACGTCAGCGATGGCAGCCGTCACCGCCTGGGCTGCGGGACCGGATCCAACGAGACCTACAGACATTACTGCGTGGGTAGAGGCGGGCCGGGGGAAAAAACCCCGCGGCGTTCGACGTCGCCGTCAGGATGCGATGAGACTCTGGGCGACGCTCGCGAGTTCGTCCGCGTCGGCTTCCGTGAGCCGGTTGTCGCCGAGTTTCAGTCGGAGCCGCGGTCGTCCGACGTCGATCGGAACCTTCTCCGTGTCGATCAGGCCACGGTCCTCAAGCTGAGTCTTCGTCCGTGAGAACGTGGCTTTGCTCGCCAGGCCGATGTCCTCGCCCCACTTGCTGATGTCGTAAAGCAGTTCGCCGTTCTTCGCGGCGACGAGGAGACTGATCGTCACCTCGTCCAGACCGTCGCCGTCACCGCGTGCCGTCTGGAGGGAGTCCAGCACGGCGTCGAAATCGGCCGCCGCGTCGTCGCCGATGTCGGTCACCAACGTCTCCTGGACCGTCGAGAGCGGCGGTGTCCGGAGTTTGAAGGTTTCCGCATCCTCCCACAGAGCCTCGTAATAGTCGTACGCCTGTTCCACGAACTCGCCGTCGGTCGTCGTCAGACCGGCCACTTTGTCGCCAGCGGTGACGACCGAAACGACCGATTCCGGAGAGACGAGTAGTGAGTTCACCGGCTCGCCTTCGAGCACCCGGAGCGTGAGCGTGTCCGACGCGACCAGATCGGCCGCCGAACTCGCGACGAGGAAGTCGTCCATCACGTCTTTGAGTGCGCGCTCTTCGGCGAGCACATTGACAGCGGGGACCTCCTCTACTGCATCCATCGACGACACGAGTTCGCGTATCGTCTTCCGGGAGGGATTTACGACCACCAGCTTTTCGGTGGACGTGAGTGTCGTCTCGAGGATGTTTTCGATCTCTGATTCAAGGAGGTTTTGGCTGACCATACTGTATTACTATCTAGTCCCCGTATGTATTTAATTGTGTCGGCAATCTTGGATTTATTTCACTGAAATGTAAGGTCAACTGCCAAGGAGTCGTACGAGTGTTACTATTCGAGCCCTCTTGACCTTTACGGAATTAACCTACAGCGTACCGGTGAGAAACTACAATTCAACGATTCTAACACCTACGGTAAGAACTGATTGATATTCAATAATTCGGCCAATAGGGACGCTAGAGGGCATCAGATGCCTCAGATTGGGACACGCCATCCCCGCGAAGCAGGGCTATCTGAAACTGTCGCTATCGGAAGTCGGTCAGTGCCATTCGGACTAGCCGACGCAGCAGGTATCGGCTTCGGGTACCTCAAGCCGACTCCCCACCGCAATGACGCATCTGACGGACCTGAACGACTGTACTGTGAACGAAATCCATTTGGCTTCCGTACACGCCGTATCGGGGTCAATTGGCAGTTGACTTGAGTAGATACTGCCAGAGGAGATAGATCCGAACGATCCCGAGATCGACTGGTCAGCCAGACGTGCCGACTCGGTATCGTTCAGGACCTATCGTCAATGTGTGAGCAGTCCGGCCAGCGCATGTGCACGCAGATGGCGGATCTAACGGACTTCTCACGGCGTATGTACGGAGACATCCCTGTTTACTAACCTATGATGATGGTCGTATCTGTCACCCCCAGGTGACTTCGTTATGGATGGCGCAGTTATCTGACTTATAGTTGTTCATCGCATCGATGTTTAGATAATTTATCTACTATTTCTATGAGATAATATGGGGATTAACCGCCTAGGGATGTGACGCTGGCCAGTCGATAGTCGGGGCAGCGGAAAGGTAGATTATTATCCGACGGGCCGTGAAGGGCGGATATGGACTACGACGCAGTACGAGCAATAGATCCGGAAGTCGAGTCAGCCCTTACGGGCGAAGTCGAACGGCAGAACGAGACCCTGGCGATGATCGCCAGCGAGAACCACGTCAGCGAGGCCGTCTTAGAAGCACAGAGCTCAGTCCTCACGAACAAGTATGCAGAGGGGTATCCGGGTGAGCGGTACTACGGCGGCTGTGAATACGCCGACGAGATCGAACAGCTGGCGATCGACCGCGCCAAGGAACTCTGGGGTGCCGAACACGTCAACGTCCAGCCACACTCGGGCAGCCAGGCCAATATGGGCGTCTACCTGGCAATGCTCGAACCCGGCGACAAGATCCTCTCGCTGGATCTGACACACGGCGGCCACCTCTCGCATGGCCACCCTGCGAACTTTGCCGGCCAAATCTACGAGGTTGCACAGTACGAGGTTGACCCGGAGACGGGCTACCTTGACTACGAGGGACTGCACGAACTTGCCGATGAGTTCGACCCGGACATCATCGTTTCGGGCTACTCGGCGTACCCCCGCGAGGTCGACTTCGGCCGCATCCAGGAAGCGGCCGACGCCGTCGATGCCTACCATCTCGCCGACATCGCACACATCACGGGGCTAGTCGCCGCCGGGGTACACGAATCGCCCGTCAGCGTCGCCGACTTTGTCACTGGCTCGACCCACAAGACGATTCGCTCGGGTCGCGGTGGCATCATCATGTGCGACGAGGAATACGCCGACGATATCGATTCGGCGGTGTTCCCCGGTACTCAGGGGGGCCCCCTGATGCACAACGTCGCCGGCAAGGCTGTCGGTTTCAAGGAGGCACTCCAGCCCGAGTTCGAGGACTACGCCGCTCAGACGGTCGAAAACGCCGAGGCTCTGGCCGATCAGCTCCAGAACCACGGACTCGATCTGGTCTCGGGCGGCACGGACAACCACCTCGTGTTGATCGACCTGCGTCCCTCACATCCAGACACGACCGGCAAAGCGGTCGAGGAGTCCCTCGAAGAAGCCGGAATCGTTCTCAACGCCAACACTGTCCCAGGTGAGACGCGCTCGGCCTTCAACCCCTCTGGCATCCGCGCCGGCACGCCCGCACTGACGACCCGTGGCTTCGACGAAGCAGCCACCCGAGAAGTGGCCGACCTGATCTACGAGGTTATCGATTCACCCGGCGACGAAGAAGTCATCGCTGAGGTCAGTGAACGCGTCGCGGAACTCACCGACGAATTCCCGCTGTACGACGACGAAGAACCACTGTACGCGTAACCCGCTATTTTTGACCTTTCCCTCCCTAACGATATCAGATGTCTTCACCCACACGAACGAGTCGCCGTTCGGTGCTCGCAACGGGTGTCGCCGTTCTGGGTGCGCTCGCCGGTTGTACCGAGGAGTCCACGTCGGGATCGCCGTCACTCATGAACGACGACAACGCTGACGGGACATCGACGTCGCGTGCGGACGACCTCGACCTTCGCGAGGCGAACGTAGTCGCAGTCGCGATCGAGACCGAGGAGGATGGTTCCTACCTATTCGAGGTCACACTCTATCATGACGATGACGGCGAGGACGGATACGCCGACTGGTGGCAAGTGGAACGCTTGGACGGCACGCAACTCGGTCGCCGAACCCTGCGGCACGCTCATTCGACGGCCCCGTTCACGCGCTCCACGACCGTCGAAATTCCTGATGACATCGACCGTGTCGTGGTCCGCGGCCACGATCAGGAACACGATTATGGGGGGCAAGCTGCGGTCGTATCTCTCGACGACGGGGAGACGCAGTTCATACGACAGGGAAGCCAACGAGATCGAATTGGTAGTGATATGTTTCCAGGAGACGTATTGAAACTATACGGAAGAAGTAGAAAAAATTAAATAGTAGACGCTGGGATTCAGGAGCACGATGGAAGTTCCCCGCCGTCGTTTCCTCGCTACCAGTAGTATCGCCGCCCTAGCCGGATGCAGTGATCGTATACTGTCCGACCCCGGAACTGATACATCGAATGATACCTCGACGGAGACGTCAAAGAACACACCGACGAACACGACCACTAAGACGCCGACAGAGACAGCGGACGGTGACAAACAGCCGACGGACGCTATCGAAGGCGTCCTCGAACCCCTCCCGCAGTCCATCGAAGATCACTCGATGGACTTCGCACAGGTTTTCAAGCCGCTCCCTGCCAACGAGACGACAAGTGGTGGGGTGGTATCGATGAACAGCGGGCTCGCCGATCAGTTCGGCCTCGAGGCCGAAGACGTTGATCGCATGGCTGTCGCGTACTACGACCAAGAAGTGGGGGAAGGGATCCTCACGATAACTGGTTCGTTTGACGCGGAAGGCCCGAACATCCAGGAGGACGCTTACCCCGACGAAACCGCGACGATCCGCCGCGACGGACTGTTCGTGGCCGCACACAAGGACGAGTCCGACGGGTGGGGCACAGGTGTCGACGCGGTCAAGTCGACCCTCGACGGGGAGGCCGAGAGTGTCACCGACACCGAGTCGCTTTCGACGTTACTGGAGCCGATCTCGGGATCTACCACTGTCTTCCTGTTCATGTCGTTCCCCCCGGAATCGGGATGGTATGGGTCGGGCGTAGACCGTTCGAACTTCGAGGGCGTCGATTCGGCTGCGGTCGGTGTGGACGATGGTGGCGAACAGCAGATCGATGTATCGAGCGTCGCGCTATTCCAGTCGGAATCAGATGTCTCGGAGGAGACGACGTGGTCGATCGCAGAGGCCATCGGAAGGGATTCCGATTCGGAGCCGTCTTTCGAGCGCGATGGGCGGCGTCTCGTGGCGACAGCGACCGTCGAGGGGTCCGCTACCCCGTCGACGAGCAACTCCTTCTGGGCGGACTACTCCGCCGACTCCGGCACGGTAAGGCTGGAGTATCATGGCTCGGAACCGATCGATACCGGCACGCTAGAGATTTTCGCCGGCGGCGAACGCGTCGGGGAACCCTGGGAAACAAAGACGCTCGAAGAGGGCGACGTCGTCGAATTCGAGGCGGTTCCGTTCTCACGCATCAGGGTCGAACAGGTCGAAGACAACGACTCTGAAGTGTTAAAACGCGACATTGCTACTGACTCGACGGCATTCGATCACTCCTACGATCCTGAATCAGACACGATAACGTTCACGTACACGGCATCCCAACCGGCCGTGACCGACTATCTGTATCTGTCGGTCACTGACGACTACAGGTCGCTGGAATTCGACGGCGAGGACGACGAGCCAGTTTCGAAGCGACATTCCCAGCTCGAATCTGGAGACGAGATTCGCGTCGAGGACGTGACGTACGGACGGATTATCGCGCTGTACACGTACCACGATTGGGGTTCGGGCAGTACGGGCCAATCAGTAAGCGTCCGCTCGATCAGACCTCCAGGCTATTTTTCGCTCACGCGGACAGACGGACAGCCAACGTTGAGGTTCGAAGCCAAACAGACACAGTCCGCGTCCGACTACCGCGTCAGCGTCAATGGCGACCCCGCAGATACGCAGTTCACCGATGTCGGTGAGACGATCTCCGAGGAGGACTCGATCGCTCTCGACATCGGGACGGGCGATACGGTTACGGTCGAGTGGGTCGGCGAAGATGGCCCGATCGAGCTTTCAGAAATGATCCTGCGGCCTCCCGTCGACTTCGAATTCCGTCGTACTGGCGACGTTTTCGAGTTGATCTGTCGGACAGACACTTCCGTGAATTCCGAGACGATCGAACTCAGATACGGTTCTGGACAGCGAACAGTCACTACTAACGAGGGGCAGGAGACGCTGACTGACGGCGATACCATCACCATTGATCCGGAGGATTACAGCGGGGGGATCCGGATGTTCTGGGTCGGCGACGGCGATCAGGAAATCTACCTCGGGCACTATTCGGTCCGCAATCTCCTGTCGTTCGATCTAACCTACGAGGACGGAACGGTCCAACTGTCGTATGCCGGTGAGGGGTCGTGGCCAGCCGACGAGCTCACGGTTCGAGTGGGCGAAGAAACGGCCGACATCCAGTTCAGCTCGGAGTATCAAACGGTCGAACCCGGCGACAGCATCGAGATCGAAGCCAAACTCGGCGAGGAGATCACCGTCGACTGGACGGTCCCGGCGGATCCAGTAACAGGGTTCGACGAGTCGGCCCACCCCGAAATGGCGTTTGATTACGACTACGACGCCGACGCCGGGGAGCTGACGATCACCTCACGGACGGACGCTGCTCTCGATCCGGACGCGCTGGAAATGCGGGTTTACACTGACAGCTCGTCACAGCCGCATGAGGTATGGACGGACAGGGAAGACGATATAGGGGCCGGCGATAGCGTGAAGATCGAAGTCTCGGGGAGGCCCAAAGCTGTCTCTGTGGTCTATGAGGACTGGAGCTCCCACACGGCGATGTCGTTATCGTTGGCGGACGAAGACGGATCGTCGACGGATACCTGATAACGCCTACCACTCGCGCAGCAAGCGATCGATTCCGGGACGTTCATGGACCGTGGACGCCCTCGTTGAGGTAATGACACAGATTATCGACGGGAACGCCGTCGCCCAGTCGATCCGTGACGAACTGAGTGAGAGCATCGACACGCTCGAAGATGCCGGGGTGACCCCGACGCTTGCAACCGTATTGATGAGCGACGATCCTGCCAGCGAGACGTACGTCTCGATGAAACAGGACGATTGCGAGGAGGTCGGAATCGAGGCGATCGACATCGAAATCGATACCGACGCACCCGCAGAGGAATTGTTCGAGACGATCGAGGAACTGAACGCGGACGATGACGTCGACGGAATCCTCGTCCAGATGCCAGTTCCGGATCACGTCGATCAGCGCGCTGTGTTACGATCGATCGACCCCGAGAAGGACGTCGACGGGTTCCACCCCGAGAACGTCGGGCGGCTCGTGGCGGGCGACCCTCGATACAAACCCTGTACGCCACACGGGATTCAGAAACTGCTGGAGGCCGCCGACGTAGACACTGAGGGCAAGCACGCGGTAGTGGTCGGGCGGTCGGACATCGTCGGCAAACCGATGGCGAACCTCTTTATCCAGAAAGCGCCGGGCGGCAACGCGACGACGACGATCTGTCACTCCCGGACCCAGGATCTCGCCGCCAGGACCCGAGACGCTGATATCGTCGTCGCAGCTGCGGGCGTTCCGGAGATGATCGATGGCGCGATGCTCTCAGAGGGTGCCGTTGTCATTGACGTCGGTATCAATCGCGTGGACGCCGATAACGAGAAAGGATACGAACTGGTCGGTGACGTCGAATTCGACAGCGCCAAGCAAAAAGCCAGCGCGATTACGCCCGTCCCGGGCGGCGTGGGACCGATGACCCGAGCGATGTTGTTGTATAACACAGTGAAGGCAGCGAGTGCCGCCGCGAACGTAGACGTCGAACTTCCCTAGACCTCAAGGCTATCGAGGCGTTCCCGCGCGGCGGCCAGCACTGATTCGTCGCCCGAGACCGCGTAGTAACTCAGATCCGTCAGTGCCTGGACGAGCGATTCGGAGGTTTCGACCGGGACCGCACCATCGAGCGCTGCGATGCGTTTCCTGTGGTCGACGAACCGACCCATTGTGGTCCGCGCTTGGGAATCGCGGTTGTCCGAGAGATAGCGGGTCAGATCTCGGCGGTAATCGTCGATGATCGTCGCTGTGGCAAGCCCCCGCGGTGCGGCGAGCGAATCAGGTACCTCGGACGGCGGCGGCCGTTCGCCGGACTCAGCACCGCGGACCATCGAGAGGAAGTACAGTTCTTCGTCGTCGCTGATCCGGATCGTGCGCGCGAGTTCGGCTGCGACGTGCCTGAGCTCGACCGCTGCGACGTACCTCGCGTCCAATGGCTGCAGTTCCCCGCCACGCACGAACCCCCGCTCGCGAGTGTACGCGCGACACTGCTCGACTGCTCGTTCAGCGACCTGGGCCAGTGTATCGCCATCAAGGGCTTCTCTGACTGGTCCAAGATCCAGACTGGCAGGATTATCCGTGTGTTCTGTCCGATCGTCCACACCGACACTCCGTATACTACCGCATTCCGGACACGTGATCGATCCCGTTTCATAGTACGACCACCGAGACCCGCACGATTGACACTCGCGTTCGCCGCGTATTTTCATGGTTGCGGATACGTTCCCGTACCGGATAGTGGTTATCGTAGCATGGTACCAGCGAAATCTGTTAGCCATCGACCGGCAAGTTATCGCCTTCGACAGTCCCGTGAAAACGACGGCCTGGCAGAACCGTTAACCCAGTTCATAACCGAGAGAAACTGCCGAAAAATCCGAGTTCCGCGTTTTCTCGGGTAGTTGATCACTACAGTCACAAGTGCGACCCCTACAGCGACGGACGGATCGATCGAGTGTCGGTACTTTTAAGTCAACTCATCCCGGAGTTCAGCACGACGCTTCGCTTGGAGGGCCGAAGCGTCAGCGGGGACCAATTCAGGGCGGCAAGCGAACCGCCGGGCGTTTTTCGCCCGGCTGGTCCGCTTTCCACTCGTTATCTAAAATCCGGGAGTAGCTACGCAACCCTCGATATTATAGTGACTACTGTAACGATTTACCGGGTCGACCGCGCGCCGGGAGACACGTCTCCCGAGCCCTGGCTCGCGTCACTCGCCAGGACGCTATCCTTCGGTCGACCCGGAACAGACATACAGTAGTCACCATATTGCCGGTTGAAGTCCCGTCAATAGGATTCTCACAGGTCTCGTGAGACCGCGCTTGCTCGGGCATGAAGAGTTTCTGCATTCCTCATCACGCATTTGAGTAAGAATATTCAAAATAAGAAAACGAGTAACGATCAGGGGGTGTCGATGCGCCATCACCTGTTTGGAAGTACCATCGAAAGATGA
>JAZKRQ010000042.1:0-17916 GCA_036628575.1 Halapricum sp.
GTCGTACGCGTTACCGCTGTTACTGGTCGCAGGGCCACTCATGTGGTTCTCGCCGGCGGGCGGGGCCGGAACGGCACTGGCGGGCATCGCCATATTGTACTTCCATCGTGATCCCGATCGGAACGTCCCCGAGTCAGGGTTCGTCTCGCCGGCAGACGGAACCGTTTCAGTGCTCCGTGAGGAGGACGGTCGGCTGCGCGTTGGCGTGTTCATGAATCTCCATCATGTCCACGTCAATCGGGCGCCGACACCCGGGCGCATAGAGGCGGTCACGCATTCGCCGGGCGCTCACCGGCCAGCGTTCTCGAAAGAATCGGACCGCAACGAGAGGGTCCATGTGGACTTCCCCGAGTACCGGGTGACGTTGATCGCGGGCGCGTTCGCACGTAGAATCCATCCTCACGTTGCGGTGGACGATTCGGTCAACCGTGGTGAGCGGATCGGCCACATCTCCTTCGGTAGTCGCGTCGACGTCCTCTTCCCGCCGTCGGTCACGCGCTCGGATCTCGAAGTCGAACGTGGTGAACCAGTCCGAGCAGGTGAGACGATCCTGGCGTCTGACCAGGACAGTCGTAGTCGGACGGGAGCGTGACCAATTCCGAACGGAACATACGACGACCGCTCGTCCAGGTAGGGGCGCCGCTCTCGCCGCATGAATTCCAGTTCTATCCAACCCCGAATCGACTGGAACAGCCGATTTCGGGCAAATGCACTGCGAAATACTGACCTGCCTCGCGCTTAGCACGACTCATAGTGACTATCATAGGGATTAGCGTAGGAATCCATCTATTTCAATCGAGCACGTCGATCCGATCACCTGATCGGAGTGAGAATGTCCCCGACCGGCTACGTTAATCCCTATCAGAAGACTCCGGTGATAAATCCAACCCCCATTATGATGAGAACGGCGGCGGAGAACGCAGGAAGATACGGTGTGTAGCGCTTGACCCGTTCCTCGAAGTGGTGGTAACCCAGGATCAACAGCATCGTCAGCCCGACAATCCCCGCGATGACAGTGATGGCATACGCGCTCATCAGTTCGAGGCAATAGTTCGATCCGGCACAGAGAGCAATGATCTCGAATTCTTCCTCGTGAGCAAACCCGAGGAGGAACGCGAACCACGCGATACCGAGAAGACCCCGGTCGGCGGCCTCGTCGAGGTCACCGTGTGAGTGCTCCTGACCACTGACGAACGGAATGAGGGATTTCAGACGGACCAGTACGCCACCCGAATCGTGGTCCTGGGAGTGAGCCTGCCCGTGCTCGTGGCTGAGGTGATCATCGGGGCCGTGAATATGACTCTGGTCCTGGTGTTGGCCAGAGTCGTGAGCGTGCCCGTGGCTGGCATCGTGATCCCCGTGCGAATGGCCGTGGAAGTACTCGCGAATGCCGAGAACGATGAGCAAAACACCGGCCACGAGGCTGACTGGACCGCCGATCTGGATACTACCGAAAACTGTGATCGGTTCGTTGACCTGCGTGAGGCTGAAATAGTCCTTTGCGTAGAAGAAGGCCCCCACCATCGCAAGACTGCTGATGAGGTGACCGACACCAAGGATGAAACTCGCCGCGAATCCGTACACCCATTTGTTCGTTTGATCGAGAGCATATGAGGCGGCAACGGGCCAGCCGTGTCCTGGTTCGATACCATGTACCGCACCGAGAGCAATCGCGCCGATCAAGAGCCCGAATTCTTCGACATAGAACATCGATTGGAGAGAAACTCCGTGATCGACAGTGTTAGAGGTTTTTAATACTGTAACGGGGGTATCGTCATACTTCGGGGAGTGGATGCGGCAGTCGCTTCACAGACTCAAATCTCTGCGCCTCACATGCACTCTCACGAAACACGAGCGACACGTATAGTGGCCGCTCGCGGTATTGCGTTCGAGAGAAGTGCGCTGGCCGAGATTTGAACTCGGGTTAGGACCGTGGCAGGGTCCTGTGATACCACTACACCACCAGCGCTCACTTCGTTCACGCTGAGCATCGCGAGCACGCCGTGCTCGCTCAACACCAGCGTAGTGTGGTACTTCGCATTCGAATCAAACCGGGGAGAGAAATAAAAGGCTTCCGAATCGACTGCCTGGTAGCGAATTCATGGGACAGTGTTCCGTGTCAGCGTGTCGGAGAGTCTGTCGCCGACCGCGGAACGATCGCGGGTTGCAGAGCATCGACGCACAAGTACAGAATATCCGTGTTACCGATAGCGATGCTGGTGGCGGAAGATTCGAAGTGGCCGACGTCCACACTGATTGATACTGAATACTGTAAGTCTGCCCCGGTTCGACCGCCCGACAGCGTTGGGTCGAATGGTAAATCGTTCCAGTAGCCACTATGAAACGAACGCCGACGGTTCGGGTACCGGCAAGTCTCGCGTGACACCACAGGCGAGAGAAGTGCTTGTGGACCCCTCACACTCATGTGAGGCCCTTCCATTCCGGCCTCGAAGCGCTATCCTTTTAAGTATGGCACGGAGACTAATCGCTACAGTCTAGTGGCGTGACGTGGAAGCGTCACGGCATGACGACCAACGTGCTCGTGCCGTCGTCCCTCACCCGGGAATCCGAGGACAAACGCGAGGCGACTCGCAAACTCGGTTACGTGGCCCGCGCGGCCACGGTCTTCCGGGCGGATCGGCTGACGATCATCCCCGACCCTGACGGCGAAGGGAAGTTGGACGGCGGGTTCGTCGAAACCGTCTTACGGTACGCCGCGACGCCGCCGTACCTCCGAAAGGAGGTGTGGGGCAAGCGGGGCGAACTGGAGTCCGTTGGCGTCCTGCCGCCGCTCCACGTGACACCACGGACCGGCTCCGGATCGAACGATTCGGGGTCGTTGAGACAGGGACTCGTGACCGAGGTCGGATCTGATGGGCGCGTTCGGGTCAATTGCGGCATGCAACACCCGATCTCTCTCGCCGTTCCCTCCGAGATGGAGGTGGCCGAGGGGGAGCGCGTTGCCGTCAGGATCTATTCGCGACGACCGGTCCGCGCGAAGCTCGTCGACGAACCCCTTCCGGGGTTCGCCGTCGATCGGGCGGACCTCGACGCGGCGCTCTCGCGTGCCGACGCAGGCGTTCGGATCGCATCCTCGCGCTACGGTGTCGAACTCACCACCGACCGTCTCGGCCAGCTGGTCGAGGCGATCCACAATGAGGACACCTACGCGGGCGATGTGACCATCGCCTTCGGGGCGCCGGAGCGCGGCTTGCCCGACATACTGGGGATTGACCCAGACGAGGTCGGGCCCACGGACATCGACGATGTGGTCACCGGATCCGAATCGGACGCCACCCGATTCGACCTCTGGCTGAACACGATCCCGGATCAAGGCAGCGACGTAGTGCGAACGGAAGAAGCGATGTTCGCAACACTGGCCTGTCTCAGTCTCACGGAGTGAAAATCCGATGCCACAACCAAGCAGACCACGCAAAGGCTCGATGGGCTTCGGCCCGCGCAAGCGGACGGCCAGCGAGACGCCGCGGTTCAACAGCTGGCCCGAAGACGATGGACAGCCTGGCGTACAGGGTTTCGCCGGTTACAAGGCCGGGATGACGCACGTCGTTCTCATCAACGACGAACCCAACTCGCCACGCGAGGGGATGGAGACGACCGTTCCCGTCACCGTCGTCGAGACGCCGCCGATGCGCGCGGTCGCGCTTCGGGCTTACGAAGACACGCCGTACGGACTCCGGCCGCTGACGGAAGTCTGGACCGACGAGTTCCACACGGAACTCGACCGGGCACTGGACCTTCCCGAGGACGGATCCGACGGTGCAGAGGCACAGATCGAGGACGCTCTCGAGTCGGGAGACCTGGGCGACGTGCGTCTCATCACGCACACCGTACCCAGCGAACTCGACGGCGTCCCGAAGAAAGAACCCGACGTGATGGAGACACGCGTTGGCGGCGGCTCGCTCGCCGATCGCGTCGAACACGGGCTCGACCTCGTCGAAGACGGGGGCGAGCACGCGATGAACGACGTGTTCCGCGCGGGCGAGTACGCTGACGTCGCGGGCGTCACCACCGGCAAGGGGACACAGGGTCCCGTCAAGCGGTGGGGCGTCCAGAAGCGGAAGGGGAAACACGCCCGCCAGGGATGGCGGCGCCGGATCGGTAACCTCGGTCCGTGGAATCCCTCCCGCGTCCGGTCGACCGTTCCCCAGCAGGGACAGACCGGCTACCACCAGCGAACGGAGCTGAACAAGCGACTGCTCGACATCGGCGACGATGAGGTCACCCCCGAGGGTGGCTTCGTCAACTACGGCGAGGTCGAGGGCGACTACACGCTGGTCAAAGGGTCAGTTCCCGGTCCGCAGCAGCGCCTTGTGCGCTTCCGACCGGCTGTCCGCCCGAGCGATAGCCCGCGACTCGATCCCGAGTTGCGCTACGTCTCCACCGACTCCAACCAGGGGTGACCTGAATGCAGGCTACAGTATATGATCTCGACGGCGACGCCGGCGACGAGATCGACCTCCCGGAAGTATTCGAGACGACCTTCCGGCCCGATCTCATCAAGCGCGCGGTAGAAGCCGCCCAGGCAAACCGAAAGCAGGACTACGGCAGCGACGACTACGCCGGCCTCCGAACACCTGCCGAGTCGTTCGGCAGCGGTCGCGGGCAGGCACACGTCCCGCGCCAAGATGGTACCGCAAAGCGGGTCCCCCAGGCCGTCTCCGGCCGTCGGGCACACCCGCCGAAAGAACAGAAAGACCAGGGCCTCGGCCTCAACGACAAGGAACGCCAGCTGGCGATCCAGTCGGCCATCGCGGCCACCGCTGACACCGAGGTCGTGGCCGATCGCGGTCACGAATTCGACGAGGACCTCGAACTTCCGCTCGTCGTGAGCGACGACTTCGAGGACCTCGTGAAGACCCAGGAGGTCCTCGACGTGCTCGAAGCACTTGGCGTCGACGCCGACATCGAGCGCGCCGACGAGACGAAGATCAAGGCCGGTCAGGGTTCGACACGGGGGCGGAAGTACCGCCGTCCGAAGTCTATCCTGTTCGTGACGAGCGAGGAGCCCTCGAAGGCTGCTCGCAATCTCGCCGGAGCCGACGTCGCGACTGCCACGGAGGTCAACGCCGAAGACCTCGCGCCGGGCGCGGACGCCGGTCGGCTGACAATCTGGACCGAAAGCGCCGTCGCGGAGGTGTCCGACCGATGAGCACACACGACGTCATCAAGCATCCGCACGTGACCGAGAAGGCGATGGACAAGATGGACTTCCAGAACAAACTACTGTTCATCGTCCACGTCGACGCGACGAAGGCGGAGATCCGTGACGCGATCGAGGCACAGTTCGACGTCACCGTTGAGAACGTGACGTCGATGGTAACGATGGACGGAAACAAGAAGGCCGAGGTGACCCTCTCCGAGGCGGATGACGCCCAGGAAGTCGCCTCCCGAATCGGGGTGTTCTAACGATGGGACGACGAATTCGCGGACAGCGACGAGGTCGCGGGACGCCGACTTTCCGTGCCCCCTCGCACCGCTACAAATCCGATCTGCAGCACCGTAAGACCGAGGACGGCGACGTCGTCGCCGGCGAGGTCGTGGACATCGAACACGACCCGGCCCGCTCGGCACCGATCGCGGCTGTCCAGTTCGAGGACGGCGACCAGCGGCTCGTGCTCGCGCCGGAAGGTATCGGCGTGGGCGACGAGATCCAGGTCGGCGTCAGCGCCGAGATCGCCCCTGGAAACACGCTCCCGCTCGCGGAGATCCCTGAAGGGGTTCAGATCTGTAACATCGAATCCAATCAGGGCGACGGTGGCAAGTTCGCCCGCGCCTCGGGTGTCAACGGCCAGCTGATCAGTCACGACCGCAACGTCGCGGTCGTGAAACTCCCAAGCGGGGAGTTCAAACGTCTCGATCCGCAGTGTCGGGCCACGATTGGCGTGGTCGCCGGCGGCGGTCGAACGGAGAAGCCGCTGGTCAAGGCCGGGAAGAAACACCACAAGGCCAAAGCGCGCGGCATGGTCTGGCCGCGGGTCCGCGGTGTGGCGATGAACGCCGTCGACCACCCGTTCGGTGGTGGCGGCCGCCAGCACCCGGGCAAGCCCAAATCGATCTCCCGGAACGCCCCGCCGGGACGGAAAGTCGGGGACATCTCCTCGCGGCGCACCGGCCGCGGTGGTGAAGAATGAGTTCTGAATATCAGATCGGCCACGAAGGCGAGTTTACCTACCGTGGCTACACGCTCGACGAGCTGCAGGACATGGAACTCGAGGAAGTCGCGGAACTGCTCCCCGCACGCGTGCGGCGAAGTATCGAACGAGGCCTGTCCTACGAGAAGGAACAGCTGCTCGAAGAGGCACGCGAGGCCGAAGAAGACGAGACGGCCAACAACCCGATCCGGACACACCTGCGGGACATGCCGATCGTCCCGGAGATGGTCGGGCTGACCTTCGCCGTCCACAACGGGCAGAGCTTCGAGCGCGTGAAGGTCGAGCCGGAGATGCTCGGGCACTACCTGGGCGAGTTCCAGCTCACCCGGACGTCGGTCGAACACGGACAGGCCGGCATCGGGGCGACCCGTTCCTCGAAGTTCGTACCGCTCAAGTAAATATGGGAATCAGCTACTCAGTCGACGCCGACCCCGAAACAACGGCGAAAGCGATGCTTCGGGAGCGGCAGATGAGCCACAAGCACAGCAAGGCCATCGCCCGGGAGATCAAGGGCAAGACAGCCGGCGAGGCTGTCGAGTACCTCGAAGCTGTCGTCGAAGGTGACCAGCCGGTCCCCTTCCGCCAGCACAACTCGGGCGTCGGTCATCGAAAGAACATCGACGGTTGGGACGCCGGCCGCTTCCCAGCGAAGGCCGCCGGGGCCTTCCTGGACCTGCTGCAGAACGCCATCGGCAACGCCGACGAGCAGGGCTTCGACGGCGAGTCCATGGAAGTCATGCACTGCGCCGCCCACAAGGTCGGCGAGACCCAGGGCCGCCAGCCCCGCGCGATGGGGCGTGCCTCGGCGTTCAACAGCATGGAAGTCGACGTCGAACTCATCCTTGAGGAGGTCGAAGAATAATGGCAGACGAACAGCAGTTCATCGAGGACGGCCTCCAGCGGACCCAGATCGACGAGTTCTTCGCCGAAGAACTGGGCCGTGCGGGCTACGGTGGCATGGACGTCGCCAAGACCCCGATGGGGACGCAGATCGTCCTCAAGGCCGAGAAGCCCGGCATGGTCATCGGCAAGGGCGGGAAGAACATTCGCAAGCTCACGACCACCCTGGAAGAAGAGTTCGACCTCGAAGATCCGCAGGTCGACGTCCAGGAGGTCGAAGAGCCGGACCTGAACGCCCAGATCGTCGCCGATAGACTCGCCAACGCCCTCGAACGCGGCTGGTACTTCCGGAAGGCCGGTCACACTACGATCGACCGGATCATGGAGGCCGGCGCGAAGGGCGCCGAGATCGTTCTCTCGGGGAAAGTCACGGGCGCGCGCTCTCGCGTGGAGAAGTTCAACCGTGGCTACATCAAGCACAACGGCGAACCCGCCCAGGAGATCGTCGATCACGGCCAGGGCGTCGCCGTCATGAAGCTCGGTACGATCGGAGTTGACGTCAAGATCATCCCGCCCGAGGCCGAGCTCCCGGACGACTTCGAGATCTACGACGACGTCGACGTCGCCGATTACGTCGAGGACGTCGAGGGTGAGTCCGTCGAGGAGTTGCTCGAAGGCGAGCCCGAAGACGAGGGCGAGGCAGCGACGGCCGATGCCGAAGCTGAGGAGGTGCCAGACGTCGACGAGGAGGTCGTCGAAGAAGCGCCCGAGGACTTCGAAGAGGTCGAAGTTCCCGATGACGAGGGCGTCGAGGACGAGTTCGAAGAACTCGACGAAGCCGTCGACGAGGAACTCGACGAGGAGACCGAGGCGGAAGCCGAGGAACTCCTGGACGAAATGGACGAGGAAGACACAGCTGTCGACGAGGAGGGTGACGACGAATGAGCATCATCCACGTCGAGGAGCTGCGGGACATGACGCCCGCGGAGCGACAGAACGAACTCGAAGAACTGGAGACCGAACTGCTGAACGCCCAGGCCGTCAAGGCCGCGGGTGGTGCGCCGGACAACCCCGGTCGCATCGGTGAACTCCGCAGGACCATCGCGCGGATCAAAACGGTCCAGCGGGAAGAGGGTGATCTCGAATGAGATCGCCGCGCTGTCGCAGCGGTGTCAGCCGCGAGAAGAGAGACCTCGACGACGCGGAGGACGAGTGAGATGTCACGCACGCCCGAAACGCTCGCGCGACACGAACTGGTCGGTCTCGACGTCCGCGTCGTCGCGGCGTCGAACCCCGACCTGCTGGACATCGAAGGCGAGGTCGTCGTCGAGACGACCAACACGTTGCACGTCGAGCGAGACGATCGGGCGTGGCCAGCGCGGAACGACGTTCCGCGAGGCGTTCGAGCGGGCCAGCGCGGCGCTACGCGCCGCGAGTTCGAGGCGGTGTCACCGCCTCGCGCCCGCGAGAAGCAGGTGCCGAAGGCGGCGGCGACGTTCGAGTTCACCCTCCCGGACGGACAACGGGTCCGCGTGGAGGGCGAACGACTCGTCGCACGACCGGCCCGACGCACAGAACACACAGGTGATTCCAAATGGCGATAGGACTGAACGTACAGGAACCGGAGACGACCTGTGACGACGAGAACTGTCCGTTCCACGGCACCCTCTCGGTGCGCGGACAGGCACTCGAAGGCACAGTCGCCTCCACCGACATGGAGAAGACCGTCGTCGTCGAACGCGAGTACGACGTCAAGGTACCCAAATACGACCGATACATGAAGCGTCGGTCCCGGGTGCCCGCGCACGCACCGCCATGCCTCGATATCGAGGTCGGCGACACGGTCACGATAGCAGAGACACGACCGCTCTCGAAGACCAAATCCCACGTTGTAGTTTCCATCGACAGAGGTGACGACTAATGGAAGCGCTCAAAGCAGACGTGACCCAGGGCCTGGAGAAGGGGTCGCTGATCAATTGCGCCGACAACACCGGCGCACGCGAACTCAAAGTGATCAGCATCTCCAACTACCAGGGCACCAAGAACCGCCATCCGAAGGCGGGCCTGGGTGACAAGATCACCGTTTCGGTCACCAAGGGGACGCCCGAGATGCGTCGCCAGGTGCTGGAAGCGGTGATCATCCGACAGCGCAAGCCGATCCGTCGTCCCGACGGCACGCGTGTCAAATACGAGGATAACGCGGCCGTCATCGTCGACGAGAACGAGGATCCCCGCGGGACTGAAATCAAGGGTCCCGTCGCACGGGAGGTCGCAGAGCGGTTCGGCAGTATTGCCTCTACGGCGACGATGATCGTATGACTATGAGCGAACAACCATCCAAACAGCGAACGACCAAACGGCGCGCCCCGCTGCACGAGAAGCAGAAGCAGGTACGGGCGACCCTGTCCGAGGACCTCCGCGAGGAGTACGGCCAGCGGTCTGTCCGCGTCAACGAGGGCGACACCGTCGAGGTCATGCGTGGCGACTACGCCGGCGAAGAAGCCGAGGTCGTCGACGTAGACCTCCGCGACGCCGTCGTCCACGTCGAGGATGTCACGCTAGAGACGGCCGACGGCGAGGAAGTGCCCCGGCCGCTGGAGACGAGTAACCTCCGCGTGACCGACCTCGATCTCTCGGACGAGCGGCGGCAGGCGCGTCTGGAATCGGAGGAGGATAGCGCATGAGCAACCATCAGAAACGACTTTCGGTACCGAACAGCTGGCCAGTCGAGCGCAAGACTCAGACGTTCACCGTCAAGGCCGACGCCGGCCCGCACGGTGAGGACGGGGTGCCCCTGCTGATCGTCCTTCGGGACGTCCTGGGGTACGCGGACAGCCGTAAGGAAGCCCGATACGCACTCAACCAGGACCAGGTCCTGATCAACGGCGAACCGGTCAGCGACGAGTCGCGGCCGGTCGGGATGTTCGACATCCTGGCGTTCAAGGAGCGCGAGGAGTCCTACCGCGTGTTCCCCGGCGAGGGCGGTCGGCTCGCGCTGACCCCCATTGACGCCGATGCCGCCGAGTCCAAGCTCGGGAAGATCGTCGGCAAACAGGACGTCCCCGGCGGGGATGTCCAGCTGACGCTGCACGACGGTCACACACTCCTGGTCGAAGACGCAGAGGACTACAGCGGAGGCGACTCGATCGTCATCGCCAACGAGGACGACGAGATCGTCGCTCACTTCGAGTACGAGGAGGGCGCACTCGTGACCGCCGTCGATGGACAACACGCCGGAGAGATCGGCACTATCGACGAGATCCAGGTCACCGCCAGCAGCGCTCCGAACAACGTCCTCGTCTCTCAAGAGGACGGCGACGGCTTCGAGACGGTCGAAGAATACGTCGTCGTGATCGACGAGAACTTCACGAGTGACGATGAGGATGAGGCTTCCGAAGACGTCGAAGAAGACGAAGAGGTCGACGACGACGAGGCCGAGACCGACGACGAGGCCGAGACCGACGACGAGGACGGAGGTGACGACGAATGAGTTCGGAAACCGCGGACAGCGATTTCCACGAGATGCGCGAGCCGCGCATCGAGAAGGTCGTCGTCCACATGGGCGTCGGCGAGGGCGGTCGCGAACTCGCCAACGCCGAGGAGATTATCGAAGAGGTGACTGGCCAGACGTCCGTTCGGACCCAGGCCAAAGAGACCGTTGGGGAGTTCAACATCCGCCAGGGCGATCCCATCGGTGCGAAGGTCACCCTGCGGAACGAACAGGCCGAATCCTTCCTGGAGAAGGCCCTACCGCTCGTCGATATCGGTGCCGGACAGTTCGACGACACCGGTAACTTCAGCTTCGGCGTCGAGGAGCATACGGAGTTCCCGAGCCAGGAGTACGACCCGACGATCGGGATCTACGGGCTAGACGTAACGGTCAACCTCGTGCGTCCGGGCTATCGCGTCAAGAAACGCGACAAGGCCGCCCGTCCGATCCCGTCTAACCATCGACTCGATCCCGAGGATGCGATCTCGTTCGTCGAGTCGACCTTCGACGTGGAGGTGACCGAATGAGCGAATCCGAAACAGAATCTGAAGAAGCGACCGGCGAGCAGGCCGCCAAGCGAACCGAACAGATGGAGACCTGCCAGCGCTGCGGTCGCGAGCAGGGACTGGTCGGGAAGTACGATATCTGGCTCTGCCGGCAGTGCTTCCGCGAGATCTCCCGGGACATGGGATTCGAGAAGTACAGCTAACAATGACAGGAAACGATCCACTCAGCAACGCGCTGTCGGCAGTCGATAACGCCGAGAGCGTCGGAAAGCTGACCCAGACAGTTACGCCCGCCTCGAACGAGATCGGCAGCGTACTCGAGGTCTTCTACGACCGCGGGTACGTCGGCGGCTTCGAGTTCGTCGACGACGGCAAAGCCGGGAAGTTCGAGGTCGAATTGAAGGGTGCGATCAACGAGTGTGGCTCGGTTCAGCCCCGCTATTCGGCGGGCGCTGACGAGTTCGAGAAGTGGGAGAAGCGGTTCCTCCCCGCCCGTGACTACGGGACGCTCGTTGTATCCACCAGCCACGGCATCATGAGCCACTACGAGGCCCGCGAGGAGGGCATCGGTGGCCAGGTGATCGCCTACGTATACTAACAATGGCACGAACAGCACTCGAGATTCCGGAGGAAGTCAGCGCCGAGATGGACCATCTCGAGCTGACAGTCGAAGGACCGAACGGTAGCGTCACGCGCCGACTGTGGTACCCGGATGTCTCGGTCGAAGTCGAAGACGGCGAGGTCGTCATCGAGTCCGAGGCCGAAGACGCCAAAACCCGCGCGACCATCGGCACCTTCGAGAGCCACGTGGAGAACATGTTCCACGGGGTTACCGAAGGCTGGGAGTACGAGATGGAAGTCTTCTACTCCCACTTCCCGATGCAGGTCCGCGCGGAGGGCGACGAATTCGTCATCGACAACTTCCTCGGGGAGAAGGCCCCGCGGAAGACGCCCATCCACGGCGATACCGACATCGAAGTCGACGGCGAGGAGATTACTCTCTCCGGGCCGGACATCGAAGCGGTCGGCCAGACGGCTGCCGACATCGAGCAGATGACCCGCGTCACGGACAAAGACGTTCGCGTCTTCCAGGACGGCGTCTATATCACGCAGAAACCGAACCGAGGTGGCGCCTGATGGCGGACGAATACGAGGAACTGACGGACATCAGCGGCGTCGGCGATGCGAAAGCCGAAGCGCTGATCGAGGCCGGTTTCGAATCCGTCGAAGACGTCAGAGCTGCCTCTCAGGAGGAGCTCGCGGAGGCCAACGGGGTCGGCAACGCGCTGGCTGCCCGGATCAAGGCCGATGTCGGCGGACTCGAGGTCTCCGAAGAGGCCGAGGCAGAGGTCGAAGAGGAAGAAGAAGCGGAAGCCGAAACGGAAGAGGAGGTCGAGACCGAACTCCAGCCCCGCGGTCTGGTCGAGAAGACCCCCGACCTGGACGAAGAGACCGAGCGGTTGCTGACGAAGCGTAATCGGGTCGGCAAGCCGCAGTTCAACCGACAGGACTACCACAAGAAAAAGCGCACCCCGACCTCGTGGCGCAAGCCTCGCGGTGGCCTCTCCAAGCAGCGGCGCGGCCACAAGGGCAAGGGTCCGAAGGTCGAGGCCGGCTTCCGGACGCCGGAAGCTGTCCGCGGGTTACACCCGAGCGGCTTCGAGGAGATCCGCGTGCACAACGTCGATGACCTCGAAGACGTCGACGGTGACACCCAGGCGGTGCGCATCGCCTCGAAAGTCGGCGCGCGCAAGCGCGAACGGATCGAGGAAGAAGCCGAAGACGCCGGCATTCGCGTCCTTAATCCCACCTACGTCGAAGTGGAGGTTTCAGAATGACTGATCTGAGCGCACAGAAGCGACTGGCTGCGGACGTTCTGGACGTCGGAGAGGGACGCGTCTGGTTCGACCCCGACGAACAAGGTGAGATCGCTGATGCGATCACGCGAGACGACGTTCGCGAGCTGGTCGAGGACGGTCTCATTCAGGCGAAAGACGCTGACGGCAACTCCCGCGGCCGCGCAAAGGAACGCCAGCAGAAGCGTTCCTACGGCCATCAGAAGGGACACGGTACCCGAAAAGGGAAAGCCGGCGGCCGAGAGAACGAGAAAGACGAGTGGCGGTCGCGCATCCGCGCCCAGCGGCGTCGACTGCGTGAGCTTCGCGACGAGGAAGACGAGCTGACCGCTACGGAGTACCGCACGCTATACGACCGCGCGAGCGGCGGCGAATTCGATTCCATCGCCGACCTCGAGCGGTATATCGAAAACCAATTCGGTGAGAACTGATGGCGACAGGACCACGATACAACGTGCCGATGCGCCGGCGCCGAGAGGCCCGGACGGATTACCATCAGCGGTTGCGCCTGCTGAAATCCGGCGAACCACGCCTGGTTGCTCGCAAGAGCAACAAACACGTCAGGGCGCAGCTGGTGATTCGCGGCCCGAAGGGCGATCAGACGGTCGCGAGTGCCGTCTCCAGCGATCTCGAAGAGTACGGATGGGAGGCCCCAACGGGTAATCTCCCCGCTGCGTACCTGACGGGGCTGCTGGCGGGCCTTCGCGCCGTCGAGGCCGGCTACGAGTCGGCCGTGCTGGACATCGGACTCAACACCCCGACACCTGGTAGTAAAGTTTTCGCAGTGCAGGAAGGCGCAATCGACGCCGGCCTGGAAATCCCCCACAACGACGACGTCCTCGCAGACTGGGAACGGACGACCGGCGAGCACATCGCCGAGTACGCCGAATCCCTCGATGAGGGCCTCTACAGTGGGGACTTCGACGCGACGGAGCTACCCGCACACTTCGATGAGACGCGGGAGACGCTCCTCGAGGAGGACATAGACCTATGAGCGACGGATGGACACCACAGACGCGGCTCGGCCGGAAAGTAGCCGAGGGCGAAATCGACACAATGCAGGACGCCCTCAACGCCGGGCTGCCGCTGAAAGAACCGGAGATCGTAGACCAGCTCGTCCCCGACCTGGAGGACGAGGTACTGGACATCAACATGGTCCAGCGGATGACCGACTCGGGTCGCCGAGTCAAGTTCCGCTGCGTGGTCGTCGTGGGCAACCGCGACGGTCTCGTCGGCTACGCGGAAGGCCGGGACGACCAGGTCGGCGGCGCGATCCAGAAGGCCATCGAGGTCGCGAAGCTTAACCTCATCGACGTCTCCCGGAGCTGTGGCTCCTGGGAGTGTGGCTGTGGCCGACCGCACACGGTCGCACTCCGAACTACGGGCAAGGCCGGCAGCGTTGAGGTCGAGCTTCAGCCCGCGCCGCGCGGGCTGGGCCTGGCGGGCGGGGAGACCGTCCGCAAGGTGCTCGAACTCGCCGGCATCGAAGACATCTGGACCCGTTCCAGCGGGAACACCCGGACGACTGTCAACTTCGCGAAGGCGACGTTCAACGCCCTTCGGAACACCGCAGAAGCCCGCGTTCCCGAGCAGGCCTACGAGAAGCGTGAGGTGATCGAATGATGAAGGCTGTCGTACAGGTCCGCGGTGAAGTCAATATGACCAGCGACGTCGAAGACACGCTGGAAATGCTCAATCTCGGTCGGGTCAATCACGCGACGCTGATCCCCGACACCGATGCCTACCGCGGCATGATCACGAAGGTCAACGACTGGGTCGCCTACGGCGAACCCAGCGCGGACGTCCTCGAGACAGTCCTCAAAAAGCGAGCCGAACCCCTCGAAGGCGATACCTTCGACGAGGCCAGCTGGTGGGCGTCCTGGGAGACGGACTACGACAGCGTCGGCGAGCTGGCCGAAGCGCTGCTGGACGAGGAAACGACGCTGAAAGAGCAGGGACTGTCCCCGACACTTCGGCTACACCCGCCCCGAGGTGGCCACGACGGCATCAAACACCCGACCCAGGAGAGCGGACAGCTCGGTAGACAGGCGACCGAGGATATCGACGAGCTACTGGAGGCGATGCGATAATGACGAGCAAAAAGAAACGCCAGCGTGGATCACGCACTCACGGCGGCGGTACCCACAAGAACCGACGCGGTGCCGGCCACCGTGGTGGCCGTGGAGCGGCTGGCCGCGACAAACACGAGTTCCACAACCACGAGCCGCTGGGCAAGTCCGGGTTCACGCGTCCGGAGAAGGCCAAAGAAACCGTCGAGACGATCGACGTTCGCGAGCTCGACGAGGACGTACCACTGCTTGCGGCCGAGGGTCTTGCCGAGGAGACGGAGAGCGGCTACCGGATCGACGTTCGCGATATCGTCGATCCGAGCGAGGACGTCGACGCGGTGAAGGTCCTCGGCGCGGGCCAGGTCCGAAACGAACTCGAACTCGTCGCCGACGGGTTCTCCGACGGCGCAATCGAGAAAGTCGAGGCGGCAGGTGGTAGCGTCGAGCTGACAGAGTTGGACGAGAAACGACAGAGTGAAGACGAGTCCGACGACGATAACGAGTAAACAATGAGCTGGAAGGACACCGCCGAACCGCTGCTCACGCGGATGCCCTCCGTGGCACGTCCAGAGCGCCACGTTCCGTTCAAACGGAAGCTAGCCTGGACCGCGGGTGTGCTCGTCCTGTATTTCTTCCTGACGAACGTGCCCCTCTTCGGGCTGGCAGAGTCCGAAGACGCGTTCGGCCGTTTCCGGTCGATACTGGCCGGCGGCCAAGGAACGATCGTCCACCTCGGCATCGGCCCCATCGTCACGGGATCGATCGTCCTGCAACTGCTGGGCGGTGCGAACCTCCTGGGTCTCGATACGCAGAACAACCCGCGTGACCAGGTCCTCTATCAGGGCCTACAGAAGCTGCTGGTGATCGTGATGGTCGTATTAACTGGTCTGCCTATGGTGTTCGCGGGGAACTTCCTGCAGGCCGGCTCGGTGCTGGGCCTCGACCCGGCCAGCGTGAACTGGCTCATATTTGCTCAGGTCTTCGCTGGCGGTGTCCTTATCCTGTACATGGACGAAGTCGTCAGCAAGTGGGGCGTCGGTAGCGGTGTCGGGCTGTTCATTATCGCCGGCGTGAGCCAGCGCCTGATGGGCGGACTGATCGCGATCGATGCGTTGCCTGGTGGAACTATCGGTGTCATCCCGGCGTACATCCGGATGGCACTTGGAGATCTTCCCGTGACACCCTCGAACCTCTTCTATGGGTTCCAAAGTTCCGGCGGTGGACAAATAGCCGGGCTCCTCGCGATCGCGACGACAATACTGATCTTCGTGATCGTCGTCTACGCCGAGTCCGTTCGGGTCGAGATTCCGCTTAGCCATGCCCGAGTGAAGGGCGCACGAGGTCGATTCCCGGTTAAGCTCATTTACGCCAGCGTCCTGCCGATGATCCTCGTTCGGGCGCTACAGGCCAATATCCAGTTCCTGGGTCGGTTGCTGAACTCACAGACTGGGCTACCGGCCTGGCTGGGCCAGTATAGCGAGGGGCAGCCCATCGGTGGGCTGTTCTACTACATGGCCCCCATCTATAACCCGCAGGACTGGATGTGGTTCATCGGCGGTGCGGGCGGTCAGGAACCGTGGCAAGTCCTGCTCCGAATTGCCGTCGACCTGACGTTCATGGTAATCGGAGGGGCGATCTTCGCCATCTTCTGGGTCGAGACGACTGACATGGGGCCGGAAGCGACGGCCCAGCAGATCCAGAACTCCGGGATGCAGATCCCTGGCTTCCGCCAGAACCCCGGTGTCCTCGAGAAAGTGCTCGAACGCTACATCCCGCAGGTGACCGTCATCGGCGGTGCGCTCGTCGGGCTGCTCGCAGTCGCGGCGAACATGATGGGCACTATCGGCGGCGTCTCCGGAACGGGACTGCTGCTAACTGTGTCGATCACCTACAAGATCTACGAGGAGATCGCCGAAGAGCAACTCATGGAGATGCACCCCATGATGCGCCAGATGTTCGGTTAGTTTCACCCATAATCTGAGGAAGCAGACCTCAGAACTTTCTTCTCCCACTCTCCGAACCAGCCAGTAGCAGCACTTTCAGGGGGTGTCGGCATGACGGCCGACTCACCCGACGAGTGGGCTGACCCTGACGCGGCCGACCCGGAATGGTGGCAGGTCACCGATGACGACCGTGTGGCTGAACGCCGCGCCCAGTATCTCAACCACACGACTCGGTGGGGTGACGACGAACGACCAATTATGCTGGCGCTGGCGTACCGCCAACTCGGTTTTTCGCACACGGGAATCGCCAGCAAGGTCAGGCTGGACGCGTCCACTGTGGCAGCCTACATGGACGAGATAGCGGCCGCACATAGCCAGCGGGTTGTCGAGACATCCTTACCATCAGAACTGGCAGAGTGGCCGTCTCGCCCACTTGAGACCGACAGCCACGGGGGTCGCCATGAGTAAATCGGCAGATTCCCCGTGTCCAAGTCCCACCCCAGGGGACACCGTGTGTAATCTTCCGTGGGCCGACCACCAACGGAGTGACGAAAAAACGGAATTGCTGAAATACGCTCGGGAGAACCCCCATGGTGTCGTTGTCGCTAACGCGGTTCGGAAGGTCATCGACGCCGAGGCCGACGCTGACAGTGCTGACGGACGGTTTACCCGCCGGTTCTACAAGAACAATCCAGAGTTCTTCGAAACCACTCGACGTGGCCGGTATCTGTGGGTAGAACCACGGCCAGCGGCCTTTCACTTGACCGCCAGTGAGCACAGCCCAAAACCAGAAGACAGCGACGGAGTAGCGAAGTCCACAGCGAAACGGGCGTTACAGTCTCGCCGTATTGTGGAGTCGGATGCTGGCCGGGCGGTCGTTATGGGCGCGTTGGCGGCCAAGCGCGAGGCGACGGAAGATAGGTTTGTGGCGTTCGAGGCCGAAGACGACCCCCGGCGCTATGTTGCTTCCTTCCTCTGTATCGAACGATTCCAACGCCCAGGCTCAGAACGTGCTGCTGTGCGAGACTCGCGCCCTGTA